>CAZQYQ010000199.1:0-8838 GCA_964597625.1 uncultured bacterium
CCCAGTGAAACTCCGGAAGCCTGGACCGGATCTGCCTCACAGGCTGTTGAGCCGCAACCCCTCGAATCTCCGGCCGGCATTGCTGAGCCTGCACCGGCCATCGAAGAGCAGCCCCTCGAAACGCTGATTGGCATCGCTGAGCCTGAAACCACCATCGATCCGCAGCCCCTCGAAACGCTGACCGGCATCGTTGAGCCTGAAACCACCATCGATCCGCAGCCCCTTGAAATTCTGGACAGCGTCGCCGGATCTGCGCCCGACCCAGAGATGCAACCCCTTGAGGCTCTGGGAAGCATCGCTGAGCCCGGTCCGGAGCTGCCTGCATCTTTCGATGTTCAGGACGAACGAGGTTTGAATGGGATCCCCGGCGCCACGCAGACTCCGGGAGAGCTTCCGATAATCGCCCCCGATGAAGGGCTGGTTCGGAATTCCATGGAGGCACTCACATGGCCCTCCCTTGAGCCTGCCATCAGTGAAAGCGGCCTGCCGGATCTTGCGATCCCTGTCGCCGGGGCAGACACGCCTGCCGATCTGGCCCCGGAGGTCGGCTTTTCCGCTTCTGAAGCCGCTGAGGTCTCCGAAACTCCTGAGAATTCGGAAATCTCAGGCCCCGTGGGTGAATCGGTCGCCGACGATGCAGGTCTGTTTGCGGATCTTGATGCGGTGGCACCCCGGCCGGAACCGCTTCTGAATATTGATTACGCATCCGCGGAGGAGCATGGCAGGAGTGACATGTTCGGTGATCTTCCGCAGCCGCAACCCGGGGTGTCCGCGTTGCCTGAATCTCCTGAGCCGCAGGATGAAATGCCGCCGGCAGAAATTCCTTCCGTGGTATCCGGGGAACCGCTTCTCAACGCTTTTCCGGATGAGCAACGGCTGGGCGAACACGACGATCTGCGTATCGGGGAAAATTCAGGCCTGTCTGAAGTCGGAGAAAAAATCAGACATCTTGCTGATGACCCTGACCTGGCGGAAATCAGAACTCTTGTCTCGGCTTCGACAGCGGCTGAGATCGGCTTCTGGAAAGAGTATCTGAATCGGCCGCCTTCCCTGTCGATTCTCGAGACTGTCCCACGACTGCTGGCAATGAAACATCTGCCTGAACTGGTAAGTCTTTTTACAGGGCTTCTCGAAGGACATACGCCACGGGTTCGCGCGAATGCGATCGAAGCGCTCGAAGAGAACGGAGATCCGGGGGCGATTCCCATTCTCAGTTCCCTGCTTCGGGATGACGACAATCGCGTGAAGGCGAATGCGATCAAGGCGATGTCTCAGTTCGGCGTTGAGACGGTGCTTGAAGAACTGCGCGGCATGATCGAGGATCCGCGCGTGGAGATGCGCGACTCGGCGACGTATGTGTTGAAGGGCATTCGCGGCCAGGAGCCGGCGATTCTGCTCGAACGGCTGCTGCGGGATGGTTCGGCGCTGGTTCGGTTCAATGCGATCAGATCGCTTGCCGTCCAGGGCGACCCGCGCAATACCCAGCGGCTGATGGAGTATCTCCCCGAAGTCGCCGACCCCGAAGAACGCGATCTCCTCTTCAAATCGATCTCAGAGCTCCAGAAATCGAGCTGACGTCCATCGTTTTATTCCAGGCAAAACCCTGATACAATAACGCTGGAGAGAGCGCGTATGGGACGCAAAGAGATAGCGGAAAAAATTGCGGCGGGAACGGTTCATGTGACGCGGCATGCGTATGACCAGATGGTTGCGCGCGACATTTATATCAAACAGGTTCACGAAGCGGTTGCGAACGGCCGTGTGACGCGCAAATGGCCCGAACGGGGTGGTGACCGGCTTGCCATCGTCGGGGCCAGGTTCAATGGCGATGTCATCAAAGTTATCGTGAAAGACTCGGATGTTCCGCGCGTCATCACCGTCTGCTGGCCCTACGAAACCGGCGGCTGATTGGGAAGACTGCCATGCTCGCGGTCAGATCCGGTCCGGAATCAGATGATGACCGGCTTTTTTTGAACCCCGGGTGTTCGGGAAGCAAGACGGATCCGCATCAAGCAGAGCTGAACTGAAGCAGACTTCCAGATCGTGAGAGTGAAATGGTGGAGAAATCCGGTGAATAAAATTCTCTTCGTTCTCTGTGTGTCCATTGCATCGTTGATCGCGATGCCGTTGGCGTCTGTAGCGGGACCGCTTCTGGAAAAGGCGATGACATTCGAGGCATCGATCCGGAATCTGCACTGTCCGAACGGGCTTGTTTTCGATGCTGAGCCCGGCCCTGACGGCTCGTTCGCACGGGTGTGCGGCGGCGGCGACTCGACGATCTGGACGGGAGCCTAC
Organism: uncultured bacterium; assembly: GCA_964597625.1. GTDB lineage: Bacteria > Muiribacteriota > Ozemobacteria > Ozemobacterales > Ozemobacteraceae > MWAR01. Next base: position 2,296 of record CAZQYQ010000199.1, read on the forward strand.
ATTGCCGCCGAGGTATTCAGGTGGCGGGCGACGAACGATCCGCATGCGCTTGCCGCGGTCGAAACATCGCTTCGGGCATTTCACAAGCTGCATCAGTTGTGCGGCGGAAACGGGTTTCTCGGGCGTTTTTTCGGGAAGCGCGATTGGTTTTCGGGCCGTGATATTCGCATCGGGGCCCCGCCTGACCAGGATCTCGTCTGGAACACCGACACGTCGCGAGACCAGTTTACCGGCATCTTTCTCGCCTGGGGCCTTGCCTGGCCGGTGATTTCTGATCCCGGTCTGCGCGCGGCGGTGGCATCGGACGTGCTCGCGGCGGGCAGGAACCTGATGCAGAACAATCTGGCGCTGGTTGCCCAGATCGACGGCCATCCGAAAACAATGTTCAATGTCTCGGCCGATTACTGCTACCAGGACCGCATCACGCCGGAAGAATGGGCGAAGGTCGATGATTTTCCCATCAATGCGTTCTGTCGTGCCGTGCCTTACAACGCCACCATGGCCTCCGTGCTGGCGACGTTCAGACCGCCGCCGATCAGGGGAGGAGAAGCGCTGCGAGCCCTGTTGATGACGGGAACGGCCGCATCAATCACGGGTGACCCCGCGCTTGCGGCATTCTTCCGCGATGAACTGTGCCGCCGGCGCGGATACCCTGAAGTGGCATCCGAAACGTCGCAGTTTCTCAGCGACCTGTTCCTGGGCATCAATGATGACGCGGTCGAGCGACTGGTCGCGCGGATTCATGTTTCCATCATGGATCTGTTTCTTGAAGCCGGCAGGCGGTTCAGGCCGGATCTTGTAAATATTATTAATTATATATCTCCGATTGTGCGAACGGCTTCGTTCATCGTCGGTGATCTCAGAGGCAGAATGCTGGTCGGTGTCATGACCTGCCTGCGCGCTCCAGACGGCTTCGCATGGCTCGGAACGCTTGCCGACAACGCGGAAGCGTGGGCGTCTGCCGCCGATTCGCTGGGGTTCGGAAAAGCCGCCGGGAAGCTCAGGGCACGTGCGGGCAACTGGCGGTCGATGGCCGCTTCCAGCCTCGATGAGATGTCCGATGCGCTTCGAAGTTACGTGGGAACGAATATCACCCAGTTCGCCCTGCTGGGTCTGATGGAGTCGGTCCGGGAGAATGGCATCGAACCGGCCGCACGTGACTGCATCGACCGTGCCTTTCTGCCGATCGCCGATGAGGCAAACGCGCTTTACACGTTCATCAGGCATGTTCACGGCACGGCATCGCTTTCAGCCGACCTGGTTGCTGCCGCGAAGCGCACGCTCGAGCTTTATCCTGCCGATCAGAGGCAGCGACGTATCGACAACAGCTCCGAGCGCGGGCTTCGCGTGCTGCCGTGGCCGGACAGATTCGAACGGTACGGCAATCTGGCGAGCTGCGTTTTCCCGATCGACAAACGCACCCCGCACATATTCATCTGGCAGGAGTGCCCGCGACGCATCATCAGCGGAAGCGACGGTCCCGGCCGCATTGCGCCGGTCGGATATCTCCTGGCCTACTGGTTCGGCCGCGCCTACGGCATCCTGACCCCTGAAGATTAGCCCGGTTCTTCATTTGGCGCCATGAAGAACATGCGAAACGGCCAGGATAGACCTGTTCGGTGACCGTGGATACCGCCAGTCGTGAGCGTTGGCTGCTCCCGTTGGCGGGTCAGGAAAACAGGAGCTGGACGATGGCCTGCAGGAACACTTCCTTGAGCAGCACCAGAAGGCCCGGAAGCGCGATGAGAAAAACCGTGCTGAGCGTTCCATACCCTGAAAACGGCCAGGCAGGCATCCGCTCGACGGTCTCGACGACACGACGCCGGCGCTCGTAGAGCTCGAAATCAGACTCGGACGAGTCGGCCCTGAGTTGTGTTTCGATCTCGTCAAGCCGTTTGCGCGCGCCGTCCAGCAAGGATATTCTGCGGGCATCCAGCAGTTTGTGGACTTCCCACTGGGGGTAGGTGAAATACAGCAGCGGGGCGAGCGAAGCGAGGCCGACGAGACCGAAGAAAATCGCCAGTTCGAAAAACAGAGGGTCTTTCAGCAGCATCGTGATCTGCCCGGCCAGCGTCAGGCCCGGATACCATCTCAACAGCGCATAGGCGGGCCACATCAGGCCCCGATACGTGTAGACCAGGTGCAGCGTGTAGATGATGATGACGCAGAAGCTGAAATGGATCGTCGCCAGGATCGCGACGTTCAGATAAAAACGGCTCAGCAGGCTTGTTTCAGCGCGGCCGAGTTTGCCGACGGCGACTTCGTGCGCGATGCGCTTCACCATTTCGGTATACCGTCCGCACAGAACGGTCGCGTTCAGCATGAAAAAAAAGCCGATCAGCAGCCAGCCCGAAAAAATCACGTCAAACTGGCCCGACTCGAAGGGGGTGAACTCAGAGGCGGTGATATACCGGATCGAGATGGCGACCGCCGCGAGAATGACAGGCCCGGGAACAAGCCAGCGCCAGTCGTGGAAACGGCACCGCTGCTGTTCGAGGAACCCGGCCATGTCGGGGTGGAGCTCCGAAAGACCTGAAATCAGCCGACCCAGCAGTCTTGCAAGAAACAGACTGGTGACGCCCGCGACGCTGAACGCCAGAACCAGCGTCAGCTCGTGATTCCAGTATATGGGATCGGATATATATACGGTCTTGCGTATAAAAACCAGGACGATCCAGAGGGCCGGGCAGACCATCAGCGTCGCCGCGAGCGAGGTCGAAAACCTGCTGAAACACCACGCCCAGGGCGCGATGAGTTCCGAACGGGGCGTGATCGGATCTTCGGCCCGGCTTGAGTCTGGCAAGGTTGATTCGATTGCGTGCTCACCGGGGCGGATGCTTTTTTTCCTCTTCTTGTTTGTCACGCCCACAGTGTATAAGCACCCGTTCGGGTTGTCCATAGATCCCCAAGGCGACCGAGCCTGGTGTCATTCGCGTTTTGTGTTGCGCCGTTGAACGCGTGGGGAAGAGTGAATAGAGAAGACGAACAGGAACCCGATCAATCCGGCCACAAGGGAAATCAACCTCTCTGCATAGGCAAAAAATCTTGGAAAAGTGCTTTCCGGTGCAGGTCGGATAAGAACCGATTCTTTCGGATCCGCCGGGTCGAAGTAAACCGTGCAGGAGGAATTTTTCGGAAATCGGTTTTGGAGAGCATCCGCATCTGAAGGGGTGTGTCTGCAGAGAACGGCAGAAGCGTCCGGCCTGCCATCGGCAAACGCTGCTTGGGGCGGGAGAAACCACGATACGAGACCGAGGATGGTGGGATTTCTCGGGTTTTCAAGGAAAGATAGCTTTCTATATTGAAAAAGAGTCCGTGACCCGGTGCAGATGCCGGAATCAGCTTTGTATTCGTAGGTTGCGTTGAAATACTTGATTGGTTTTCTGCTTACCCAGTAGGTGCCAATATCCTATGTGATGATTCTGCCTTGAGTCGCTTTTCATTCCATGGAACGTTCTTGCGCCAGATGCAGCCGCACGAGCGTTCGGAGCCCATCTATACCGAACGCCAAGAACAGCAACGTTTCCGTGGTCATGGTAATGAGCCGTTCTCTTGAAGTCGAGAAAGGACATGGTTGAAATAGCAATAAATATATAACCAGGTTATGAAAATTTTCAATCCCGCGGTCGCTTCTCGACGTTTGGTATACTGTTCGGGAAATCATGCCGCTGATCACGGCGGCACCGAAATGAGGAGAGGTCACATGAAAAAGCTGCTGCTCATTCTGCTCCTGATCACGGTCTTCGTTCCGTCGGTCCTCGCACAGACGCTGACCCCGGTCCGGCTGGCCGTCGGAGACGGCGCCGAGAAGGCGATCGTTTTACGCAGGGTCGATGCGAAGGTGGTCGTGGAGGGTATCCTGGCCGAGACCCGGCTGACGATGACCTTCTTCAACCCGAACGGGCGCAGGCTGGCGGGCGATCTGACGTTTCCGCTGCCTGAGGGCGCCACGGTCAGCGGTTACGGCCTCGACGTGAACGGCGTGCTCGTCGACGGGGTCGTCGTCGAGAAACAGAAAGGCCGTGAGGTGTTCGAAACCGAGATGCGGCGCGGCGTTGACCCGGGCCTGATCGAGAAGGTGAAGGGCAATAATTTCCAGACCCGCGTGTATCCGATCGAGGCGAACGGCACGCGCACGGTCATGGTCAAGTATATTTCATCGCTTATCGAAGCCGGCGGTGAGACGGCATGCATTCTGCCGCTGGCATTCGACGGCAAGGTCGAAAAATTCGATCTTCGTGTCGAGGTGGCACAGGGCCGCGTGAAGCCTGAGATCAGGGAGGGAACGCTCGCGAACTTCAGCTTCAACACCTGGAAGAGCGGTTTCGCGGCCGAGACGTCGCTTGAGCAGCTTGCATTATCCCAGGTGCTTCGCATCGCGATTCCGGATGCAAAGGCGCAGCGGGTGCTGGCCGAGAAGAGCGCCGAGGGTGAAACGCACTTCTGCCTGAGCGAGGTGATCGAGCCGCCGGCCGACCTGCCCGCGGTGAAGATCCCGACGCGCGTGACGATCCTGTGGGATGCCTCGGGCTCACGCGCGAAGAGCGATCACAAGGCCGAGTTCGATGTCATCAGGGCCGCGTTCACGGCCTGGAAAGCGGCAGGTGTCGACGTCGAGCTGGTTGGGTTCAGGAATGTTCCGGGCAAGGCCGAAAAAATCACCGTCACGAACGGCGATGCGGAGCCGTTGCTGAAAGCGATCGAGGCGCTCGCGTATGACGGAGGCACCCAGCTTGGCGCGCTTCCGCCAGCCGGCGGCCCCGTTCCGGACGTGTATCTGATGTTCACGGACGGCATTTCGAATTTCGGAAAAGAAGAGCCGGCGAAGTTCGCGGCTCCGCTTTACATCTTCAGCGGCGATGCGGGCGCGAACCAGGCGTTTCTCGGCCAGCTCGCGCTGCAGAATGGCGGCGAGTATGTGAACGTGCAGCAGGCGAAACCTGCAGACGCGGTGAAGGGAATCGGCCGCCCGGTCTTCATGTTCCTCGGAGCTGAGGCTACCGGCGCGGATGATCTTGTTCCGCAGCTTCAGAAGGCGGCGCGGGGACGGTTCACGGCAGCAGGAAGATTGACCGGGGCCGAAGCGAAAATCACGCTCAAGTTCGGAACCGTCGGCAACGTCATGAAGACCGTCGAGTTCGCCGTGAAGGGGTCTGATGCAGGCGAAGGCGACCTGCTGCGCCGATTCTGGGCACAGAAAAAGCTGGAAGACCTCGAGGCGTTCCCGCAGAAAAACGAGAAGGAGATGGTTGCCCTCGGGAAACGGTATGGCATCGTCACGCCGCTGACCTCGCTGATTGTCCTGGAACGGCCCGAACAATATATAGAGCATGAAATAGTTCCGCCGGCCGGCATGCCGGACTGGCGCAAACAGTATTTCGCCGTGATGGAAAAACGGGCTTCGGATCTGAAGGAAGCCGAGCACGGCAAGCTCGAGGAGATCCTCGGTATCTGGAAAAACCGCATCGATTGGTATAACACGGATTATACCTATAAGCCTGAGGCAAAGCTGCGTTCAAAGGGCGGCATGGATCGTCTGGAGTCAACCGGTGCGCGGAGCGCTCCTCAGGCAGCCAGCGAGATGGACGGGGCACCGGAGGCCATGCATGCCGCTTCGCCGCGCCCGTCGCGTGGCATGCAGGAATCCATGGCCATGCCCGAGCCGGCACCGATGGAGGTTTCCGCCGGTGCCGTGGAGCCGGAATTGAAGAAAGCCGATTCCGCCGGCGAGAGCGGGGAGCCGGCGAAGCCGGTCGAGCCGGGTGTCGCGATGAAGGCCTGGACCCCGGACACGCCGTATCTGAAGAAAATCAAGGCGGCGAAGCCGGGTGCCGAGTTCGCGGCATACCAGAAAGAGAAGGCTGAGTTCGGCTCGTCGCCGGCGTTTTATCTTGACTGTTCAGACTTTTTCTATGGGCTGAAGCAGGATGCGGTGGGCCTGCAGGTATTGTCGAACCTGGCCGAGATGAAACTTGAAAACCCCGCACTGATGCGCATTCTGGCCCACCGGCTTGCGCAGCGCGACCTGCTCGAACTGAGTGCCGGAATCTTCGAAGAGGTGCTGAAGATGCGCCCCGAGGAGCCGCAGTCGTATCGTGATCTGGGGCTGGTCCTGGGCCGCATGGGCACGTATGAGCGAGCCGTGAGCCTGCTGTGGGATGTCGTCGCGAAGAAACGCTGGGACGGCCGGTTCCGCGAGATCGAAGTCATGGCCCTCGAAGAGATGAACAACCTGATCGTCAAGGCAAAAGCGGCCGGCGTGAAGGAGTTCAAGGGTGTCGATACCCGGTTCATCATGCCGCTGGAGATGGATCTGCGCATCGTGATGACCTGGGATGCCGACATGACCGACATGGATTTGTGGGTGAGCGAACCGTCGGGCGAGAAGGCCTATTACGGCTACAACCGCACCGGCATCGGCGGCCTGGTTTCCTGCGATTATACGCAGGGGTATGGCCCCGAGGAGTATCTGCTGAAGAAGGCGATGAAGGGCATGTACACGATCCAGACCAATTTCTTTGGAAGCACCGCCCAGACGCTTTC
>CAZQYQ010000200.1:0-8763 GCA_964597625.1 uncultured bacterium
CTCGGGAATGGATTGATAAATACAGGTGTCTATGGAATATCCGTGCGGGAAATATATCTCCCGATATCATCGGGGCCGCGAACCATCGGCGCGATAGGGCTCGGAGTGCCGGATTTCGGCTCGGTGAACACCGGGGAGGCTGCGTTCCAGGTTTTTCTCACCCTGGGGGTGAATGTGTGCCTCGGGCTGATTCTTGCCGTTTTCATCGCTCAAATCGTCTTGCGGCCTCTTTCCCAGATTTTCGAGGGATTGCAGTCCATCCGCGACGGGGATTATGGTCAGCGGCTTCAGATCATAGGCGGAACCGAACTGACGATGGTCGGCGAGACGTTCAATATGATGGCGGCATCGCTTCAGGAAAAAATCCGGGAGAATCTCGAGCGGACAAGAGCGCTGGATGAGAAAGTCCAGGAACTGTGGGAGATCTATTCCATCACGAAGGATATGGGTTTTTCTCTCGATTTGAATGAAGTGCTTGAACGGTTTTTCGAGCGTGTCGTCAACCTTTCCTTTTCTGCGCATGGCCAGATTCTGCTGCGCAAAGGTCCCGATGGGCGGCTCGAGGCGAAGGTTGAAACGCCGTCTTTCCCGCTGATACGCCGGGAAGAGTATGAAACGTGCCTGAACATGTGTCTCGAGCGCGGCGAGACCGTGGAATACCGGGCGTCACAGCATATGCTGCTGGCCCTGCCGCTTGCGGCGGGGCGCCTGATCCAGGGCGTTCTCTTCCTTGCGAAACGTGGCGGCCAGGCTTATTCCGAAGGCGTGCGCCGGTTTTTGGAGACGCTCGCGCCGCTCGGTGGAACCTTGATCGAGAATGCGCAGCTGTACCAGGATATGCTCGAAATGAAGGAGTATGTCCGGAACGTTCTCGACAGCGTTGATTCCGGCGTTGCCACGATCGACGAAAAAGGGATGCTTGTTACGGTGAACGCTGGATTCATGCGGCTTCTTGGGCTGAAGCCCGGAGAGGCCGTCGAGGGGCAGTGGAAAACGATCGTGGATCGCGCGGGTGATCCGGAGTTTTCGGCAGCGCTGTTACCGGCCCTGAGCGAACCGCTCCCGAATTCCCTCACCGGCGAAGCGGAGTCGAGTTACGGGTTGACTCCCTGGAGCCAGATCACGCTGAAACGACCGGGATGTGAAAGCCGTGAACTTCAGATCCGCATCAATCCGCTCGTTGCCGGGGACCGAATCATCGGGCGGGTTCTTGTGATAGACGATATCACGGAGATGAAAATGCTCGAGCGGAGAGCTTTCGATATCGAAAAATGGGCGGTTCTGGGGCAGCTGGCCGCCTCGGTGGCTCATGAAATCCGGAATCCGCTCGTGGCAGTCAGGAGCCTCGTCGAAATCATCGGCGAAGAAGTCCATGGAGACTCGCTGAATCACGTCCGGGTCGTCATTGGCGAGGTCCACCGGTTGAACAAGGTCGTCGAGCAGCTTCTGCATTTCGCGAAACCGGAAAAAGCGATTCTGCAGAACACCGATTTGAAAGAACTGTGCGAGGGACTGCTTCTCCTTGTCCGACACGAGGCGATCCATCATAAGATTACGCTCGTTCGAAACTGGCCTGAGAAGCCGATCTGTGCTACCATTGACCATGAAAAAATCAAGCAGGCGCTGCTGAATGTAACGCTGAATGCCGTTCAGGCAATGGAGTCCGGGGGAACACTGAGTGTGAGCATTCATCCAGAAAACGACAACGTGGTGATCGAGATCAGCGATACGGGGCCGGGGATTCCTCCCCAGATCATGAAACGCATCTTCGATCCTTTTTTCACCACGCGCCAGAACGGCACGGGCCTCGGCCTGGCCATCACAAAGAAAATTATCGATCTCCATCAGGGGCATATCAGCATCGTCTCTTCGGCCGGAAACGGGACCTGCGTGCGTATCGAACTTCCGGCCCACCCTGCCCATGAATCCTCGATCGGACCGTCCGTATGAGCGAAACGTGCACGGGAAAGCCGCCGGCCAGGCAACCGGCGATCCTGATCGTCGATGACGAGGAGTCGGTCAGATACACCCTTGAGGCCGTTTTAAAGCCCGAGGGGTATACGATCGGCGTGGCGCGTTCCGTTGTTGAAGCTCTCGAACGGATCAACGCGGAATCGTATGATCTGATCATTTCTGACGTGAGCATGCCAGGCGCATCCGGTCTCGACCTTCTGGATGCCGTCCGAAAAGGGGATTCGGAAGCCCTTGTGATCCTCATAACGGCGTATGGCTCCGAGGCACTTGCCGTCGACGTGATGAAGCGCGGGGCCTATGATTATCTTGCAAAGCCTTTTGCAAATGACGATCTGAAGCTCACCGTCCGAAGGGCGCTGGAGCGATGCCGCCTGCGGCGCGAAAACCTGATCCTCAGGCAGCGTCTGCACGATCGGGAAGGTCTTGCGACGATGGTCGGCGCTCATGAATCCATGCAACGCGTGTATGACCTCATCGAGCGGGTTGCGCCAAATGACGTCACCGTGCTGATAACGGGTGAATCGGGCACCGGCAAGGAACTTGTCGCAAATGCCATCCATTCCCTCAGCATGAGAAAAGAAGGGCCGTTCATCCGCGTCAACTGTGCGGCGTTGCCCGAGACCTTGATCGAAAGCGAGTTGTTCGGGTATGAACGCGGTGCGTTCAGCGGTGCCGTGGCACGCCGGATCGGGAAATTTGAGCTGGCTGACAACGGAACCATTTTTCTCGACGAGATAGGCGACATGTCGCTGGCAACGCAGACCAAAATTCTCAGAATCCTCCAGGAACAGGAATTTGAGCGGCTTGGCGGACAGAATGTCATCAGGGTCAATGTCCGGGTTCTGGCGGCTACCAACCGCGACCTTACAAAAGAGATCAAGGAAAACCAGTTCCGGGAAGATCTTTTTTATCGGCTGAACGTGGTGAATATTCATCTGCCTCCCCTTCGGGAACGGCGCAGCGATATCGCGATGCTGGTCAATACCTTCTCCACGCGCATTCATAAAAAATTCCATAAGGTGCCTGTCCCCTTTTCAGAAGCATTCATGGCCAGATTGCTCCAGTATTCGTGGCCGGGAAATGTCCGGGAACTTCAGAACCTGGTTGAGCGCGTCATCATCCTGGAGGATGAAAAGATGTTCCAGAATGACTCCGAACAGGTCCCCATGAGAGCCAAACTGGATAACGATAGCTATGTAAATGACAGTATTCTTACGATGCCCTATAAGGAAGCCAAGGATCTCGTTCTGAGAAGCTTCGAGAGAAAATTCTTCGAAGCTCTTTTGGCGAAGGCGAAGGGAAACATCTCGAAAGCCGCCAGGCTGGCGCAGATGCATCGAAAGAACCTGTATATGAAGCTGAAGGAACTGGAACTGGTCCGGCCCGGAGAGACAGGGGACAAGGACCCCGGTCCTGACGCCGCAACGGATTCAGAACCCGAACTGGACACCGAGCCGCATCAGGACTGATTGATCCGGAATGCTCTCAGGTGTTGTTCTGGGGAACAAGTGAGGGAAACCGGCCCGAGGAAGTTCTGTGAGCCCTTTTGAGGCTGAACTGCGCCATCGTTCCCTTGCGGTTCTCGCTTTTCAGCTTCAGCTGCGATCCATGCCCGTGCAGGATTTTTTCCACGATGGCCAGGCCGAGCCCCATTCCGCCCGTGCGCCTGGTGTCCGATGTGTCGGTCTGGAAAAAAGCCTCTTTTACCCGCTCGAGATACCGGGCGTCGATTCCGATGCCGTTATCGGCGACCTCGACGATGACATTGTCCGGGTCGGCCCATGCTTTGACCGAAATAACGCCATTTTGAGGGGTGAATTTAATGGCGTTGTCGAGCAGGTTGAGGACCACCCTGTGAATCAGGCCTGCATCCATGTACGCATGGGGAAGATCAGGCTGTATATCAATAGATATTGATATCTGTTTCGCGGCCGCCATGGGCAGAACGACCTGAACCATCTCTTCGAGCATGCTGCTGACGCGCTGGGGGGTGAAATCGAATCTCATGCTTCCGGCTTCCATCCGGGCGAAATCAAGCAGTTGTGAAAGCAGTTCGTTCAGCCGGGAAGCATTCTTGAGTGATACCGTGATGGCGTTCGTCTGCTTCTCGGTCAGCGGCCCGAGGCGTTCGGATGACATCAGGTCAAGATAGCCGGTTATCGATACGAGCGGCGTTTTCAGCTCATGGCCGCAGATCGCGAGAAATTCTGATTTGAGCCGGTCCAGTTCCGTCATTTTCCGGACGCTCCGCTCCGCATCTTCGACTGCCTTTTGAAGCCGGGAGCGAAGGCCCTCGGCTTCGGTGATGTCCGTGACGGAGAGCATGATCAGAAACCCGCCGTCGGAAGTCGCTGCAAACCGGCTCAGATTGATGATCACCGGAATTGTTTCCGTTGCCCCGGTGCGCTGGATCTGCGTGCGGAAAACGAGAGGCCTGTTGGTCGGATTCGGCATCACGCCATATAACATCCTGACGATCGGGTGATCCGATGGAAACGACGGAAGATCCGTCAGAAGAGACCCCAGGGCAGGCTTCTCGGGAATTCCTGTCAACTCAGCCATCCAGCGGTTCCAGAAAACGATTCTGCCGTTGGCATTGATGAGTGTGATGCCATGATACGGCTGATGCAGCGCGTGTCTGAGAGTGAGGGCCTCGAGATGCCAGTGGCGCCAGCGAAACAGGGCGAAAATGGCAATGCCTGCGATGATCAGGTAAATGGCGACGGAGGTGGCGGAAAATGCTTGCGGAATACTGTTCACGGGTGAACGGTCGCGGTTGCCGCGAGTGTGGACGGCGAAGTGGACGTCTGTTCCGGTGTTGGAATGCCGCCCGGGACGGGAACGGGCTTCGTGCCGCTTTCGCGGAATCGTTGCCAGTCGGCCTGTCTTTCCGTTGTAACGTCACCCCATTCGGGCGGTGACTGTTCGGCCGCGATCTGCAGAAGCTCGCCGGCCCGTCGCATCTGGCCTTGTTTCCAGGCAACCATGCCGAGGCTGTGCGCGACTTGAAGAATGTCGGCCAGCAGGGGCGGCTGGCGGGACCGGTACTGCCTGTAGGCTTCCTCCAGAAGGGTCTGGGCTCGTTCAAGATCCCCGCCGGTTTCGCCGAGCATGAATCCGACGGCGTTGAGGTATTTCGGATCGCTTGCGTTGTCGATCTCGAGCGCTTTCTCGAACATTGCAAGAGCGGATGATATATTACCAGTTCTATACAAGGCCAGGCCCCGGAGGTAATGGACGTTCGGCGTGGATGCCAGATCGGGGGGAAGCTGGGACAACAGAAGGCTTGCCTCCTTCCAGTTTCCTGATTCGGTTTCAAGCTCGGCGAGATGGAGGCGGATTCTGCCGGCAGCCTCCACCTCCGGCGTCTGCCAGGATGGAATGAAGCGCAGGCCTTCCCTGAAGGTCTCTGCCGCCTCCGAGCGCCGGCCTTCGGCGAGAAGAATGCGTCCCAGGACCTCGTGACCGAGCGGGGACAGGTTGCCTGAAAGGTGCAGAAGCGCCATTTTGTGCGCTTCGAGCAGCAGGTGACGGTCGAAAGCGATCCGGGCAATCTCGAACTTCCCGGCAAAAGCGTTTGGACTCAGGGTGTCGAGCCTGCTGAGAAGTTCCATGGTCCGCTGCGGCCGGCCGAGCCGCTCGCTGCTCAGTGCCAGCCCCCATAATGCCTGGAGACTCTGCGGGTTGGCTCGTAAAGCCGCCTGGAAAGAAGTCTCGGCGGCATCCGGCTTCCCCGCATCCAGAGAGAGGATTCCCGAAAACAGATTCCGCTCGACTTCCTGGTGGGATGACTGGCCGAGCCAGGCGCTCGCCGCAAATGCCGGTATGAGAAGCGCGTAAGCGAACCCGCTCACCGAAAAGAGCTTGTGCCAGCGAACTTCTCGAAGACAGAGCGCCTGATGAAGACCGATCAGCAGCACGGTTTGCGTGACGAGGGGAGTGACCGCGAGGGCGTTGTTGAACAGTCCGTAGAAGAGAAGCGAAACGGCAGGTACCAGCGCGGCTCGTGCAAGGGATATCCCGGGCCTGGCCGGCGCCGCCTGGCCGGCAGGGATCAGGGAACCGGCGTGCAGCTCGTCAGCCTCTTCGGATGACGAGTGGTGCCTTCGCCAGGCATGAACGCCAATGACCGCCGCCACGAGGCTGCATGCCGCAAAAAGACCGCCCATGCCGGTTTCGCTCAAAATCTGTATCGGCCAGGCATGAGGGTCGTCATTGAACCGTGAGAGGCCGAACACCATGCCGAGCGGCGGCCGGAACGCCGAAAGAAGATACTGGGTCGCCCCCGGGCCGATGCCGATCAGCGGATACTGCAAAAACAGTCTGAACCCCATGGCCCATTCGAAGAGACGTGTCACCGTGGAGAAATTCTCGATGGGAGGCTGAATCAGAGCTGCCCAGGGATACGACCAGACCCCCGCGGAAACGGCTCCGTAGAGTCCAAGAAAAAGGAAGGTGACGATCGAGCCGGCCATCAGCGGCGTAGAGCGCAAAAGCCGACCCGGCCTGATTTCCCAGAATGCGGTCGAGTAGAGCCCGATGCCGACGGCCATGCCGAGCCAGCAGGACGTTGTTGCGGCGGCAGCCATGCCTGCGATCTGGAGCAGCGCCAGAATGCCGAGAGAAATGCGTTTCGCCGGCGACCAGAGACGCGGATCGATGGCCAGACCGACCGTCACCAGCACCGTGCTCATTAAATAGGCGCTGAGATATTGGGGATTCGAGAAGGTGCCCACGACCCGGTAGGGCGAGCCGGGCCACTCCAGAAGGTCATGACCTGAAGCCTGTATCAGGGCGTATACGGCCATCAGGGAACCGCTGATGCTGACCAGGAGCAGCATGGGTGATGCGTCTCTGCCGCGAAGAGTCGTTCGCAACCCAAACAGGATCAGCAGCAAACTGCCCCACAACAGCCCCGTGCGCAAAGAAACCAGGTAGGAGGAGTGAAGTGTGGCACCGGCTATAGCAAGCCAGGCCAGCAGACCGGGAGTGAGAAGCGGAAACTGGGACCTTCTCGGCTGGTAAAACGGTTTCAGAAGAGCAAAACAGATGAAACAGACCAGGGCCAGCCCGAATAACGCCCAGGATTGATTGATAAAGGGATCATTGACGTTCAGCGTGACGAGCCAGGGAAGAACGGCGAGAGAAACGGCGACGACAAGGCCGATCGCCCGCAGAAGTGTCTCGAGAGCTGCCGGCAGCATCGGTCAGTCCGCGTTCAGCAGGGGCAGGGGGATCTCGAGCTGATCGCCCGGATGGAGATTCCACGTGTCGGCCGTTCCTGAGGCCATTTCCAGCGCATACTGAGCCGGCGCGGCGGCGGTATAACGGGGTAACTGTGCCTCCGGGATGCCGATCCCCGGCTTCATTCCCCTGATGACTTCGGAAATCCGGAGACGATCGTCGAACAGGATCAAATCGAGCGGCAGAATGGTGTTTTTCATCCAGAAAATCATCTGCTGCGGGAGGCTGTAACAGAAAAGCATGCCCTCGTCAGCCGGCATTTCCGCGCGGAACATGAGACCGTAGGCGCGCTGGTTCTCCGTGCGCGCAAGCGTCAGCCGGACCGGATGACCGGCGAGCCGCGCGTCGACAGGCACGAGGTTTTGCGGTTGACCGTAGATGATGCCGCCCGCGGATGTGTCATTCATCATGCTGTTTCCTGGAGAACTGTTCGGACGTGCGAGACAGGACGTCGCCATGCCGGCCGCAAGGAGAGCCACAACGATACACGCTATTCGCCTGATCACGATATTCCCAACTCTGCATTCAACGCTGCGAGGCTGCTCTCGATTTCATCCGCCGTATCGAGGTCCAGCAGTGGAAGCACCCGGGCCCTCAGTTCTGGAAGAGAAACCGCCCGCACGATCTGTTTCACGCGGGGAATGAAGACGGCGTTCATCGAAAACTCGCGCAGACCCATGCCAAGCAACAGTACGGTGTAACGACTGTCGCCTGCAAGTTCGCCGCACAGGCTGACGCCCTTTTCAGCCGCCGCGCCGGCGTCTACGACTTCTTTGATCAACCGCAGCACAGCGGGGTTTGCCGGCTGATAGAGGTGTGCAACCTTGGAGTTGGTCCGATCGACCGCAAGAGTATATTGAATGAGATCGTTACTGCCGATCGAAAGAAAATCAACTTCCCGAACCAGCCGGCCTGCCATGAGCGCCGCCGAAGGCACTTCGATCATGGTTCCGACCGGAATCCGCTCGGGAATGACGAGACCGGCGGCCCTCAGCTCCGTGGCTGTTTCTTCCAGAAGATATTTTGCCCGCCGCAGCTCTCCGAGGTTCGATATCATCGGGAACAGCACGCGCACGTTTCCGCGGCCGCTTTTTGCGCAGGTTCTCAGAATGGCGCGGAGCTGGGTCTTGAACATGTCGGTCAGGTCGAGCGCCATCCTGACGGCCCGCCAGCCGAGTTCTGGGTTCTTTTCAATCGACTGGCCGACGAGATACGGAATTTTGTCTCCGCCCAGATCGATCGTCCGAATGACGACATCCGCATTGCCAAGCCGCTCTACGACGGACCAGTAGATGTCAAACAGCTCGTCTTCGGTCGGAAATCTGCGCCGGATGAGATAGGTGAACTCGGTTCTATATAATCCGATGCCGTCGGCCTGGTTGGCCAGTACGGCATCGACATCCTGGGACTGACCGATGTTCGCAAACAGGCGCAGCCTGGTTCCATCGCGCGTTATCGCCGGCTGGGAAAGCGTTTCCAGCATCGAGCGTTTCTGGTTTTCGAACTGGAGCGAAGCCTGATGATACTCGTCGACGATCTTGGTGG
>CAZQYQ010000201.1:0-8729 GCA_964597625.1 uncultured bacterium
TGCGGCCGTGGAAGCTGAGCCGATGGAACATGCAGCGATGCCAGGACGGTGAATCCGTGTTCAGCGGCAAGGCGCCGCAGATCGGAAAGGAACCGTATCACACGGTCACCGTCTTCCGATGAGAGCGACTCAAGAATCAGAACTCTCCCGACACGGGCCGGAACCATCTTCAGAAGCTCGACGAGAGCATCGGCGTCATACGCTGGAATCGCACTGTCAGCACCGCGAAGATAAAGAGAGTCTCTCACGGCATTTGCCACGGCATCATACAGGTTCTTCAGCTTCGGCCGCGCCGCATCTCCCTCGGGGCCCTGCGTCAAAGCCCTGGCGGCCAGTTCCGCGGCCGGAATCCTTCCGAGCCAGGCGGCGACTCTCACCATCAGTTCGGCCGCGGTGTGCTCCGATGACACATAAAGCACGCCGTATTTTTCTGGAAGATGCAGTGCCTGCTGCAACAGAAATGCGCCTTTGCCTTCTTCGCGCCCGCCCGCGATCAGGTGGACGCGGTTCGGCTGCCATCCGCCGCCCAGCTGGCGGTTGAGCTCCGTCCATGGCGTTGCAAGCATCACGTCGAAAAAGACTGCAGCACCGGCTCTTTCGGCAGCCTCAATTTTGAAAGGACGAAACTCCGCCGGGCGATTTCCCGCGGCGGCAGGGGGAATCGCGGCCGCCCGGAGATGTCCGTCTGAAGACTCCATGCCCAGGCCGGCTTCGAAACCAATTGCAAAGCCGCCGGTTCCGGTGGATGCCGACGGAGGTATTGAATAACCGCTCTCAGCCGATAGTTTTGCTGCCGCCAGAGCCTCTTTTGCCGCCGGGACGATCGCGACATTCGTTTCTATGAACTTCAGCCAGGTTTTCACTTCGCGCACGCACTCGTCAAGGCTGCGCTTTTTCCCGCAGAAATCAGAAAACGCAGCGGGTCCATAGGCAAAATGCGACGGCCCGACTCCGACTTTCGGGCGATGCAGCGCCGGATGAACGGCCCCGGGCAGGAGAACCGGCACATCGAAGGAGCATGTCGAGAGAATCAGCGTCCGATCGCTCGTCCGCACCGGACATCCGTCACCGATCCGTATTCCGCCGCAGTCCATCAGAAACTGTCTGTACCAACGAGGCAAATCCGCGTCCAAAGCCACTCCGAAAATTCCTGGATGGATCTCGATACTTATTTCTTCGGGGGTAGCCGTGATTGCCATGGCATCCTGCTGCACACCGAGTTTTTTCAGCCTGTCGATGAACCGCACCGTGTCGTCATAGACGGATTGAAAGCCGAGCACCTCGCTTGAAGGCTTATACGGTTTGCCGTCAACGATGATGAGCGTTCGCTCGTCGCGCAGCAGCGCCTCGAGTTCCGCACGTGCAGGCAGCTCGGGAAGCCGTTTTCCGGCAGCTTCGAGCTGAATCGTCATCCCTTCGCAGGCGCATTCGTTCAGAAGCAGATCGGAGGCTCTTCTCACCGCGTGCGTTGCCAGGAGCGGCCCGCCCAGCGGGAGAGTACCCGCTTTAATGCCATGCCCGATCACATCCAGCTCGTCCTCTTCGAACCAGAACGGGCTCCGGGAAAGCCCCTCCGGATGCACTTTCAGCAGGTCAGGCAGTGTTTTAAGCTCGAATACTTCCGGCCCTTTGCCCGTTTCAGATCCGAATGTCACAAGACACCGCAGCGCCATTTTCCTCTCCTCTTCAGACTCGATTCATCTCATGTATGCCGATGCGAAAAGGGTTTCCGTGCATCCCGTCCATGGCGGACCTCTCGAGCCATGAACGGGATCGCCAGGGCCGCCTCAGGGAAACCGGATTCCCAGAGCCACACCGATCCTGCGGGGAATATCCCAGCTGCGGAGAACACCCGAGAAAAGGCCCTGATGAGCCCCCATTGCGTGAATGAAGAGATCTTCGCCGGTATGACCGTGCGTCTCATTCAGGAGATCCTCGAACTGTTTCGAGTGGAATGTGAGTCCGAATTTTCCGAAGACAAGGGATCCGAGCTGCGTCTCGAAATCCGCGGCATCCGATGCGGCCGCGATCGCACTCAGTTCTTCCGCGGAGAATGCAATCCCCGGCAGAGCGGCCTTCAGCATCTCGGGAATCCGGTCTTTCTGCCCCTTCAGCGACGCCCCGAGCGCGATCGTAGAAGTGGCGGCAGCAGCGAATTTCGCCGGATCGAACAGCTCGGTAATCTGCATGCCGCCCGTTGAATGGTCTGAAATCACAATCAGCAAAGCCTCGGGATTCGTTTTGACGAATTCGACCATCTTGCGCAGCGCTTCGTCCATTGCCCGCATCTGGGCGACGGCCTCGGCTGCGTCATGAGCGTGCATCGTGGCATCTATTTTACCGGCTTCCACCATCAGCAGAAAGCCTTTGTCGCCCCGGTCGAGCAGGGAAACCGCCGCCGCCGCCATCTCGCTCAGCGCGGGGGTGACATCCCGTCCGGGTTCGAACGAGTACGGCAGATACGAGTCGGCAAACAGGCCGAGCAGCTTCGATGAGCGGGATGCAACGGCATTCAGCAGCTCCTGCCTGTCATTGACGACCTGATAGCCGTGTTTCACAGCCTCGGCAACCTCATTCTTAAACTTCTTGCGGCCGCCGCTGAGCAAAACCTCGAAATCGCTTCGAACCTGCTGAGCCGCGATCAGTTCTTCCTCATCGCGGTCGTTCTGGTGAGCCGAAAACGCGGCCGGCGTGGCATGCGAAAGACGCGTATCCGAAACGATCCCGATGCGATATCCGAGTTTGCGTGCCTCTTCGAACAGCGTCGGAATCGGCTTGAACTGGTCATCGACGGCAATCCGTCCATTGATCGTCTCGCGGCCGGTCGAAAACTGGGAAGCAGCCGCGGCCGAGTCATTCACCTGTCCGCCCACCGGGTGTCCGATCATGCGGCCCACGACGGGGAGTTTGTCGATCGTCAGCATGCCGTCACGTCCAGGGAGCATTGCGCGACCGAACGTGATCATCGACGCGCTCATGCCGTCGCAGATGAAAAGAATCACTTTTCTGGCGGGCTTGCCGATGATCCCGACACGGCGGCGGATCGCCTCATCTATCGAAATCGGATCGGAATTGATTGGCGTGATGAGATCCGTGGGCTGGGCGTCAGACGTCGTTATCGCTTTGATCGGATCCTGTCCGAAGCCGGCACCGGCGATCAGCAGTAGAAAAAGTGCAGTGAGAGTGAAACGAATCGTTCTGGACATGACCATTCCCTTTCGAGACCATTTCTGGGTGGATTTTTTATGATGATACCACGAGCGTTTTACCGATCGAAGGAGGCCAGCCCGGAAAGCGTATAGGATGCAAGCCTGAAACCGCCGGGCCCGGAAACGGCCAGCGCCGGTGCATGATCCGGCAGGAGCGCCCGCAACCGCTCATTTGCCGTATCTCCCTTATCGAGCGCAATCACCGTTTTCTGCGACAGCGGATCACATCCGTTGAGGCGCACGACCTCCCACGGATTCACCGCGAACTGTTCCGGCGACGCCGTTGAAGCTGCGCCGACCCGTTCAGACAGAAGGGATTTGAGAGCATCTCGCGAAGCCGAAGCCGGCAGCTCATCCAGCTCATCCCGGAGAAGGTCATAATCAATCGCATCAGGGGAAACGGCTGAAGCGATCGTCTCGCGATCGATCCCGCGTGCCGCGAGCCGACGGGCAACTTCCAGCCGTACTCTGGCCGGGTGCCGGAGAAAGATCAGGCGCGGCCCGGCCGGCAACCTTGAAAGGAATGACTGGAACCGGGTGTCAATATGCCAGAAGGAGGTTCCGACATGCGCGAATATCTGATTCGCCACCATCAGCAGGGCAAAAGCAGCTGTCAGACGCAGCCATTGCCACACCGGCCGCTCATCGCCTTTCTTCATCAGGGTCTCCAGGATGCCGGACCAGCCATAGGCGGCTGCCGGAAGAAGCCCGAAAAAATACCGCGGCCCGTAACAGAAATCCTGGAAGTAGTATGCCGAGTATCCGACCACCGTCAATGCGGCCTGGAAAGCCAGAAATTGCTCGGCAACCCGTTGTCCGGCCGATGCGAACGTCGCGTTCCCCTCGCCTGAACGCCTCGCGCGACATCCGTTGAGAACCGTTATCCAGAGCCAGATCAACCCAGGCCACCCGGCGAGGATGCCGCCCCACGCATACGCGGAAAACCCCAGGACAGTATCCGTCACATTCGCCAGCAGCTGCGTCATCCCAAGATCAACGGCACCGCGGGCCGCATCCCGCACCTGCCAGACCAGCTGAGATGCATCTCCCACGTGCGCATGGACAAACCCTGTCTGGAGAAAAAGGCATATGCCGGTCAGGACGGATATACTTAATATTATATATTGTTTACGATTAATTTTAACGGGAGCAAGCGTGACCGCCGCGATTGATGCCGCAAGCAACGCGACGGCATCGGGCCGGCGCGTCATGAAGGCGATGCCGGCGGAAAGACCGGCCAGCATCGCTCCGGCGGCGACGGCCCCGGGACGGTCGGCCGTCAGGGCGATCGGCAGGGCTCTCCAGACCGCGGCAACCAGCAGCAGCGCAAGCAGATGGTTCATCCTGCCACCGGCCATCAGAATCGCAAACGGCGATACCCCGAGCAGCAGAACGACGAGATCCGCACGGCATGTTCCAGCGGTTGCCGCTGTAGCGCGCCGGCAGAGGAGAAGGACAAGCAAAAAAAGGAACGGGTTCACGCAACCGGCGGCGGCAAGGCCGCTGATTCCGCTCCAGATAACTGCCATGGCGGGCTGATAGGTCGAAAACAGATACCGCCCGTTGAATCCGAGTTTTGCATCGTAGGTGAAGGATTCTCCGGCCGGGTTATCGGGAGCTCGAACACGCTGCGTCGCAAGAAGCCGCGCCTGCCAGTCCTGAATGATTTCATCGTCGACATGCGGAATATTGCCAAGCACCCCGAATTGAATCGACAAAGCGAGGATCGTTCCAAGCAGGGCTGTACCAACCCCCAGCGCCGCGTATCTCCGCCTGGGCCTCGGAACCCCGTGATCACGTTCCATGGAGCGTTGAGAAGCATCGTTACGATCAAGATACTCCAGGACCCGGCCGGCAATTCCGAACGATGCAACTCCACGGGCGACATCAAGCAGTGTCAGCCAACTCAGCAGCGGCGAGTCGGATGGAATCATCACATACCCGCTGTTGTCATCCATGACGCGCTGGGGAAGGAGCATCGCAATCACGAAGACCGCCGATGCCGCTCTGCCGGCGCCGGTCAGGGTCGACATGCGCCGCAGGGCATTCTTCACGAAACGCCCGGGAGAACGTCCCATCGACAAAACGAGGACGATGCCGTACAAACAGACAAGGACGGCGGATGGATCGATCCTGTCGGCATTATCCGCCGCCCACACGCTGAACACTGCCGGCCACGCACAGACCGCGGCGGTGGCGAGATGCGCCGCAAGAAAAACCACTGCCGGCGCAAGAATTCCCCCGATCATGGCTTTCCTGTCTGCCCGACCTTCGGCGGCTTCCGACTCTCCAATGCCTCTGCTCATCAACGTCAACCATACCACACCCGGCGGTATTCCCGCCTTGTAACACTCCCCTCCCGCATATATAATGAAAAGAGACATATGAAGTTGCCAAAGAAGCGAACCGGCGCAATTCTGATTTTCGTTCTCATCGCTCTGCTTATCGGCGGAGTGATTGCCGCGCGGCTCATTCCCGATTACAACACCATTCAGACCCGCGGAAAAGAGGTCAATCTGGGCATTTCCCTGGGCCAGATCCGCCAGGCGTTCGACATGGCTTACGCACCTGACACCGGAGCGAGTCAACCACCAGACATCGGGACATCATCCGCGGAAATTGAGGCGCTTCTGAAAGGGCTTTCACAGGAAGGGTATCTCTCGACGTATCAACTTCGTGATCCCAGCATCCCGGCATATCGATGGGGTACAGGCCCCTCTGACGTTTACTGGCGGATAACCAGAAATTTCGCGCTCCAGAACAGCTTTGAGAATCAGCTGACAACCTCCTGGGAAAAGGACTCTCAAACGACAGCCACAACCACGGATACCTACTACCCGAATTCTGATGGCCTCGTGGACGATCAGTACAATTCCCAAAATGCTCTGGGGCTTCCCTGGTCCAGTCATGGCTCCTCCTACGTCATCACGAAGTGATGACCGAATGCCGTATGAGTGAGCAGGCGCGACTTCTCGTCCGGATTTCGGTCTTTGTCCTCCTGATCATGAGCGGCATGACCGGTATCGTCTGGGGCCTCGAACAACCGCCACAGCTTTCTCCCCGTGAGATCCATCTTCTCCAGAAGGCAAAAAAGGCCGCAGCGCGCGGCGACGTGAGACAGGCGCAGACGAACTGGCAGAAGCTTCGCGTCACCAGACCATCCACGCCCGAACTATCCTGGGTCAGACACCCGGAACTGCTGACTCCCAGAAAGCCGGTCCCGGCAACAACATCGGAAGGGATCCCCCTGGAACAAAGCGAACCCGTTTCCTGGTTGGAGTATATGGCTCTGCTGTTCGTGACCATTGCGGTGGTGTGGCAGATCCGGGCTCTGCTTCGAGACATCCGTGCGACGTCACGATGAACTCCCTCTCTTTTAATATCAAGGAGTATTTTATATGAAGATCAGGCTGCGCACGATGATTCCGCTGTTCCTTCTCCTGGGATTCCTGGCAACCTGGTCACAGGAGGCTTTTGCGCAGGCACTTCCGCCGATCAGCGTGCGTCTCAAGAGCACCGCGACGGGAAATCACCTCGTGTGGGAGGACGGCGGAAATGACGGCGCCACGACTCTGACCTATTATGAAATAGGTCGTTCGCTGACCCGAGGCGGCCCCTACACGGATATCTTCACCGGAACCCAGCAGCTGAGTTACGATGACAGCACCGCCGTGACCGGAACGACGTATTACTACGCGATTCGTGACGTCAACTCGGGTGGCACGTCGGGCTGGTCGGAAGAAGTCGAGAGATTCTGGCCGCTCGACGGGGCAACGGCCGACGTTCAGACCTACAAGACCGAGTTCACCGTCTGGACACGCTGGCCCATGTACGATGACGAGATCGTGAAAACCTATGTCGGTCTCTCGACGGTTCCGGGTGAAGACAATGTCAAACCGTTCGTCGATGTCGGGCATGCGACCGAATACACGTTTACCAACCTGTCACTTCAGGCCGGCATCACCTATTACGTTACGGTAAAAATCCTCAACGCGACCGGGTATCTTGCCGGGTACGGCACCTCGATCTGCTCTTCAGACGGGTTCACCGTCGACACCACGCCGAGCTTCGCCGACGATACGGATACCGCGTTTTTCAATAACTCCCTGGCTCGTGTCATGACGCAGATAAACGCGAACGACGTAACCGCGGTGAATTTCGCGGATGGCGCCATCAGGCAGTATCGGGTGCCGGTAACGATCACCGAGCCCGGCATCGAATCGCGCTTCAACGCCCCGATGGAAATCACCGTGGGGGGAACCGGCTTCCCGACGACTCTTGCCGCGGCCCAACAGCAGGTTCGGGTGGCCGACGAGTGGGGAGACGAAGTCCCATGCCGCGTCACCAGCAACGGAATAACCCCCATCACCCAGGATCTGTACAATGCGGGGACGGAGTCGGTTCCGTTTTCCGACACGCTCGGATATGCGCTCGGCACCTATGTCACGCAGCGACAGGCTGCCGAGCTCTATCTGAGCGCCAACACCGCCAATTCACATTGTACCTGGGTCACTCAAGACCCCATCGATCTGACCGGCTGGGACGAAGTCGTCATCAACTGGAGCAACACCGGGGTCAACAATGCGGCGAACGAATCGTATTTCATCGTTTCATCGGTCCAGGACGGCAACCACACGGTTCAGGACGCGAGACTGGCCAGAACGGGCACCTTCGGCGCCACCACTCAGTCATTAGCCGTCACAGGCTTCACCGGAAATTACTACATCAGGGTTCACGCCCGCCGGCCAACCACGAGAACGTCGACCGTCAACATCTTTCAGATTTATCTTCGTAAAAATGTGTATCAGTCGGCAATGACGCTCATCGGCAACCTCCCCAAGAGTCAATCACGCGATTACTGGGTCTCCTGGGGTGGCGGAACCGTTGCGCCGGCAGCGTTTCCGAGCAGCTCAAACGATACGTCGCAACGCGCCTGGTCCATCTATTATTCCCGCAAGCTCCTCCCGCCGGGCATCGAGAATTACGACCTTTCCGTCTTTACGAAACTCGCAGTGACGGGTGATGATACCGGGACAACGGTCACTCTTCCGTGGACCTTCCCCTTTTTCAATCTCACACGGACAACGTTTTATTTCTCGACGAACAGCCATTTGTCGGCCGCCGCATACAATACATGGACGAATACATGGGCCACCTTCACGGGCAACAACGCCCCGAACGGCATGATCGCCCCGATGTGGTGCGATACGATGACCGGAAATGTCACTCCGCCCAATTCGGGTCTGTATACCTACACGGCCAACGGCGGCGCAGCCAATGAACGGATGATCTTTTACTCGAGAAATAACCGCTACAATAAAACGACGGACATCTACCAGCACCAGGCGGTTCTGTACCAACGCGGCGATATTGCGCTTCGATATGAGTATCTCAGTTCAGGTGCCTTGTTTGAAGATGGTCAGCCGACGGACAATGGATTGAACGACACCATCCATCATACCTGCGGCATCACGCGCAATAATGGCGCCGACTATTTCTGGACAACCCCCTTGACGGTCG
>CAZQYQ010000202.1:0-8716 GCA_964597625.1 uncultured bacterium
TCGTCGGTCCGAACCTCAAAACGCACCAGGCCGGTCTGCCGAAGAAAATGGCTCTTGAGCTGTTCAAGCCGTTTGTCATGCACCGGCTCGTATCGAAGGGGATCGCCCACAACATCAAGAGTGCCAAGAAGATGATCGAACGCGAAAAGTTCGAAGTCTGGGACGTTCTCGAAGATGTCATCAAACATCACCCCATCCTTCTGAACCGCGCTCCGACCCTGCATCGCCTCGGCATTCAGGCCTTCGAGCCTGTTCTGATCGAAGGCAAGGCCATTCAGATTCACCCGCTGGTCTGCACGGCATACAACGCCGACTTCGACGGTGACCAGATGGCCGTTCACGTGCCGCTGCTGCTTGATGCTCAGATCGAAGCCCGCATGCTCATGCTGTCGAGCAACAACATCCTCAAGCCGGCTGACGGCCGCCCGGTCTGTCACCCGACCCAGGATATGACGATCGGCCTGTTCTATCTCACGATCGAAAAACCTGAATACGCCTGCCCCGGCTATCCGACCATGGAAGTCAAGCGTGAGAAGGGGACGAGCTGGGATAAGCTTCTGCTCAACCCTGGCCGTCCGTTCAATCTGCGCCTTGCCGAAGATCTCAAGGACGGCGCTCACACGGTTCTCGAAGCCGGGACGATTCTCGATACCAAGGAAACGATCGAGTTGATCCAGAAGTCTGATCCGGACTCGATCAAGGTCTTCGACTCGCCTGTGTTCTTCAGCACCGCCGAGGCAATGAATGCCGCGTCGACCTGCCATGAAAGCCCGTTCAGTCTTCAGCATCCGATTTATATCCACCGCAGCGCCTTCCCGGTGCAGAAAATCGACTCGGTCCTGGGAAAGACAGAAGGAAAGCAGAAAAACTATCTGCGAACGACCATCGGCCGCGTCATCTTCAATGATGCCCTGCCGGTTCTGTTCCCGTTCCAGAATGTCCAGGTGAAGAAGGAAACCGTCAGCAACCTGATCAAGCGCCTCTTCATCGAGTTCCCGCTCGATGTCGTCGGCATCACGCTCGATAACTTGAAGGCTCTTGGTTTCAAGTATGCCACCTGGTCAGGTCTGACCATTTCGATCGTCGACATGGTGAACCCGCCGAAAAAGAAGGAAATTCTCGATCAGGCGGACAAGAAGGCTGAGAAGGTCCGCGAGCGGTTCGATAAAGGCGAGATCAGCCGCGACGAACGCAAACAGGCCGAAGTCAATATCTGGACGAAAGCCACCGAAGACGTTTCCGATGATTTGCTCCAGACCTTCGAGTCGACGGCAAACATCGGCGAGTTCAACCCGGTCTACATGATGGCGTTCTCCGGAGCCCGCGGAAACATGCAGCAGATCCGTCAGCTGGCCGCCATGCGCGGTCTGATGTCGAATCCGCGCGGCGACATTCTGGCCTTCCCGATCAAATCGAACTTCCGCGAAGGTTTGAACCAGTCTGAATACTTCATCTCGACATACGGCGCCCGCAAAGGTCTCGTCGATACAGCCCTCCGCACCGCCGACTCGGGATACCTCACCCGCCGTCTGGTCGATGTCGCTCAGGATGTCGTCATCACCATTCTCGACTGTCACACCAACCATGGCATCGAGATCGGGCCGATCCGGCAGACCCGCACGTCGAATAACATCATGGTCGATGACATCATGGTCCCGCTGCGCTACCGGCTTGCCGGCCGCGTCCTCGCGAAGCCGATTTGTCATCCGGTCACGAACGAAGTCATCAGCTTCGATCTTGGCGACGAGCACATCAAGCTCGAAGGCGGTCTCTATTGTGGTGACGAGATTGCAAACGAGATCGAAAACCATGTCGAGTTCCTCATTCCGCTTGCGAAGATCAAGCCCGGTATGATTGCGGCCGATCAGGTCATCGATCCGAAAACAAACAGGATCATTCTCCGCCCGGACCGCCCCCTCACCGAGTATGTCCTCAGACGCATTGAGGATGCAGGTATCGCCGAGCTGAAGATTCGCGCAACCATGATGATCCGGTCGCCTCTCACCTGCCGCGCCAAGAGCGGTATCTGCCAGTGCTGCTACGGAGCCGATCTTGCCACCGGCCACCTGGTCGATGTCGGAGAAGCGGTTGGAATCATCGCGGCCCAGTCGATCGGCGAACCAGGCACGCAGCTGACGATGCGCACATTCCACCTTGGCGGCGTCGCCCTTGCCCAGCGCTCCTTCGTCAAGGCCCGCACCGCGGGCTCTGCGAAATTCGACAGTCTGCGCCTGGCCAAAGTCTCTGACAGAGCCAAGTTCGAAATCGGTTCCGGAACGGAGACGTTCGACAAGACCGAGTTCGGAAGCAATATCCGCACGGTCGTCGTCGGCGGCTTCCTCACCATCGAAGGCAAGGCCGGCCGTAAAGACCGTCTGTTTATCCCGGTCGGAGCCGAAATGCGCATCGAGAATGGCGACAAGGTCAGCCCAGGCAAGCCGGTCGCCGAATACAATCCGCACAATGTCGTCTCCGGTTACACCGGTGAAGTCGTATTCGAGGACGTCGAAGTCAAGGACGGCATGGTCGTTTCCGAAAACGCCATCATCCGCATTCTTACGCAGCAGTTCGATCCGGAGCGGAAAGACTTCATCATCGAGGATTACAAGATCCCCCAGGGATCTGTACTCAAGGTCGAAGACAACGAAATCATTCACGCCGGAAACGTCCTGGCTGAAATGTCGGCCGAACAGCACGCAGCTATCGCCCGTATCGATGGAACCGCCAGGTTTGAAAACATTCGTGTCAAGAACAAGCAGGTCATCAGCGACAACGGGATGCTCTTCATCTATCCCGACGGCTCAAATAAGGGCGAAGTGAAGGAATATCCGCTGCCGAAGGGCGTCAAAGAAGCCAAGGACATTTCGCTCAAGACGGGCGGCATGATTCTCAATGTCAAGAATGGCGACAGCGTCCAGCCCGGCGAACGGCTGCTCTCAGTCGTTTCCGAAATGGATGGAATCTGCACCATCAGCAGCAACGGCACGCAGATCAATATCTCACGCGATGTGGTCGAGGAATACGAGTTCAAGGGTGAGATGGCTGCGGCTATCGACGAGAAGAACAAGAGCCTCAGTCTGATCGCCCCGATCTCGGGCGTCGTGCGTGTGATCAACGAAAAGAGTGCTGCCAACAAGACTCTTGACCGCAAACGCGTCATCGTGAAAAACGAGATCGAGTATCTTGTGCCCCGCGGCGTCATTCTGCGGCCCAAGGAAAACTGCAAGATCCCGAATGGTCAGGATGTCGCCGAGGGTTGTGAGTTGACGACGAAGCTTGTCGTCCAGGCTGAAATCGACGGTGTTGCCGAGATCATTCGCACCACCGGCGAACGCCGCGTGAACCTGATCAGCGACGATCTGTCCCTGCTCAAGTCGGCGACTCTCGCACGCGAGCTGCTCAACCGGGATACCGATGTCGTTCTTGCCGCTTCCGGCACGGTCATCGATGACGATCTGATGGGAATCATCGACGACAACCGGGATGGCATCCGCGAAGTCTATATCGCGGCCGGCGAGCAGGAAGCCGTCAACCTCAAGGGCGACGACCAGGTTCTGACCTATCCGGTTCCGAAGGGCGGCAATATCGTTGTCGAAGACGGTCAGCTGGTCAAGGCCGGCGATAAGCTTGTCACCGACATCGACCCGATCGTCAGCGAGATCACCGGCAAAGTGAACTATATCTATGGGTATAACAAGGTCATCTGCGAAGAGATCATTGAAAAGATCCTTGTTTACTCGGGTGTCGAGTTCAGCTTCCCGGCGACCCTGAACCTGAAGTTCCCGCGCACCGTCGTCAAGGATGGCGAACTCACGATCGTTCCGATTCCGTTCGAAAGCTACGAGTCGATGTCGGCCGAGGAAGCTGGCGGCGGCGAAGGCATTCGAATCAATCAGCGCGTGACCCGCGAGAAGAAATACAAGATCACCAAGGAAATGGCCACGGCCCTCGCCGTTCTCGTGAAAGACGGCGACAAGATCCGCGAAGGTCAGACGCTTGCAGCCATGAGTGCGTCGAACAAGGGTGTCGCGATGCTCGAGCGCAAGGTTTCCAAGGAAGGAAAGTCCAAGAGCACGATCGAGCGCATCTATGTTCAGCCCGGTGAAGCCCATCAGATTCTTGATGGTGCCGAGCTTCGCGTCGAGGACGGCGACAAGGTCAAGAAGGGCGAGATTCTCGCCAAATGGGGCCTTGCCCTCCGGAAAACGACGGACATCATTCAGGGTCTGCCGCGCGTTGCCGAACTGTTCGAAGTGCGGCGGCCGAAGAAGGAAGCGGTACTGGCTGAAGAATCCGGCGTGGTCAACGTCACTGGCAACTCGATCACCATCAAGGATCCCGTTACCGGAATCGAGAAACCCGTCCGTGTTCAGTATGGCGTTACCGGTCTGGTCGTTCACGATGGTGAATATATCGAAGCCGGCGACTCGATGACGGACGGCAAGGTATTCCCGAAGAAACTGGTCAAAGTGGTCGGTCTGCCGGTTGTCCGCCGCTACCTGATGGATGAGATCCAGCGCGTGTACCGCGATCAGGGCGTCAGCATCAACGACAAGCACATCGAGATCATCGTCCGCCAGATGTTGCGCAAGGTTGTCATCACGGATCCGGGTGATTCGGAGTTCCTGCCGAACGAAACGATCCATGTGAAGGCCTTTGAGGAGCGGGTTTACACCCTGAACCACACCAAGAAGCGGCCTCCCATGGGGTATCCGATGATTCAGGGTATCACCAAGGCTTCGCTGACGACTGACAGCTGGATCTCTGCCGCGTCGTTCCAGGAAACGACCCGCGTTCTCACCAAGGGGGCCATCAAGTCGAAGGTTGACTGCCTCCGCGGTCTGAAGGAGAACCTGATCATCGGCAAGCTGATTCCCGCCGGTACCGGTATCTCGGCGTTCAAGAACATCAACTTCAAGAATCTGCCTGCTGAGATCGAGAAGGCCGAAACACCGCCCGAAGAGATGTTTATCGGCGGCGAAGCGGATGAAAAGGGTCTCGACAAACTCGAAAACGAGCTGTTCATCAAGAAGGCTGACACGGAAGAATCCAGAGACGAAAGCTGATTCAGTCTTCGTAAATTCCAGCGGGTCCGCTGTTCGGCGGGCCCGCTGTTCTTTTTCTTTCATCGCGGTGTACAACCGGCGGGGTACCGCTGCGGATGTGCATCAGATCTGAGATTCCGTCCGGGAGAGGCCGCGTGAGTGGCCCACGATGATGATCGACGAGAAAAAGAGCATTGACATGCCCTTTGAGGTGTGATACTATCAGACCTTACCTCCACGAACCGTGGAGAAATCATCGGTTTCTCGGGTAAAAACGGGAAATACACTAGAAGGAAGGTGTTCATCGTGCCGACCATCAACCAACTCATTCGGAAGGCGCGGCAGGCTGTGCGTTACAAGTCGTCCTCGCCGGCCCTGTCCAGTTGTCCTCAGCGGCGCGGCGTCTGCACCGTCGTCAAGACGACGACGCCCAAGAAGCCGAACTCCGCTCTCCGCAAAATCGCCCGCGTCCGCCTTACTAACAAGGTGGAAGTAACGGCGTATATTCCCGGCGTTGGTCATAACCTGCAGGAGCACTCCGTTGTTATGATTCGCGGCGGTCGCGTCAAGGATCTTCCTGGCGTTCGCTACCACATCATTCGCGGAACTCTCGACTGTGCCGGCGTTGCAAACCGCAAGCAGGCTCGTTCAAAATACGGCGCCAAGCGGCCCAAGAAGTAAGGAGAACAGAAGATGCCACGTCGTGGACATGTCGTCAAACGTGATTTGACGCCTGATTCCGTCTACAACTCCAAGCTGGTTACCCGCTTCATCAATAATTTGATGGAACGCGGCAAACGCAGTATCGCCACCCGCATTTTCTATACCGCGGTCGAGAAGTTGTCGAAGAACAACAATAACGAGAATCCTCTTGAACTGTTCAAGAAGACCATCGATATGGCCAAGCCGATCGTCGAAGTCCGCAGCAAGCGCATCGGCGGCGCCAACTACCAGGTGCCGATCGAAGTGAAGCAGGACCGTGCGATCGCTCTCGCCTTCCGCTGGATCCTCAGCTTCAGCCGCGCCCGCAAAGAGAAGTCCATGGCTGACCGGCTTGCTGGTGAGTTCTCGGAAATTGTCAAAAATACTGGCGCAACGATGAAAAAGCGCGACGAAGTTCACCGCATGGCTGAAGCCAACAAGGCTTTTGCTCATTATCGCGTGTGACTCGAGTTTGGTGAGGCCGCCGCTCCGGCCAAAGGAATCCTGTCATGACCGCTCGTGAAACAATGAAAAAAGTGCGCAACATCGGCATCATAGCCCACATCGATGCTGGTAAGACGACCACGTCTGAGCGTATTCTCTATTACACGGGCCGGAGTTACAAGATGGGTGAGGTTCATGAGGGCACTGCCACCATGGACTGGATGATCCAGGAGCAGGAGCGCGGCATCACCATAACCAGCGCTGCCACGAAGTGCCACTGGAGAGATTGTGACATCAACATCATAGACACACCCGGGCACGTGGATTTCACCGCCGAAGTGGAGCGGTCTCTGCGCGTTCTGGACGGCGGGGTCGTTGTGTTCTGTGCTGTTGCGGGCGTACAGCCGCAGTCTGAAACCGTTTGGCGGCAGGCTAATAAATACGGTGTTCCGCGCATCGCATTCATCAACAAGATGGATCGCGTGGGCGCATGTTTCAGCAGGGTTGTGAAGCAGATCAAGGAACGCCTGTTGGCTCGTCCGGTCCCGATCGTCATCCCCATTGGCGCTGAAGATAAGTTCATCGGTCATGTTGATCTGCTCGAGATGACTGCGCATGTCTGGCCTGATGGTTCGGAAAAGCTTGGAACGAAGTATGAAGTCCAGCCGATTCCCGCGAACATGAAACAACAGGCTGAAGAGGCCCGTGGCTTCCTTCTCGAGAGTCTTTCGACGTATAACGACGAGATCCTCGAAAAGTATCTCGAGGATCAGCCGATTGATCCGGCGATCGTCAAGGCGACGCTGCGCGAGGCGACGGTGAAGGGGAAGCTCATTCCCGTCATCTGTGGCTCTGCGTTCAAGAATAAGGGCGTCCAGGCTCTGCTTGATGCGGTTGTCGATTATCTTCCCTCGCCCCTCGATATTCCGCCCGCCCGCGGCACGGATGCCAAGACCGGCGAGGCCGTCGAAGTCCAGGCTGATCCCGAGGCTCCATTCGCGGCCCTGGTGTTCAAGATCATGACGGACCCGCACATCGGCAAACTTGTATATCTTCGGATATATTCAGGTTCGCTCGAAGCAGGTTCTCAGGTCGTGAATGTTACCAGAAGTCAGAAGGATCGCATCGGCCGTCTGCTTCAGATGCATGCCAATCAGCGCCAGGATCTCCAGATCGCCCGCGCCGGCGACATCGTCGCGGCGGTCGGTCTCAAGAGAGTCAGCACCGGCGATACGATTACGACCGGCGATTATCAGATTCTGATGGAATCAATCAAGTTCCCCGACACCGTTATATCGGTCGCTATTGAACCTAAGACCCAGGGCGATCTCGCGAAGCTTGGAATGGTTCTCAACTCCCTGATGGAAGAGGATCCGACCTTCAAAGCCAAGATCGACCAGGATACCGGTCAGACGATTATCGCGGGTATGGGCGAGCTTCATCTCGAAATCATCGTTGATCGCATCATCCGTGAATTCAAGGTGCAGGCTTCGGTCGGTCGTCCTCAGGTTGCTTACAAGGAAGGGATCCGCCGCGCAGCCAAGGGCGAGTGCAAGTATGTCAAGCAGACGGGTGGCCGCGGACAGTATGGCCATGTCGTTCTCCAGCTCGAGCCGGTAGAACGCGGCAAGGGCTTCGAATTCATCAATGCAACCGTCGGCGGTGTCATTCCCCGCGAGTATATCAAAGGCGTCGAGCAGGGTGTCAAGGATGCGCTGGCAGATGGCATGATTGCCGGCTTCCCGATGGTCGACGTGAAGGTGTCACTGCTGGACGGCTCGTATCATGCGGTCGACAGCTCTGACCTCGCTTTCCGGAATGCGGCTTTTGAAGCGACAAAGGATGCGGTTGCCAAGGCTTCACCGGTTCTTCTCGAACCGTTCATGAAGGTGGAAATTGAAACGCCTGACCAGTATATGGGCGATATCATCGGTAATATCAATGCTCGTCGCGGCAAGATTCTGAATGTCGAGATGAGAGAGGAAATCCGGGTTATCGATTGTCAGACGCCTCTGTCGGATATGTTTGGTTACTCGACACAGCTTAGATCGCTGTCTCAGGGCCGTGCAACGTTCACGATGGAGATTTCCCATTACGATGTCGTTCCCGACAGTGTCGCCGAAAAAATACTCGGCGCGTCAGGGCGTCGCAATCAGTCGCAGCAACTGGCGGCAGGTTGATGTTTCTGGTATAATGTAGTTTCTCAACTACGGTTTTACGTCGGATAAATATCCAAGGAGGATATCACGATATGGCCAAGCAAAAGATGCGGCTGTCCCTGAAGGCGTTCGATCATCGCCTGCTGGACCAGTCGGTCGCGCGTATCTGCGACACGGTTCGCCGCACCGGGACAAGGATCTCCGGCCCCATCCCGATGCCCACCGAGATTCGCAAGTATACGGTCCTGCGGGCGCCCTTTGTTAACAAGGATTCTCGCGAGCAGTTCGAAATGCGCATTCACAAGCGAAATATCGACCTGTATAGTCCGTCATCCCAGACGGTCGACTCTCTGATGAACATGGACC
>CAZQYQ010000203.1:0-8669 GCA_964597625.1 uncultured bacterium
TCCCGACGTCAGGATGATTCAGGACTATGCCAATCAGTATATTAATGTCCGGGGTATGCTCAAGGATGCCCGGAATGGCACCCTGATTTCCCTGGGAACAGCTCAGTTCACGTTCGGCACGCAGGTCTTCAACAACCGCCTTCCGACGGATCTGCAGGTCGGATTCGCCGTTTCGGCCCAGGTCGGCGAGCTGAACGTGACGATCAAGGTTGCCAATTATGAGACGTATACGACGACCATCACGGGCACGACCGACATCGATCTCGGCGTCATTCTTCTCCAGCCGCAGACTTACAAGATCGTCGGGGTCTGGAAGGACGTGCCCGGCTGGGTGTTCAAGAATGCGCCCGACGCCAGCATCATCGCCTACTCGGGAAACCGCGTGATAGCTACCGCAACCGGCAAGCTCAACGCCCAGTCATTCGAAGTTGCCGGAATTCCCATGGGCACCACGGTCTCTCTCGAGGCACAGATCAATGGATACCGGATGAACGGCCCCGTTCCCATCGTTCCAAACAGCGATTTCCAGGGGGTCATCTATCAGGCGCTTTCTTTGAAAAACAACTTTTCCCCGATCCTGCGTGATGTGCGCATCGTCATCATCGGATCGGGTATCAACAACGGCGAGCGCGTAGGTGCCTTCTGTGAGGAAACCGGCACCGTATGGCCGACGACGACGGTGACCAATTCAGGATTGCTGACCACCACGCCGCGGGTCGTCGATCTGGGCACGAACCAGGTTCCGACCGGGTACGAGTTCACGTTCAGGGGATACAACGTTGATGACGGGACAAGTGGAGTAGAAACACCCTTGATCAATGATGACGGTGTCGATGCTCAGATCGTCACTATCCGGGTGAATTGACGGAGGAGCATGAACATGTCAGATACGGCCGCGAAAGACAACAGGAGGTCGGAATTCATGAATATTCGGGTATGGGGGGGCTGGCTGCTGGTCGCCCTCGGCATCACGGTCCTTATGACCATGGGGTGTGAAAAGGGTGCTCTTGGCGTTCGGAGCAGCACGGTCATGGGAACGATCGTCGACAGTGCCAGCTCGAACCCCGTCAGCGGGGTCCGGGTCAAGCTTGTTTCCGAAACTGCCGTTACCGGCAACGCGCAGCTGGCTCTTGGCCAGAACTATGTCTCTTTGACGGATATCAACGGCCGGTTCGTGTTCACCAACATGAATCCTGACAAGATGAAGCTTGAAGCATCCAAGGTCGGCTATGAGGATCTCGAG
Organism: uncultured bacterium; assembly: GCA_964597625.1. Taxonomy (GTDB): domain Bacteria; phylum Muiribacteriota; class Ozemobacteria; order Ozemobacterales; family Ozemobacteraceae; genus MWAR01. Next base: position 1,244 of record CAZQYQ010000203.1, read on the forward strand.
TATCCTGGTGCCTCTTCGACCGTGACAACGCTGTACGTGCCGAACGGCGAGAACCTCGAGATTGGAACGCTCAAGATGAATTCCATACCGAATCCGCTTCCGCAGAACATCTCCGTCAGAATCACCCTCCGCGACAGCAAGTCGATGGAAATTCTCGATGGAAATACCGTCGGCCCGGTCAGTATCTCTTTCGACGACAAGGTTTATACCTACACCGTTACGGAGTGGAAAAACGGGAAGACGGCGGCTGGCGTGGATATCACGCTCCCGGCGAAGAGCGGAACCTATGCCGTGGCTGTGAATCCGAATCCGGATTACTACAAGACGACTTCGACAGCCCTTTCCGGAAGCAGCAGCATCATGACGGACATCACCCTCGATGCCAACTCCTACAACCTGATCGTGCGCTGTGTGAATGTTCCTGACTATATTCAGGGCGGGGTTGTGAATATCTATGCCGAAAAGGCCGGAACGAACCCGCCCAAAGTTCTTGCCACGCACACCATCAGCAATCTTGGCACCCTGACGACACCGAACCTGCCCGAGGTCGTGAACGTTCCCGGCATCGCCTTCCCGGTCAATCTCCGCATCAATGTCCGTGGGTATGATGATGAGGTGGTGACGATCACGAGTCCGGTCATTGCGGCCGGCGAACAGGGAAATATACGTCTTGATGTGGATTTCCTGATGAACAATGGCGCGAAAACCTTCACTCTTGATACGGGCGTTCTCAACCAGTCCAAAGCCGGACTGCTCGATAACCGCCAGTCTCGCAGAGTCATTATGCGCGTTGCGGGGCCTGATCTTCTGGATGGCGATACCGTCGCGGGCGTGCTCTGGGGAGATCCTCAGTATCAGACGGGAAATCCGGTTGGCCCGTTGTTCGTAGACCCGATTCCGGCTCAGGGCGGGTATATCGATGTGGTGTTTGACACCGTTCCGGTCGGTTACAAACTTCCTTGGCTCGTTACCGTCATGCCGGCGCCCGCACGCGCTGCATCAGGCAGTTACAGCCTTGATTCGGGAAACGCTCCTCCGATGATCAATCCCCCGGACGATTCCCCGGCACCGACTCTGCTTCTCGGTGTGACAGCCAAGCGGCCGAGTTGATTCGGATCAGACAACAAAGAAACACCCCCGGGCCTCGTGCCCGGGGGTGTTTCTTTGTTGTCGATTATTTCCAGATGGGGGTGCCGCGGTCATACTTCCGGCCGAGATGTTTCGCTATACTTGCTGCTATATCCCAGAGGCCCTTTCTGATGCCCAGGTCCGTGCCGGGCCGGCCTTTCTGATAGGCGAGCAGGAACGGGTATTCACGCGTGTGGTCGCTTCCCTTGAACGTTGGGTCGCAGCCGTGATCTGAGGTGATGAGCAGCAGGTCTTTCTCGTCGAGTTTCGCCATGAAGCCGGCCAGCCATGCGTCGAACTCCTCGAGCGCTTTTTTGTAGCCCGGAACATCTCTTCGATGTCCATACAGCATGTCGGTATCGACGAGGTTCGTGAAAATGAGGCCCTCTTTCACCTTGTCGAGGGACTCCATCGTCTTCTTCATGCCGTCGGCATTGCTTTCGGTCGTCACGTGCGGCTCGACGCCGCGGCCGGCGAAGATATCGTAAATCTTGCCGATGCCGTACGTCGTCACACCCTGTTTTTTCAATACATCGAGCAGAGTGTCGACGGTCGGCTCGAGACTGAAGTCATGGCGATGCGGCGTGCGCTTGTAAGCGCCCGTCGTTCCGATGAACGGTCTCGCGATGACGCGGGCGGCACCGAGATCGGGCGGTTGAAGCATCTCGCGGGCTTTCCGGCAGATGGCATACAACTCATCAAGCGGAACCACTTCTTCGTGGGCGGCGATCTGGAACACCGAGTCGGCCGAGGTGTAAACGATCAGCTTGCCGGTTTTCACGTGCTCATCGCCGAGCTTCATGATGATTTCCGTGCCCGAAGCCGGATAGTTGCCGATCGTGCCGCGGCCGACGGCCTTTTCAAATTTCTCGATGAACTCGCTTGGGAATCCGTCCGGAAAAACCGGAAACGCGAAATCAAGCTTCGCGCCCATCATTTCCCAGTGCCCCGTCGTCGTGTCTTTTCCCGGTGACAGCTCATGGACCTTGCCGAACGAGCCCAACGCCTGCGTTACCGACGGAACCCCGGTGATCGGCGTGATGTTGCCCAGTCCCAGGCTGCCCATGGTCGGCACATGCAATCCGCCCGAAACCTTCGCGATATTCGGAATCGTCGCCGAACCCTCATCGCCATACTGCGCTGCATCCGGCATTGCCCCGATCCCCGCGCTGTCAACGACAATACATATAGCTCTCATGATAATTTCTCCTTCAGACAATCCATCCATGGATCTTACACAAGTAGTTTGTAGAAAGGTTTTCCTGATTTTGAAACGTCATACTCGTTCTTCATGATGGCAAAGCCGAAGGAAAAACCTCACTGCGGATGATGCGAAGAACGCAGAGACGTTGCAGAGATTTATCTGAAATTTACTCTGTGAGTTCTTTGTGTTCTCTGAGAACTCCGTGCTTCAGCGGTTCTCATTCCTTCGTTCCCTGTTTGCCGAATTCTTCAAGGCGCATGATTTTGGCGACGCGGGCGGCGTGGCGGCCGGGGGCGGGCTGAGTCGCGATCCAGAGATCGACGATCTGTTTCATGAGGCCGGTGCCGATGACCATGCTGCCCATGGTGAGAAGGTTCGCATGGTTGTGTTCGCGGCTGTTGCGCGCGGTATACAGATCGTTGCAGCAGGCGGCCCGGACGCCGCACACCTTGTTCGCGGCCATGCAGGAGCCGATGCCGGCGCCGTCAATGACGATGCCGAGCGTATGCGGGTTCATCGCAACGGCATTCGCGACAAGCCAGGCGATATCGGGGTAATCGACCGGCTCGGTCGAGAAGGCACCCACGTCTTCAACCGTGTGGCCAGCCGCAATCAGATGCTTCCTGAGTTCTTCCTTGAGCGGATACCCGCCGTGGTCAGCCCCGATCACGATCCGTGGCATATCGCATCACCCCATCAAGATAAAATTTGCAGAAAGATCAACAAACCACAGAGACACCGAGACACAGAGAATAAATCAATAAATAGTTTCTGGGGTATCATTCACGAATTCTGAACCTTGGCCAAATCGCTTGAATATAGACTGTAGACTATTTGTATCGAGATATATATAACGTCTGCACCGTCTGCGGATAACCATTGTTTAAATTCAATTTCCCGTGAGGCCTCCGCGCCTCTGAGTCTCTGTGGTGAAGCTATTTCGTCGTTGTGTTTCTTAAACGAACTCGCGGAAGAGTTCCGGGCGGGGGCGGGGGATGACCACGCTGTAGACGATCTGCCCTCTGCCTTCGAGAATGGTCTGCCCGGCGGCGACCGCGGCTTCGACGGCGGCGACATCGCCGGTCATCGTGTAGAACGCCTTGCCGCCTATAGCCATAGCTATGCGAATTTCGACCAGCAGCACGTCGGCCGCTTTTGCAGAAGCGTCGGCCGCGAGGATCGTCGACACGACATCAAACGTCTCGACGACGCCCATCGCATCCGTCTCCGATACCGGGTTCGTTGCCGTCATCGCGGGGTAGATCTGCGGGTGAAGATTCGGAATCACCAGGTCATTCACGAGATATCCCTGTCCGATGCGTACACCGGCCGCAACACTGGCTTCAACCGCCGCCACGTCGCCCCAGACCATGACGATGAACTTGCCCGGGCAGATGGTCCGGGACAGCACGAGTTCGACCGATGCCGTCTTGAGCATGGCGTCCGTCGTCTGGTAGCCCATGGCGATGCTCGAGAGTTCAATGATGCCGATGGCATTCTGTGAGATGTTCATGGAGGTTCTCTCAGTTCAGTTTCAAGGGCGTCTTCAGGCCCGGGTTATGACGATTGCGCCGGAATCGACGCTTTCGATGCGGCCGCTGATGGATGCGTGAAGCGGCGCGCCAAGCTTCTTATCAGGGACAGCGCCGATCTTCTGGCCCTGCTGGACGATCTCACCGATGCGGACCAGCGGTTCGACCGGGACGCCCACATGCATTTTGAGCGGCATCCGGACCCGTTCGAAACGGGTCTGAATGGTCGTCCAGGGAGCTTTGTGGTCGTATTCGAGCAGGCCAAGACGCTTGATCAGCCGTTCGATGCCGACCCGGCGCTGGCTGCGCAGAGGGTGTACCTGCGGTGAAGGCTTCCAGTCGGTGGCTTTGACGCCGTGGGAAAGGTGGTGCTTCTTGGCCATCTGGCACATTTCACGCGGCGGCAGCCCTTCGGGGCAGGAGAACAGCGAACAGAGGCCGCATTCGCTGCAGAAAATCGCGTCGATCGAGTAGTTCTGGTCGTTGAACGGCGCCAGCTGAGCCGTTCTCATTGCCTTGTGCGGTCTGATCGGATACCCGAGCAGCGCGCGCGGGCAGAGTTCCGAGCAGTCCGTGCACTGGTCGCAGGCCGATCGCGCGATCTGCCGGTTCTTCGATTCGGGCCGGACCATCCTGACGATCAGCGGGTGATTCTCCGGAAGAGCGATCAGGCCGCCCGTGGTCTTGGTCACGACGTCGGTTTCGGGTGAACGCACCAGCCTGCCCATCATCGGGCCGCCGTCGATCACCACGAGTCCCCTGGCCGACTTGAGGCCCGACAGCGCGAGGGTTTCGAAGACGGTCACGCCGATCGGCACTTCCACGGTCATCGGGTTGGGAACGGCACCCGCGAGGCTCAGGATCTTGCTCGTGACCGGGTGGTTCCGGCCGAGGTTCAGCAGGGTCTCGACATTGATCACGACGCAACCGACATGCAGCGGAATGCCGCCGAACGGGATCAATCGGCCGCTCGCTTCGTATACCAGCTCGTATTCATCACCCGACGGATAGAAGTCGCCGAGCGGGAGCATCGAGATGCGCTTGTCCGGAATCGCCTTGTCGAGCGAGGCGAGAAGATCGGCATACTTGCGTTTCATCGCGATATGCCCCTGCTTCGCGCCGGTGAGGTCAAGCGCGCGGATCAGCCCCTTGAAAAAGTCGGCCGTTGCATGCCTGAGGATCTCTTTATCCTTGTGAAGCAGCGGTTCGCACTCCGCCGCGTTGACGATCAGATGATCAACATTCTGCGCCGCCAGTTTGACGTGCGTCGGGAATCCGGCGCCGCCACAGCCCACCAGTCCAAGTTCCGCTATCGCAATTTCAGCCATGTTCTGATCCGTTTCGAATAAACTCGGTTACAATGAATTCACCACGAGGAAGGTTTAACCACTGAGGCACAGAGACACCGAGTTAAAAGAACATATATATCGGACTTTCTAACGCCGGCGTTCCCATGTCGTGTAAATACTCTGTGTCTCCGTGTCTCTGTGGTGCGTCGCATCAGACGATTCTGAAGCTGTCCACGATGATGCAACGGCGCTGGCGGCTGAACGTGCGTGCGCTGGTCAGCCCTTCGCCGGTCGGGGAGGCGATGGTGAACGTTGCATACCCTTCGCCGCCCATTCCCAGACCCGCGTAGCTCGGTCCGTTCTTGACGAAGATCGAACAGTTGCACCGCACGGCCATCTTGTGGAGATTATCGATATTGCGGCTGTGCATGACGGCTGTGTGGTTGTTGCCGTGCTCGACCTTGACGGCCAGATCGATCGCGGCATGAACATCACGCACGCGAACCAGCGGCACAACCGGCATCAGAAGCTCTTCGACGACGAACGGGTGGTCCGGGCCGGTTTCGCAGAGAACCATGCGGATCTCGTCGGGCACGCGCACCCCGATCTGTTCGAGAATGAAGCTGGCGTTTTTCCCGACGAACTTGCGGTTCGGGCCGCCTGTCTTCGGGTCTATCACGAGCTTTTCCAGCTGCATGATTTCGCGTGCCGAGGCCTCGTAGGCGCCGCTGTTGCGCAGGTGCCGCTTCAGCTCTTCGGCGACCGACTCGACGACGATGATCTCCTTCTCGGCGATGCACAGAATGTTGTTGTCGAGCGTCGCACCCGAAACGATATCCCGCGCGGCTTTCTTGAGGTCGGCCGTTTCATCGACGACCGCGGGCGGATTCCCCGGACCGGCAGCGATGAACTTCTTGCCGCACTTGGCGGCGGCGGCGACGACGGCGGGACCGCCGGTGACGACCAGCAGCCGGATCGACGGGTGCGTCATCAGGACCTGCGCATTTTCGATGCTCGGCTTTGCGGCCATCGTCATCAGATTGGCCGGACCCCCGACCTCGACGACGGCATCATTCAAAAGTTCGATCATATATGTACTGATCTTGACTGCGCCCGGGTGCGGTCCGAAAACGACCGCGTTGCCGGCGGCGATCATGCCGATCGAATTGCAGATGATCGTCTCGGACGGATTCGTCGAGGGCGTGATCGACCCGATGATGCCGTAAGGAGCCTGCTCAACGATCGTCAGACCGTTGTCTCCCGAGTAGGAGACTGGCTGCAGATCTTCCATGCCGGGTGTCTTCGTGATGGCAAGGGTGTTTTTCTGAATTTTGTCTTCAATGCGACCGTATCCGGTATCTTCGACACCAATGCGCGCAATCTCTTCGATCTTCGCCATGCAGCGTTTGCGCATATTCTCGATCATCTTTTTGCGCAGAACAACCGGAAGCTCGACAAGCTTCTTCTGGGCGTCACCGGCAGATTTAATAGCATCTTCTACATTTTCGAAAATGCCTTTTCCGCCGGATATGGAAGCGCCCTTCGAGGCGGCCGGGATCGCTCCGGCGGTTTTGAGGTTCTTGAGAACCTCCTGGACGATGACGCTCAGTTCATCCTTGGAAATGGACATGTTTCCTCCATAAGCGCGCCCTGTCAGCCGCAATATCCCATCGTGCATCTCCCGGGGCGCGGAGAACGACGCATCGCGGGGGGGACGATCACCCTGACCCCGGACTGAAAGGTCACACACAACCCCCGGCCCCGGCGCTGAAATTCCCGCGCCGGGACCGGGAGATCGTGATATGAACGAATCTTACCCGCAGGATGCGGGAAGAGGGCTGCCGGCATCAGGGACGGTGCCGTTCGGCAGACACTCCGTCGGTCAGGCCATACGCTCGTGATCCATCACCACCGAGTCGACGATGGCGGTGATGGCCGCATCGACCGGACAGTTCAGGGTTCGTTCCGTGAGGCGGGCAGAACTGCCGTTGACAACCAGTACGGTTTCACCTGCTCCTGCGCTGACCGCGTCTACCGCAATGACGAAATGGCCCGTAGACTTGTGGTCAATTGCCAGCTCCTCGACGATGAGGAACTTCATGCCGTGAAGCCGTTCTTCCTTGCGTGTGCAGACGACGGTTCCGCAGACTCGACCGAGATGCATGATTCGACGATTCCGTCAGATTACTTCTTGGAGGGCGTCTGGGAATTATCGCGAATCGGCATGACTTCGTCGAGGTGCCGGAGCCGGTCGATGTTGATGTCCATGATGA
>CAZQYQ010000204.1:0-8601 GCA_964597625.1 uncultured bacterium
GGCATTCACCTTGACACCCAGGGTGCTGGCTGTCGAGTTGATCATATTCGCAATACTGACAACGCTCCGGAATGACGCTCCGGCAGTTGCAACTCCCGACGGGACTGTAATGGTCATACCGTTTCCATTCAGATCCGCCACGTAGAACGACAGCGTGTCGGCATTTGCTCCACCGGTTCCGTTCGCTGATGCGTCGATGACCGCGTAGCCGTAGAACGTTGATGCCTGATCGTATGCAAAGGTCTGAACGGCTTCGATACCGTCAAAACCGCTGGTGGTGCGGCCAGGGCTGATGTAGAGGTTTGTATTGATCGGCGCCGGACCGACATCGGTGATACTGAAGTTTGATTCGACACCGGTTTCGAGCGAGCGAAGCTGGAGAACGCCGTTACTGTTTACCGCCTGAATTTTCAGCGGGCTTGCGCTGAGCTGCATGTTGATCGCTTCAACGATCGAGTTGAGACCGCCCGCCGTATAGTTGCCGGACAGATCAATCGTTGTTGCACTTGTCGCAGAGTGAGCATCAACGATACTGAAATGCATATCATTGCCTGCCGTGCTGTAATCGAATGTCGCAACAGGATTGATGCCGCTGACGGAACCGGCATTTCCACCCGTTCCTGAAAACCGTCCGTTGGCGATGTGCAGAACGTTATTGGTGTCAGAAACCGCACCGATATCAATGTAAGCCGCAGAACCGGTATTCAACGTATAGAATTCCAGGCCTAATGCATCATTGAGGCGGACACGAACCGAACTTGAGGCCGTCGCGAGCTGGTTGTCGATAATGGATGCCAGCTGTCCCATGCTGAATACGCCCGCTCCGACCGTTATCGGAATGACATTGGCCGCAGCGCTCATGACATTTGAATCATTGATGGTAAAGTTGAAGGCGGCAGGAATCGAAATGCCAAGCGTGGCCGACTGGGTGCGCACAAATGCCTGGGTCGGGGGTTCGAACATGAGATCGATCCCCTGGATGAGGCCGGAAGCGCGGTGGCCGGCAATCTGCGTGGTAAGAGTCGTGCGAAGGCCAGCGGGCTCGCCGATATTCGTGACGGCAATCGAGTAGACCGGATCTTCAGGTTCGATGACCTGTTCGAATCCGAGAGCCTTTACCAGATTTTCCTCACCGGTGAAGCTGATGCGGCCGATGGTGCCCATTTTTCCGGAGGTTGCCATAATCTGGCCATTCGTTTCACCCGTGTCGCTGAAGTTCACGGTGGAAGCCTCGAAGTGGAGGCCGTTTCCAAGCTGATCCGTCGTCATCGCGGCCTGCATTCTCTCGGCCAACTGGTCGAGAGTGATGTCTTTGCTGACAATAAGGGTTCCCTGATGATTATCGCCCTGAACGTAAAGCGTCTGCGGCTGGTCAAGAATGAAATAGCCATTATTGTCGACGAAATTGGTAATCGACTGGAGGGTCGTGGAGCCCGAAGCGACAACGCCGTCAGTTCTGACGAAGATATTCGATCGCTGCTGCTGGGCGGTTCCGCGCTTCACTACCTGACCTACGCCAGGAACATTCACGGCCTGCGGATAGACGACGACGGAAAAGTCCGAGAAGGTGAGTACCTCGCCCGAAACAACCCCTTCGAGATTCGTCGGATCGCTGGTTGAAATGGCGGCAGTGCCGGTTCCGTCGAGCAGCTTGCGGGTATTGAACTCGGTGCCGTAGGAAATGCGGTTGATGTCTTCCTTCAGCTGCTGGACTTCCTTCTGGATTTCCAGGCGGTCAGTGGAAGTGAGAGTATCATTCCCTGACTGGAGGGACAGTTCGCGCATGCGCTGCAACATGGACTGAATTTCATTCAGCGCGCCTTCAGCCGTCTGGATCAGGCTGATGCCGTCCTGGACGTTCATGATGGCCCGGTTGATGCCACGCACCTGAGTGCGCAGCTTCTCGGAAATGGTCAACCCTGCAGCGTCATCGGCAGCGCGGTTGATGCGCAGGCCGGACGAAAGGCGCTCGATCGATGCCGAGAGCTTGTCGTCATTGCTTACCAAGTTCCGGTGTGCGGACAGAGCGGTGACGTTGGTGTTGATTCTAAGGGCCATATGTTTGCCTCCGTACAGTCAGGGGCTAATCCTTTATATTTGGCCTTCCTGGCCTTTTGCCCCGTCTCTTACTAGGTTCATCGGATTCCGACGGTATATTCCATTAGTCCGGAATTCGACGTTTTTTACTTCACATCACAGACTATCGTCATTTATCTCCGTTTTTCGTAGAGAAATGCGTATTTTATTATTTCTTTCCAAAATTTTTCATGATGTCAAGAGGAAGGCTCTTGAGCGAATCGAGCGACTTGATTTTAGCCGCCTCACGATTTTCGCGCTGAATCTCCTCGTAGACTTCCCAGCGGTGGACTTTGACGCTTTTCGGGGCGTTAATCCCGATCTTGACCTGGTCCTTGCCGATATCGACAAGGACGATTTCGATATCATCACCTATAATGATTTTTTCATTAATCTTACGAGTCAGTACCAGCATCAGCCCTCATCCCCCTTCTTAGCGGAGGTATCAAGGGACTCTGTGACCTTGCGAATTTCATCCGCACGGCGCTTCATCTCGTCAAGAATGCGCGTCTTGACTGAGTGACGGCTGTTCGTTGAAATGACCTGCCGGCCTTTTCGTGTTTTCACATTGATGACAAGGGGGCCCTGCAGATTTGCCGTCATGTCCGAAGGGTTTTCAGGAATCGTGACGATCGCGTAGAGGACGGCATCTTCGGCTCTCTCGAGGCCAAGGAAAGCCGCATCTCCGTCAGAGATGTCGAGATCATACGCGAACATGAAGTTCAGCGGTTCGATGATCACGAAAGCCAGGTCGCCGTCTTCGACGCACTGAAGCCATCTGAACGGACTTCCATCCTCAGGGTTCAGGATGATAAACCTGTGCGACTCATCAAATCCGAGCAGTCCCTCGGAAAACTCGATGATTTCTGCAGGAATAATGTCGATTTCACCAAAACGTGCCGTCGCGATCTTCATACTTGCCTGATCAGCTCCCCTTCTTAACTCAGAAAATCCATCAGGGTGGTTTCCAGAATCTTCGCCCCACTCTGAAGGGCGGCACGGAAGGCAGTCTCGAGTGTGGTCATCCGGGTTATGGCTTCCGTCATATCTACATCTTCGACTTCCGAGAGCATTTTGTTTAGATTTAAAGTGATACTTTCAAGTTTTTCTTTCGAAGATGTCACCCGGTTCACACGACTGCCGACTTCCGCATGGACTTGGAGAACCCGTTCTATATCTTCCTGTATAACTTTGATATTCTCTTCGGAAATGGCTTTCGCATCGTTTCTGTACAGATTGTCGCGAAGGTCCTGGAGCGTCTCGAAAATGCTCCGGGAACCGCCCAGGCCGAGTGCCGACGCCGTTGTATCCTTGCCCAGATCGCGAACCTTGATGAAGGCCTGCCCCTTGGTATTCGTCAAGTTCAGGTGTTTTCCATCCGTATCTATCCAGGCAGCCATGTTGAATCTTCCATCGGCGGATGAAAGCTTATTCATCATTTCACCGACCGTCGTGACGCCTGTCAGATCGATATTTCCGGAAAACTCGCCGCTCTGGATATATATTTTACCCAATGGAACGCCGCCTTCGTTCACCCGGAGAGAATCGATTCGTGTATTCATGCCCACTGCCGGATCGATGTCGGTGCCGACAAGGTTCCTGTCAACCGTTCTCCCGCGGATTCCAAGATCGGCGGCGGTCGATGAATCGATATCGATGACTTCAAGCTGGCCAGGACCACCGTTTTTATCAACGATCTCAATGCCGTTTCGGGAAGAGTTGATCCGTGCCTCGACTCCAAGGCCGTTTGTACGGTCATTGATCCGGTCGAGAACATCCTTGATCGTTTTCGCGCCGCGCATGTCGATCGCTTTGAAATTGCCGGCCTTATCCGTAATACGGATGAATCCGAGACTCGTGCCTTTGTTCATGGTACGGCCTGCGTTCAGTGACGCAAGCTCCGTTGTTTCATCCACGGCCGGATTCAGATCGATCGAACCCATCAGGGTCGGCAGGGATTTCGACATGATCGGCGCACCGGTCAGCGTATCCGTCGTATAGTTTGTCGAGCCCTTCAAGAAGCCGAGATCGCGAGCCGGGTTGGTATACTCCTCGATCGTGAGCCCGTTATCACCGACCGCTCCGGAAATATCCCCGACGACAAACCGATTATTCGCCGCATCCCATGTGGCTTCGAATTTGCCGGTTTCATTGATGCGATCAAGGACATTCTGAATTGTCGATGCCTGTGTAAGGTCTATTGAAACGGCGTTTCCATCAGCGCCTCGAATCGAGATGAATCCCGTTTCAGGAGGCGGGATCAGTGATGAAAGGCTGGATGCCGCGGTCAGGGCGGGTGGCGTGAGAACCGAGCCGACAACCGTCCCGTTGTTCGAACGCTGCAGAAGTCCAAGACTTCGGGCGACGGTCGTCATGTCGCGGACTTTCACAGCCTGGTTTCCATGTACTTCTTCAATCTTCAAATCGGCTGCGCCGACGGTGGTATCGGTTATGACAAGGCGTTTCGACACGGGATCAAGAAGGGCCGTCTGGGCTCCTCCGGTCTGGGTATTGATCGCATCGATGACGTCCTGAACAGTTCCAGCCTGCGTCAGATCGACTCGCGTCGTGGATCCGTCATGCCCGGTAACATCGATATACCCGGTTTCAAAGCCTTTTCCACCATTGAGGGCACTGAGCTTCGTCGATTCGTTTTCGATCGCCGGGTCATAACTCTGAACGATCTGATTTCCAACGCCGACGTTCCGGAGAATTCCCAGATCAGCGGCGGAATGAGCCGGCAGATCATTGAGATACAGCTGTGTTTTCTTCGATTCGATGGTGAAATCGCCCTTCCCGAGCGTCGTGTCGGTAATCTGCAGGCGTTTTCCAATAAAGTCATACGTGGCCTTCAGCGAGTAGCCGCTGTCAACCGCGTTTATGGCATTCACAACATCTCCGACCGTCGAAGCGCCGGAAATATCGACACGCAGATTCCTGCCGTCACGCGTGTTGATATTCAAAAATCCTTCCGGCACGCCAAGGCCGTTGTTCAGATCCGAAAGCGGGGTATCGAGATCCATCATTGCCGGATCGGAAAGACCATACAGGGTATTGGCAGGTCCGGCACTCTTATAGATGCCCAGGGCCGTTGCCGTGTCGGAAGGGACTTCTTCAATTCCGGCCTTGAACGAACCGGTCGAGTTTATGGCATACAGAACGTCATCGAGGCGGGTCACATGGGTCAGATCGATCTTCCGGTCGATTCCGTTGGAATCAGTGATGATCATGACCCCGGCCTGCACACCACGACCGCTGTTGAGCATGGCTAGCGGCATCATTTCATTCAACGGTGCCAGTCTGTCACCAAAGGTGGGCTGAGAGCTGATCGTACTGTTCCGGAAGAAGACCTCCGTCGCCGACACGTTGCGATCGACCAGCACCCCCTTCTCGATTTCCCCCGCCAGGCGCTTGGAGTCACCGCCATACAGGATATCGATGGCATTGGCCAGATTTTTATCTTTTCGTGTTTCCCCGGTCGAGTAGGTCACGATGTCATTCATTGCACCGGCGTTCTGTCCGTCCAGGAGCTTCACCGGTTTTGTCTCGACATCATTTCCCCCGAAAATATACTCGCCGCCAACATCGGTGTTCGCGATATCGATCACATGCTGAAGGAGTTGATTTATTTCTTCAGCTATAGCATCTCGGTCAGCCTGTACCAGCGTATCATTGGCGCCATAGACGGCCAGTTCTCTCGCGCGCTGCAGAGCGGCTTCGAGGGTCGTCAGAGAGGAATCGGTGTTATCGAGCCACTCTTTGGTGCGGGAAATGTTCTTCGTATACTGGCTGCCCTCCGCAATCTCGGTCTTGTGATACATGGCAAGGGCATTATTGACCGGACTCTGGGACGCCAGGTTATACTGTTTCCCTGAACTGACCTGCAACTGAAGCCGACTCAGCTCGGTCTGATTGCGATTGAGCACCTGAAGAAAATTGCTCGCAACCAATTGATTCGAGATTCGCATGGGACCGCCTCCTTAACCTGTTCCCCCGTTATCTGTTTCAGGGGATACGTCGTCCGAACTTACCGAAGCATTCCATTGATTATTTTATCGAGCATTTCATCGACGGTTGTGATGATTTTCGATGCCGCGTTATACGCCTGTTGATATTTGATGAGGTTTGTCAGTTCCTCATCGAGAGAAACCCCCGAGATTTCGTCTCTCTTCGACTTGAGCTGCGCCAGCAGGTCATCCGAGCCCTGCTTTTCCGTTTCGAACCTCTGGCTTTCGGTTGCAGCCTGCGTCACGATCGAGTTGTAGAAGTCGTTGAAGTTGGCCTTGCCATTGCTGAAAAAGTCGTTCTGCTTGATCTGCGCGATAAGAATCGCGTTGCGTCCGTCCCCTTCACCATTGAAGGTCGGCAGCTTATCCGTCGGGTTTTCGAGCGTTCCCTGAGACGCCGCAATGGTATTTGCATCAGCGGTTATATAATCTTCCATGGAAAGTCGTTCTATGACGTTTTTATAAGGAAGATTCGGGTCGTCCGTTGAAATCGCCGTAAAAAAATTTCGCCCCGTTTCGCCGTCAAGGCCGAAGCCCTTTCTATGGACATCATTCACTTCCGTGACAAGGCGATAGGCCATTTCATTGAACTTGTCGCGAAGCGACTGGATGTTGCCGTCACGGACCTGCAGGAGACCGGCGATCTTACCGCCTTTGATTGTCGGCCGCAGATCGAGGTTGGCGACCCCCTGCCCCTTCAGAATGATCGTCGCACCCGGCACCACGTCCCGGACGACGTTTTCCGAAGTCACAAACTGCTTGCCGCCGTAGTTGAATATCGCATCACGGGCCTGTTGATTTTCCTGGAGATTCAGCACCGTCATCAGATTGCTCGTCCCGTCGGCGAACGTCATCTCATGTTTTGTACCGGTCAACGTCGAAGTCATGACAAGCTGACCGGCCTCGTTCAGACCGGCATCGACTTCGACATTGGCTTCATCGAGCATCGCTGCGAGCTGTTTCATCGAGGTTTTTTCAGCGTCGAGATAGAAGGTTCGGCCGTTCACCGAGAAGGTTCCGTTCGATACGCCGAAGTTCGAGAGAGGGCCCGTCAGAGGATTGTATGAAAGGAAAGAGTAAACCTGGTGTGATTGAGCCGTCTGCGCAACCGTGAGAGTGATGTTGCGCGTCTCGCCGGTGTGGTTGAAAACCGCTTCCGCAACCTCGGGGTTGTCTGAAATCTGGGGGTAATCCGAAGAACCGCTCACCGTTACCGGGAGATCCTTGTCCTTCGAAACGATGTTGAACTCACGCACGATCGAGTGTTCGACAAGCATGTGTTCACCCGATCGAAGCGTCAGGTGCCCCTTGGAATCCCAGGTCGTATCCACGGCAACCAGCTTCGAAAGGTCCTGGACAAGCTGGAGACGCTTGTCCCGCAGATCATTCGCACTGGCATTCGCCGTTTCCACCTGTTCGATTTCGACATTCAGCCCGGCGATCTGGTTTGCCAGATTGTTCACCTGTTTCACGGCATCCTCGAGCTGGTTTTCGATGCTTCCCTGAAAAGCGTGGTCCGGGGTGCCCTGAAGCTGGCTCAGATGGGTGTCGATGTCCTTGAACGAATCGATAAGGGTTTGCGTCTGCTCCGTCAGATTTCTGCGAAGCTCTTCCCGCGACGGACTGATAGACAGGTCCTGCCATGCGGACCAGAACTTGTCCAGCTGATCGCGCAACGTCGCATCACCGGGTTCGTTGATGATCGCCTCGACTTCCTTCATCAGGTCGTCGGCGGTCGTCCGTTCTTCGAGAACCGATGATTCTCGGGTTATTTTTTCATCCACGAAAGCGTCACGCAGGCTTTCGATCTTCGTGACGTCGACGCCAGTACCAACCTGCTGTGCGGTTGTCGGAGAGAAATACCCCGGAACCGCCCAGGGATCGGTGGCGGAAATTACTGCCCGCTGGCGCGCATAGCCTTCGGTATTTGCGTTGGTGATGTTGTGCGAGGTCACATCCATCGCCGAACGCTGGGTCATGATTCCGCGCTTGCCAATTTCAATGCCGAAAAATGTGGCCCCCATGGCGCCTCCTTATGGCTTTCCACGCCGTCTTTTTTTTGTATCCGTGACGGCCACTGGGGGGAATCATCCTTTTTTCCCCTATAATCCCTATCGGCTTATAAGGTTCATGAGTTAAGCGAAATCTTCGAAAGAGCCGGAAAACAGCTGAAAGCAAGAGGTGCGCTTCGGTTTATTCTTCCGAAACGCCCCTCTTGCTTTCTAAAAGCGGAAATTATCGTGAAATCATGTTCATGCCTTGCGGTCGATAAGCACCGACGGCCTCGGCTGGTCTGTTTTTCCTGAAAGCCCCGGAGGTCTGTAGGTGACCTCTTTGGGCGGTGCCGTAAGAAGCTTCAGAGAATACTGCGTCAGTTCAAGCGCCTGCTCGAGAAGGCGGCGGTTCTCTTCATTGATGGCGCGAATCTGCTCGAGCATTTCTTTCAGCTGGGTGCCCAGCATCCAGAGATCTGATTTCAGGTTCGCATCGTTGATGAAGTCGAGGGCCTCTTCGAGGG
>CAZQYQ010000205.1:0-8593 GCA_964597625.1 uncultured bacterium
GAAAGTTCCGATGAACAGGTGGCCACCAGATCGCCGAGACCCGAAAGGCCATAAAAGGTGCTCTGCCGTCCGCCAAGGCGGGTTCCCAGCCTGACGAGCTCGTGAAGAGAGCGGGTAAGATAGGCTGCCTTCGCGTTGTCGCCCAGTCCGAGGCCGTCTACGATTCCGGCGCCGATGGCGAATACGTTTTTCAGCGTCCCGCCGAGTTCAACACCGGTACGGTCCGTATGCCGGTATGCCCTGAAATAATCGGTGGAAAGCATTTCCTGGACTTGCCTGGCCCAGTTCTCATCGGGACAGGCAACAACCGTTGCGCCGATCTTCCCTTCGGCAACCTCGCCGGCCAGATTCGGCCCTGAGATAACCGCAACGTGGTCCGCGCCGCTTCCGGCTTCAATTCCCGTTTCCTCGATCAGAATTTCGCTCAATCGCTTTCCACTCTGAGGTTCGAAGCCTTTCGCGGCGTTGATGATGCCTGAAACGGCGGGAAAATACGCTTTGAGTTTGTTTGCCATGCTCCGGAGGTGAACGGATGGAATGGCGAAAAGCAGGGCATCGCTGGCGGAAGCCACTTCCATGGCGTCTGGCGAAACTGCCAGTTCCGGGTGCAGCTCGAGGCTGCTCATGAAAAACGGGTTGCGCCTTCTGTTTCTGATACCGGAAACGACTTCGGGCTCACGCGCCCAGAGGGTGACCGCATTGCCTTTCTGAGACAGAAGATTTGCAAGAACAGTTCCCCAAGAACCAGCTCCGATGACTCCGATTTTCATAACGGCTGAAGCTCCGATTTTCAGAAGAGTTATTTGTTTTCTGCCGGCAGTGGCGGCTCTGGCTGCGAATCCCGGCCGAGAGCATGTTCCTGGCCGTTCCAGAGCCTGATGATGTTTGCCTTGTGCTTGTAAATGACAAAACCAGCGACGAGGGAGGCGAATCCGACAAACCAGGGCAGCCAGGGATCGCCGCATTCATTGAACTGGATAATAAGAAACGGCAGAGCTCCCGCGGCAGCGATCGAACCGAGAGAGACGAAGCTGCTCGAAACGAGAACGAGGAGAAAAATCACCATCGCCGCAATAGAGGCTTTCGGGGCGAGAGCCAGAAAGACCCCGAGCCCTGTCGCTACGCCCTTGCCGCCTTTGAATCTGACCCAGATCGAGAGTGTGTGCCCGATGATCGCGGCTGCGCCGGCGGAAAGGCCGGTCAGAACGACATTCTCTGGGCCGGAGAAAAAGGAAACCGCGAGCAGGACAGCGGCAAATCCCTTGAGGATGTCGAGCAGCAGGGTTGCCGCAAAGGGCTTCGAACCGAGGACGCGGTGCACATTCGTGGCCCCCATGTTCTTGCTGCCATGCTCGAAGATGTTGATACCGTAAAAAATACGGCACAGGAGATAGGCTGTTGGAAGAGAGCCCAGAAGATAACCGGTCGCAAGGGCGGACCAGGGAATTGCCTGCATCGATCAGCGCCCCACGGCCAGTCGCATCGGCCATCCCTCGAACGGAAACTCCTGCTTGATATGATTCAGGATATACCGCTGATAGGAAAAGTGAACGCACTTGGGCTCTGAAGCGGCAAGCCTGAACACGATCGGCGGCCCGTTGAGCTGGCGGAGATTTTTCAGATGCAGGGCCCGGCCGGCAACCGGTGACGGTGGCTGAATCGTGACGGCCTCATAGAGAATCTGCTTGAGACGTTCATCTGAAATGCGATGGCGTCCCGTTTCCTGGACCTTGTCGAGCATTTCGAAAAGCCGGTCGACCCGTTGCCCGGTGCGGGCGGATATCGATGTCACCGGTGCAAAATTGAGGAGGGGAAACGCGTTGCGGGTTTCCACGAGCAGGTCATCCCAGGAGCGGGCGGTTTTATCGGCGACATCCCACTTGTTCCAGACGATAATGCAGCCGGAACCCGCATCGACGACTCTTCCCGCGATTCGCTTGTCCTGTTCGCTGATCTGGCCTTCGGAAGCATCGAGAACCAGAACGGCAAGATCTGACTTCTGAATGGCGTCGAGGGTTCTGAAAACGGAGAAAAACTCCACGCTGTCTTTCTGCCTTGCCGGTCGGCGAAGACCGGCCGTATCGATGAACCGGTAGGTGCGGCCGTTGCGCTCGAGCGACACCGTGATGGCATCTCTGGTCGTGCCTGGTATATCGTCTACAATAGAACGATCCTGGCCGAGGAGCCGGTTAAACAGAGATGATTTGCCGACGTTGGGCTTGCCGACGATTGCGATGCGCTCCAACGGCGTGGATGAGGCGGATTCGTCCTCCTCCGTTTCACGCTCGAACGGTTCAACCACGACGTCGAGCAGGTCGGCAACGCCCATGCCGTGAACCGCCGATACGGGAAACAGCCGATCGACGCCGAGGGCGTAAAACTCGGCAGTGAGAATATCGATGTCATTCGGATTGTCGATCTTGTTGACCACCGTGTAGAAGGGCTTCTCCGGACACTTCTTCCGGAGCAGCTTGATAATGGCACGATCATCCGTATGGAGCCCGTCGCGGGCATCTCCGATGAAGACAATCGCCGCGGCTTCACGGAGAGCGAAATCGACCTGGGATTTGATTGCCTGCATGAGCGGCTGCTCATCATCAGGATCGAGACCCCCGGTGTCGACGACATAGAAATGGCGGCCGTTCCAGACCGCTTCAGCATAATTTCTGTCGCGGGTAACGCCGGGCGTGGGATCAACGATCGCGTGACGATATCCGACGATTCTGTTCAGAAGTGAGGACTTGCCCACATTGGGCCGGCCTACGATAGCAACGACGGGGAGGAATGGCATCTGAGAAAACCTCCATAGATGAAGAGGATAGGATACCATGATGTGAAAACAGCGTCAATAGAACGGAAGCGGCAGGTTGACACTGCAATAATCATCTGTTAGGCTACCGCGACACCATTCCCACTGCGGAATCGAGAGGAGGAACGCCGTGCTGGACTGCACCGCGATTTTAGCAATACAGGCATTCGACCTTGCTGTCGATGTTCTCGAAAGCCGCATCCGTCAACTGAAAGAGAAATCCCAGAAGATGGAACGTGAGGTTGGCGAAGAAGAAACCCTGATAAAGCGCAAAGAGGCGCTGATGAAAAAGATTCACCTCCGGCGGCGCGAGGCGGAAAGTGAAGCTGCTGAAATGACCGATCGCATCCGCACAAGCGAAATGAGACTGAAAACCGCCGGGCTGACCCCAACCGCATACATGGCGGTGCAGAAAGAGCTCGATAAAAACCGCGAGCTGCTCACTGCCATTGAAAACCGTGTTCTCGAAGACATGGAAAAGATTGAGACTCTGGAAAAAGATATCCAGAAAGCAGCAAAACTTCTCGGCGGCAGAAAGCTGCACCTCGATGAAGTGAAACAGCGCATCGCGGGTGAAATCGCCGGTATCGAGCAGGAGGCTGATCTGCAGCGCACGCAGCGCCGCCAGGCATCCCTGAAAATTCCGTCGAATGATCTCGAAATCTACGAGGAAATTCGCCGCAAAACAAGAGGCCGTGCCATCTGGGATGCGGATAAATCGGGCTGCCCCTCCTGCGGAATGAGCCTCTCGCCAGGATACATCAACTCGATTGCCGGTACCAGCCGCGCCGAGCCGTGTCCGCACTGCGGAGTTTTCATTCGATGGACCGGTGTCATCGATGGCCTGCGCTTAAACCCCTGAATCATGCACGTGAATACCCGAGCTCTTCCACTCTGCTTCGGTGACGGCGTGAAAGCAGTCGGACTGCTTCTCATTGCCCTGATTTCTCTTGCCTCGTTCCCGCTGACGGCCTATGCCCAGCCCGCATCGGAAACGGCTGCCGTGCCGGTTTCGCCTGATCGCTATATTTCCGATCAGGCCCTTCTGCTGAAAGAACCTATCCGCCTTCAGATCGTTGATGTCTGCAGCGAGATTGAAAAAACGTTGCGCATACGGGTGCTGGTCAAGACGGAAGTGCTGGAAAATATTGATGAATATACAAAGAGAGTCGAACTTTTCTTCACCGAATGGATACGATCGATCGGGATCGATAAACGTGGAATCCTCCTCTATGCCGCGTTGCCCCGCGACTCTTTGAACGGGAAATTCAGCCTCAGAGTTGGAATCGGATTGAAATACCTGATTACCCGGGAAATGGGAGAGAAAATCCTGAATCAGGTGATTCTCCCCGGAAATGTGGAAAATGATGACGGCAGAGGCTTTCTCGAAGGTATTTTGACGATCAAGAAAATGCTGGTTGACGAATTGAAACGGGAAAATCAGAATCTGCCCCCACAAACGGGAACATTCGATATTTTCGGCTTCCTGTGGACCTCCAAGGAGATCCTTCTTGCCTTTTTCGTCGGCGGGTTTCTTTGCTACATGGTCTTTTTTATCGAGCGTTGCCCGCGATGCAACGGCTCCCTGCGTACGGCTTTCGAGATCCTGAAGGAACCGGGCAATAACACCCTCGGCCTGCGCCGGAGACTGTATTCCTGCGATCGCTGCGGTTTCACCCGCCGGAAGAAGGAGCCGATTTATCCTGCCGGCAGCGCCGGTTTCTGGATGTGGCTCCTGGGAACCAGACGCAATGTGCGCATTGATACCGGTTCGACCAGACTGCCCGACGATCTTTCATCTGACGATAGACATTCCCCATCGGAATAAGGTATGATCGCAACCGGCAGGACGGCCGGTCGATCGCGTCCCGACTTGTTCGGGATGAGGAAAGTCCGGGCTCCATAAGGCAGGACGCTGGGTAACGCCCAGGCTTCCCGCAAGGAATTGCGGGGGGACGGACAGTGCAACAGAAAACATACCGCCGATGGCCCGGAAACGGGATCAGGTAAGGTTGAAATGGTGCGGTAAGAGCGCACCGGGTCGCCGGTGACGGCGATGCCTGGAAAACCCCGTTCGGAGCAAGGCCTAACAGGGGAAGGGGCAGCCTGCCCCGTCTGACCCCGGGTTGGCCGCTTGAGGTGGCGGGTAACCGTCATCCCAGATAGATGATCGACGCCCGCAAGGGTACAGAACCCGGCTTACAGGCCGTCCTGCCTTCCCCCCACCTGGTTGCGGCCTTCATGCCGCGGCGTTCGCGTTCGCAAGAGCACGCCGCAGCATGAGGCATCGAAGGACGCTTCGAAGACCCATCATTCCGACAAAAAGCGCAAGGGTGATGCTGAGCCCGCCCGCGCTGGCATTTTTCGGCGGCGTCCAGTCGCTGATCGACGGGCCGCCGGCTTTTTCAACGCCCTTGAGATACATGACCCTTGGGAACAGGAGCGGGTCCGTCTCTCTCCTGATATCATCGCCCTCGATCGTGAAGCCGTAGGTGAGACCGGCCGAGGCGACCTGGTTTCTGGCCTCGGCGTCAAAATCGCCGAATGGATAAGCATACCATTGGATATCTTTGCCGAGTTCCTTTTCCAGCTGCTGCTTGGCGGAGACGGTCTCAACAATAAAATTTCCCCCGGTATGGATGATTTTCGTGGGTTCCAGATGACGCAGCCCATGAAGCCCAATCAGACAGCCGGTCTCGGATGCGAGCTCCCTCAATGCGCCATACGACAGATAGCCAGGCTGGCCGATCATGTCAGTCGTCACGAAGAGCGCGGAACTCAGGTTCAGATCTTTTTTCAGCCGCCGGATTGCTTCGCCGGATGTTTCGAGCCCATCATCGAATGTAATGAAAAATCGTCTTCCGCCTTTTATGCTGCCATCAAGCCAGGCTGAAAAACTGCCCGGGGCGATAGGCTTGAAATCATATTGAGAAAGATTTTTGATTGAATCAATCAGGTCAAGCCATCGGATCTCCCATGGTCGGGAAGGGGTTTCCGTGACCCCGTGGAAAGTCAGTGCAATCATGATCTCGGCTTTTGACTGCTGCCATCCGTGCTTGAAGCCCAAAAATGCCGCGATGAAAAGAATGCATGCAAGCAATGCGTGATACACGAGGGCTCTTTTTGCCTGCTTGACGCCTGGTGCGGGCTTGTCGGCCTGTGGTCCCATGATTATTCCTCAACGATTCTGGCAGAGATGAAGGATGCAAACTGCCCTGTTTTTACCAGCACCGGATCCAGGGTGAAAGATATGTCTGGATATAATAATTCAGCATCATGCAGCAATGCGGGAATGTCGACCGATGTGTGGTTTCCCGTAAGCGCAAACAGCGGAATCAGTCGGATTGTTTTCACCCCGTCTTCAACCGCGGACGTGATTGCTGCTTTGATATCCGGTGCGGATTCGCGAAGGAACCCATGCCCGATGTGGCAGCCGGGGTTTGAATCTCGAATGGTACTCGTGAACTCCGCTGCTTCGCGAGACGAGTTGGGATTCCGTGAACCGTGAAAAACCAGTATTATCGCCACGTTGTGCATACACGGAAGTCTACTGTAGAATGCTTTTCGTTGCAATCAGGCATGCCGAACGGAGCTATCGATGATTCTGACCGTCACACCAAATCCCCTGCTGGATTATATCATTCACTCACCGGTTGCCCCCTTGCAGGGCGCGCATAGAACACGATTTCTCGACTGGACGGTGGGGGGCAAGGGGATTAATGTCGCCAGGATGCTGAAAACGCTTGGCAGACCGGCGCTCGCATTCGGTTTTGCCGGCGGTGCCAACGGAGATAAGATCAGGGGCCGGCTGAAGGACCAGGGAATACCGGCTGTTCTGATCCCGACCGAGGCCGAAACCCGTGTTGGTATAAATATGGTTATTGAACAACCTCCCGCACAAACCTGGTGGATCGAGGACGGCGAAGAGCTTGCCGAGTCGGAGATACTGCATTTTACGGAAGAACTGGACAGGCATCTTCCAAGAACGAAATATGTCGCCATGTCTGGTACGATTCCAGGGCGTAGAAATCTGGATTTTTATCGAAGAATCATTGAGCACTGCAAGTCCTATTCCTGCGAATTGTTTCTGGATGCCAGAGGTGAAGCGTTGCGATCCGCTCTCGGCGTCGGTGGCTTTTTTCTGAAACATAACCGTGATGAGGCCCGGGAAACATTTGGGATGGACCCGTTCGATGAAACGCAGACAGCCGGATTCTTTGCCCATCTCGCTTCATCGAGGGTATGGGGTGCCCTCATCACCGACGGCCCAAGGGAATCTCTGGCATGGGAGCCGCCGAATGTGTGGCGGTTGAGGCCCCCCCGCGTGACCGAAGTCAGTGCCGTCGGTTCGGGGGATGCGGCCATGGCCGGGCTGTTGTATGCGCGGGCGAATGGGTTGGGCTGGCTGGAGGCGTCTCGTTGGGCCATGGCTGCTGGAGCGGCAGATGCAATGCATCCGGCGCCCTGTGATGCTTCGTTTCACGAAATTGAAGCACGATTGGGTGAAGCGACCCTCATGTATTAACATTTCTTTACGATGAACCCATCTGAAATATTTTGCGTCCTATCCAGTAGAAGAGAAGTATTGGTATAATAAGTACAGATTATAAAATCATCCAGGGGAGGTTCGTATGAAACGGCAACTGATCGTTTGGGTAGCGATTGCAGCTGTTTTTTTTGCACCCGCAGTGTTTGCATGTTCTGCACAAGGTCCCCAGGATCCGCTTACCGGCTTGATCACCTATCCGGGAAATTTTACCGGTGCGCCGCCCGACGCGAAGACGGAAGTCCCGACGGATCTCATCGGAACTCCCTTCGAGGGGGGCAAATTTATCAAAGCCTGGAGCGGGAATGATATGAAAGTCATTATCGTGCCCGTCGGCACGACGCTTGGCTTTGAAGGGGTCATTCAGTCCACGGATTCCAACGTCGGCCGCCCCCCCGCCTGGGAAGAAGGCCAAAAGGCGAACCTGTATGGCACGACCATTGATCAGGCGCCCAAACCGGCATGGACGATTGCCGGAAACGGTCGCGGCGATTATCGTGATGGCTCAGCTCCGCCGGTCCCGGGGACGCTGGCCTTCCGGGAATTCGAAAGCCCCTCGAAATGTATCATCGTTGATGATACTCCTGCGGTGAAAGCCCTTTGGAAGTTGACCTACGACCCTGAGACCGCGAAAAAAATGATCTACTTTGCCGCCCAGGATCCCATCAAAAAGGCTCTCCTCGAACAAAAGCTGAGCGGCACCGGGCTGAGTCTCGATTCCATTCTGAACTGCTCCGGCTTGCCGAAGAATGATTTCGGCGTCAAGGACTGGGACAGTGAAAAAGTCATTGAACCCAATACGGATGCGAACGTCGTTCGCGGAGAATTCGATACATACCTGCCGCATTGTTCCGGCGACACGGAACCTCCTCCTGAAAAAATTGCCCGGACATACCTGATCCCGGGTGGGGGAACCGCTACGCATACGGTCATGGTTTACCCCCGGGTCAGAAAGACTGTTAAGGCCGGATATATTGCGATGCAGGAGTGGTATCCGAGCGGCAATTATAACACGAAATATTTAATCACCCCCCCATCCGGAACCATGGTGGAGAAAATGCAGACCCGGCTTGAGCTTTCCTTCAAGACTCCGACATCTCCGGACTACTGGACGGTCGACCTCAACAGCGGCCTTGAATCGAGCAAGGACTGTATCTGGTGCTGGATAGAAGGAGAACAGATCCCGAAGCCCGAAAACGCTCCCGTTGCCGATGAAAACGATGCGTATACCTTTGATA
>CAZQYQ010000206.1:0-8592 GCA_964597625.1 uncultured bacterium
CGAGGCCCGTGCTGCAGGTGACACCCTGGGCGGTGCGGTTGAAGTGCGTGTTGACGGTTTGCCGGCCGGGCTTGGAAGCCACGCCCAGTCTGACAGGCGCCTCGATTACCGTCTTGCCGCGGTGGTGATGGGCCTTCCCGGCGTGCATGGCGTTGAAATCGGCCAGCCCATCAAACAAAGCATGCTCCCCGGCTCTCAAGCCCACGATCCCATCTGCTGGAACGAGCCGCGGGGCTGGTTCCGGCCGACCAATCTCTGCGGCGGCATCGAAGGCGGCATGACGAACGGCTCGCAGCTCGTGATCCGTGCCGTCATGAAGCCTCTCCCGGGCAGCCTTCCCGGCGAGGTGCCGGCAATGGATTCCAGCCACACGCCATCGCATCTTGCCGCCGACCGTTCTGACACCGTGGCTCTCGCGGCACTGGCCGTGGCCGGCGAGTCGCTCGTCGCGCTCGAGCTTGTGAACGCACTGCTCGAACGATATGAGGGGGACTCGATATCCGGCATGAGCGAATCGATCGCCCGGCAAAAGGCCTGATCAGATCCAGTCGAGTTTTCTCAGTATCCACCAGTTGAACCAGCCGACCAGGCCCATGAGGGTGAAAAATATCGGGTAAGATATCATCCAGTTTTCGGGACCCGTCATCATCGACCATTCCGACATGCCGCCGATGCCTGAAAAAAGCGTCAGAGGCATGAAAATGGTCGTGATGGCCGTCAGACGCTTCATCACGAGATTCGTCTGATTGGAAATCTGGGCCATGCGCGTGCTCGCCAGCGAAAGATGCAGCTCCATCAGGGAGGTGATCATTTCGCGGTTGATCTCGATAAACTCGAAGAATTTGGCAAGGTGATCATAGATGTCGCGAAAATAATAGATCGCTTTTTCGCTGATGAACGGCGAGTCGCGGCGGCAGATCTTGACCAGAATTTCCCGTTCGTGAAACAGACTCTTGCGCAGGCTCAGAAGACATGAGCGAAGACGCATCAGGTGCTCGGGCTGAAAATCCGATTTTTCGTCGAGAATGTTTTCTTCCGTCTGATCGACCTCTTCCTGAATAGCTTCTATCGCGGCGAATTTTTTATCGACGATATAATCGAGAATCAGCTGCAACAGAAAGTCCGGGCCGCGATTCACGTCAGAGATCCCCCGAAAAACGGATTCGTCGAGCTTGTCGAAGAACGCTTTATTCTGGGCTTTGTATCCGCGTACCGTAATTAAAAAATTCGAGCCGATCATGAAATCGACTTCATCGATCGTCAGCTCTCTGTTTGTATATGTATAGCAGTTAAATAAAATGAACGTGTTTGTTTCGAAGTTTTCCGTCTTGGGAATCTGGTCATCGTCCAGGCAGTCCTCCACGCTCAATGGGTGAATCCCGAATGGTTCCATGAACTCCCTGAAGCTGTCCTTGTCCGGGTCGATCAAATCGAGCCAGACGTATTCGCCCTTTTTCTGAAACTGCAGAGCCTCATTCAAAGACGCGAGGCGGGCAACCTTTCCCTTCCTGGGAATGTGAAAATACCGTGTCTCGGCCATCTCGAACCTCGGTTATATATATATTGATATTAGAGCAAACTGCCTGAAATTCTGCTTCCCGCTGAATCGAAGGAAAGTGATATTTCACCATGAAAACAGGTTCCCGGTAAAGATGATTATCGATGCGGGCAAGAAAAAACGCCCCGGCGGCTGCCGGGGCGTAAGTGTCGGAGTATTGAATCAGAAGTTCGTATCGAAGGCGTTGTCGAATGCATCCCCTGCGTTACCGGCGGGCTGAGCTGCCGGTGCTGCCTTGGCGGCCGGGGCGGGCTCGCTGCCCGATTCAGGCACGATGCTGGTCGGAGCGGCCGACTCGATGCTCTGGGCGATGATGTGCGGGGTGATCAGAATGATCAGCTCCTGCGACTGGCCCGTCTTGCCGTTGAAGTTGAACAGCGACTTGATGATCGGGATATTGCCCAGCAGGGGAATCTTGTTCTTTTCCCTCGACTCTTCATCCCGGATCAGGCCGCCGATGAGAATCTCTTCGCCGTCACGCACACGCACCGTGGTCTTGGCCGTGCGGGTGCCGATGACCGGATACATGCCGTTGTTGGACCAGGATTCAACGAAGGAGACTTCAGGCTCGGCATCAACCGTGATGTAGCCGTCGTCATTGATGCGCGGGGTGATCTTGAGCTTGATACCAGTGTCTTTTTCCTTCGGGGGCTGATCAGCACCGCCGGGATAGATGACTTTCGTGCCGACCACGATGTTGGCTTCCTGGCCGTTGACCGCGGAGATCTTCGGATTGCTGAGGACTTTGGTTTCGCGGTGGGTCTCGAGAGCGTTGACCGTGGCCTGGAACAGCAGCGTATCGCGGTAGAAGTCACCGAGACCGAACAGAGCGCCCTGCGGATTCTGGAATCCACCCTGATACAGAGTGGAGTCAGGATTCTGCGCGAAGTATTCCTTCGAGGCGAACACGGTCGGGCTGTTGTCGAGCGGCTGTGCATTGTCCTTGGTGCCCGTCTTCCAGGCAAAGCCAAGCTTCTTTGCGGCATCCGTCTTCACTTCGACGATCTTTGCCTCGATCATGACCTGATGGACCGGCGTGTCGATCGTTTCGACCAGCTTTTTGACCTCGTCGAGGATATCCTTGCCGCCCGAAACGATGACGGCATTGATGCGCTCATCGGTGGCGACCTTGACATCCTTCTTGATGGTCTGGGCAATAATCTTGCTGACATCAGCAGCCTTTGCATACTGCAGGCGCTTCGTGATCGTCAGACCTTTTTCGAATGCTTCGATCAGCTTCTTCTCGTCGGCCAGGATCCAGGTGTTGCCGATCTTGCGGACGGCGAACCCGTTGGTCTTGGCGATAAGCTGCATCGCTTCCTCGTAGTAGACATCCGTCAGACGGACCGTGACATTGCCGCGGACACTCTTTTCCGCGATGATGTTCGTGCCCGACTTCTGGGCGATGAGCTTGATGATTTCGCGAATATCGGTGTCGCGGAAATCAAGCGAGATGTTGTCCTCTGCCACAGCCGGCTGTCCCCAGAGAGACGCTAGCATCGCAGCGGCCACCATGGTGTACTTGAGGCCCTTGCTGGTCTTACTTGTGGAATTCATTCTTTTCCACCTCCGATCGGAAATGTCCGACGCATCTGTTCCTTTATTGAGTAAACGACGATGTTGTCAGACAAGATATCGACAACTTTAAACATTCCATCCACTGTCATTTCTTTAAAAACAACGTAGGGTTTATTTTCGAACTCGATCATTGCCAGCCGCTCATTGTCATTGCCGCAGATTCCGGTGACCCTGAGCTGAACAGGCTTGATCACAGGCTTGATATCGATGGCCCGGGAAGCGGGCTGCGAATCGATGGGTTTCAGATCGATCTTCGGAGGTTCTGGCTTGGTTATGAGAGGCTTGAACGGGTCTTTTTCGGAATTAGCCGGCGTGAACTTGGTATCCTGCGCGAGTACCGCCGTACTTTCTGCTTCGTCACCCTCGGCCGGAGAACCGGTCTGTGCCGAAGCAGGATCACCGGCCAGGACGGTCAGCAGCAGTCCCAGGGCAACCGGGGACAGGCCGAGAAACCTGAAATGGATGCGTTTCGAGTGACGATGCATATCTGAACTCATTCCTTGCCGCCGGTGCCGATCGGGAATGTCCGGCGCATCTGTTCCTTGTTGGAGTAGATAACGAGCCGATCCGTCATGACGTCCACGACCTTGAATTTTCCATCGATCACCTGGTCCTTCTGAACCGTATAGGGCTTGCCCTCGAACGTGATGAGAGCCAGGCGGTCATTGTCATTTCCGCAGATGCCGGTCACGACGAGCTGAATCGGCTTGGGCGGCGGGGGCGGCGGCGGCGCCGAAGAAGACTTCTGCATCGAGGAAGGCGGCGGGGGAGGAGGCAGCACGACCTTCTTCTCTACGAGAGGTTTGAAAGGATCCTTGGAGGGATTGCTGGGAGTGAACTTGTGGTTCGCCGCCAGCATCTCGATCTGTTCGGGCTCTTCGACTCCGGGAGTGATTCCACCGGGAGATGTCCCGCCACCGCTTGCTTCTGCACCGATATTCCCGGCCGGAGCTTCGGCAGAAGGCGCACCTGGAGCTTCCGTCGGTGACGCACCTGCACTGGCATCGGCAGATCCGCTGCCGGCACCTGCGGCAGACGGATCACCGCCTGTCGCTGCCGGTTCTGCGCCGGCCGTATCACCGCCAGTGGCAGCCGGTGCGCTGGCATCGGTGTTTGGAATATTGAAGTCATCGGCACCCTGAGCATGTGCCAGTCTGGGGCCGGCCACGAGGAGGGCCGACAGTACCAGGACGAAAAGCAGTCTGGAACCAGTCCTTGTTCTCATATATGCCTCCTTGTTGCCGCTATCAGTATGCGCCGCCCATGATGTAGACCTTGGCGCTCAGATTCACCGTAAGAAGCGGGGCTTTGGATTTGGTATCGGTCTCAGCAGAAACCGAAATATTGATCGAGCCGGCCGCGAGATTGACGATCTTGCGTTTTTCCATGATGGTCAGGAAGTTTCCGATATCCTGGAAGGTGCCCAGAAGGCCCACTTCGATCGGCAGTTCAGACCACTGCTCGGCTCTCACCAGCGGCGAGATACGGATATCCTGGAACTTCACGTTGAACTTGTTGGCGATTGCTTCGGTCGAGTCGAGCAGCTTGGGGACGACGGTGCTGAGCTGGTTGGATTCCATCTCGAGCTTTTTCTTTTCTTCCGTCAGCTTGGCGATAGACTCATTGATACGGGCAATTTCGTCGGCAACGTTCTTGATTTCATCCTTCTTGCGCTCGAGGTCCTTGATGTCATTCTCGAGCTTGGTGCGGATTTCCATCGTCGGTTCCCAGTAGTACATCCAGAATGCACCACCGGCCCCGGCCGCCGCGAACACGATGATCATGATGGTGACTGCGAAGTTGTTCATTGGTTCGCTACCTCAGTTCTTTCCGACATCCCGCTTGATGCGGCAGGTAATATCGAACCGCCAGACGGGTGCTTTTTCGTAGGTGTTCTTGTTGGCATTGCTGAGGAAGACTTCCTCGAAATAGGCATGGCTCTGCAGCTGTTTGATGAAATTCTGGATGCCCAGCGTCAGCCGGTTGTTGTCCTTGCCGGGCTGTTCCGAACAGGCATAGCCGGTCAGCTGAACGCGCCTGTCTGAATCGATGCGAAGGTTGGTGATCCAGACGGTCTTGTCAGGAACGACATTGGTGAGCGAAGAGAACACTTCCGACCATTGAAGCAGGTTCGCTCCGGAAAGCTGCTTGAGCTGCTCGATCTGGGCTTCAAGATTGCGCTTGTCCTGTTCGAGCCTGTCGCGCTGTTCCAGTTTGTCCTTGTCCTTGCGCACATCCTCTTCCATCGTCTTTTTGTTTTCTTCGAGATCCGCATTGTAGGTCTCGATCCAGACGGTGCCGAAGTAGAAGAGCACAAGAATACCTGCGAGCGCGATCACGAGGAAGATCGCGGCGAACGGGATCTGAATCGGCTTGCGCCGTTTTACGGTGATGAGGTTTACTTTAATCATCGTTAATCCACCACCCCTCTGAGCGCCAATCCGATGGCGACGGTGAATCGCTGCAGATTGTTGTAAAGGATGTCGGTGTCGGGTACGGTTACGGAGATGCCCTCAAGAGGGTTACCCATGGCGACGTCGACGCCGAGTTCGTTACTGATGTAGGTGTTGAAGCCCTTCAGGTTGGACGAGCCACCCGAGAGGATAATCCGGTGGATCAGGGGTTCGCGGGACTGGGCCTTGAAGTAGTCGAACGAACGGCGGATTTCAGATGCGAGCTCTTCGACCGTGGTCTTCACCACTTCGGCAACCTCGTTCCCGCTGGTATCGCTGATGTTGACTTCAGCCTCGTTGAATTTGATCTGTTCAGCCTGCTCGAACTCCTGCTTCATCACGTTCATGATCATCTGGGTGATGTTGTTGCCGGCAATCGGAATGTTGCGGGTGAACATCAGCACGCCGGATTTGAGCACCGAGATGTTCGTGGTGCGGGCGCCGGAGTCGATGATGGCGACGACCTCGCCACCTTCCTGGGAACCGGCGGTGAGCAGGATCGAGTTTTCCAGAGAGTTGATCGCGGCAATCGTGTCCACGTCGATCACTTCAGGTGTTGCGCCGCCGCCCTTGAGGACGTCGAGATAGCTGTTCACCAGCTCTTTCTGCGCAACGACCAGCAGGATCGAGTATTTGCCGCCACCCTCTTCCTCTGCCAGTTCGGCGAGTTTCGCATGGGTGATGCTGACCTCGTCGATCGCGTAGGGAACGTACTGCTCAGCCTCGATGCGGACGGTTTGCTCGAGCTCGTCATCGCTCATGATCGGCAGCTTGGTGAAGCGCATGATCACGTTTTGCCCCGAGATCGAGGCGAAGGACCGATCAGGCCGGATCTTGGTACTTTTGAACATGTCCTTGATCACTGCCGCGATCGACTGCGGGTCTTTGATGGTGCCTTCCTCGATTGCCGAGGGGGGGACTGGCGCTATCGCGTAACCCGTCAGTTCCGGACCCGAGGGGGTCTTCTTGAGCTGGACAACCTTCACCGTTGAGGTGCCGATGTCTATGCCCACCGAGGTGTTGCTTGTCCCGAAGGTAAACAAGCCCATGCGTGGTTCCTCCAAGGTCGGCCTGGCTGCCGGTCTGTCCGGGCCGCGAACTGATGATTCTACAGAACGTCAGTCCTGTATCGACGTCATCTCGTAATTTCCTGATAGGATAAAAGGTAATTTTTTTGAAGCATATGCTATTTTCGCCTTGAAACCCCGTCATAGCGCAGCTGCCGCAAGGCTACGTGAGAATAATAGAGCGCAAGAATCTGACGATATGACCACCTGCGCCGGCCCAGTTCTACCGCGCCGGCCTGACAAAGACCGACCTGGTGACCGTAACCGCGTCCAAAAATGGTGATTCCGCTGAGTTCGGTTGTTCCTCCATTCAAAGGTAGACTTCGCCGAACCGGAGTGTCAAGGGACTGCCTGCGTCCGCCTGCGACAATCCAGCCAGAAGCCGGCCTGCGGGCTCGACGCACGCCGGTGGACGTTTGAACGATCAGCTGGGACGGGCCGGTCAGTCTGCCGCCTGCAAGCAGGCCCGTGCTGATGGGTGCGAGAGGGGAGGCGCCGGCCTTTTTCACGCCGGATGAAGGATGCCCCGCCGCAGGTGTCGATGCGATGCGGGCTGAAGGCTGGTGCCCCTGGGCGGGCAGGGCATCCGGCACGACAAATGTCGTGCTGGGAAGATTGAACAGGCGGCGGAAGGTCGTTCCCTTGATGCGGAGTTCGCCACGGTCCGTTTTGAGCCTGACCTGGTCGACACGATCGAGACGGGCCGGAGATATCGTTTCGACGGCATACAGGCGGTTGAATCCCAGTCCTTCGGAACTCAGTGCCGAACGCAGCCTGGCGATATCGATTCGCTGATTCCAGCGGTATTTCGTGCCGGCTTTGCAATAGTCGCACCGCACCCGGCGGAGATATTTTGTCGGAGAGCCGCCATACACCTTTTCATTGTCAGATGTCATCCCGCCGCAGGTGGCATGATACATCGTTGAAATCGGCACCCCGTCGCTGATCATGATGATCCCCCGCGTGGCGTTTACGGCCGCATCGACACTGGGCCGCTCGGCTTTCACCCCTCCGTAAACCTGGCAGTGCTCACGATCGCACAGGTCAAAACCCGCTTTGCCGTGCTTCCCGCGGTTGGCGATGGCATACGTGCGGGCAATGACCGCCTGTGCCTTGAGCGTTTCCCCGGGCGAAAGCGAGCCGACTTCGCTGCCGACAACGCCTCTGATGTAATCCTCGATGCCTACGAAATTGATGACCTGTGCCCCTGTTTTGGAAAACAGAACATCAAGATATCCCCGATACAGGCGGCCATTGACCGCAATGGGGCCACGTTTCGATGTAAAGCGCATTCTCCGTCCTGTCAGAGATGCTGCCGGAGCCTTGTGCCGAGAGCGGCGGCGACCTTTGAGAGCCGTGGCGGCGGCTGTTTCGGATTGAACCGACCAGCTGAACTGTTCTCCGGCACGGAACGATTTTATCCGCCTGTTCTTCTCATCGAGCTGATCTCCGCCGGCCTGCAGCGTGAGCTTGAGAGTCTGAATGCCTGTCTCGATGCCGACTCTGAGAATGGTTTCGGGCTCGGCGGATGCGATCATGGCTGATGCCATGAACCATACTGTGAGAAATGCCGTCTTGAGAAATTTCAAACCCATATAGAGATGTTTCGACCGAAAACAGTCCCGGCATGAGCGGCGCTTCCGATTCAGGAGAACGTGGGATGAAGAGATCCGGATTGCAAGACCTGCTAGGACGGGATTATTTTCAGCTTCGATGCAAACCGTTCGTGTTCGCTGAAAATGCAGCCACAGTATCGCTGCCGGTATAAATCGTTATCGCGGGCTCCGGCATACGTGTCCTGAAAGGCAGGTCTCAAATCCGTTTCCGTGAATGCCACCCCGTGCGCCTGCCCGACTTCGCGGCCGATTC
The DNA here is from genome assembly GCA_964597625.1 of uncultured bacterium. Taxonomy (GTDB): domain Bacteria; phylum Muiribacteriota; class Ozemobacteria; order Ozemobacterales; family Ozemobacteraceae; genus MWAR01. Next base: position 8,526 of record CAZQYQ010000206.1, read on the forward strand.
CGACGAGCAGATCATGGTTCTGGTAAGGACTTATCAGCAGAGTGGTGGAAAAAGAGTCGATTCCATC
>CAZQYQ010000207.1:0-8582 GCA_964597625.1 uncultured bacterium
GCCCAGGGCTTCAAAATGGCTTTGGCGGCGAAAATGCACGGGGCCGATCTGCTGATCGTCGATCACTACGGCTTCGCGACGGAGGATTTCACGGCTCTCTGGGCTGCAGGAACGCGTCTGGCCGTCATCGACGATCTGGGCGACCGGGTGCTCCCGGTGGACGTCGTGATCAATCCCAATCCCGGTGCGGATGAGGGACGTTATGCGAAGCGGGGCGTGCCCCTGTGTCTTTGCGGGGAAACGTATACGCTCGTACGTCCGGAAGTGAAATTCTACGCGGATACGCCGATTCCGCGTGAAGGCCATATCCTCGTGACGCTTGGCGGCGGAGACGTACAGAATATAATCATGGATATACTGGAAGCGGTCGCAACGATTGCGGGCGCAATTCCGGTTGTTGCAGCCGTCGGGCCATCCTGCCCGGTTGACCGGTTGTCCGGATGGGAGCGTGCGGCACCCCGCCGCAGATTCGTCCGGGATACGGATGCCCTGCCGGGCCTCATTTCAGGTGCCTCTCTCGTGGTGTCCGGAGGTGGAACGACGCTTTGGGAGACCTATTGCATCGGCCGTCCCAGTGTGGCGGTCGTCTGGGTTGAAAATCAGAGGCAGACGCTCGAATTCATAGGAAAGAATCATACGAGTATCGCTCTTGACGCCCGTTCGGGGCTGCCGATAGAATCGCTCATGGATGCCGTGCGGCAAATGATCGCCGAACCGTCGGACCAGAACCGGATGGTCCGTCGGCAGCGTGAAGTGATCGACGGGGCCGGAGCGGTCCGGGTCGCGGCGGCTCTCACGCCAATGATGAAAACCGGCTGAGGAGGCTGAATGCAGATTCATATCGGAAACCTCGGGATCGGAGATGCGAAGCCGTGCTTCGTCATTGCGGAGGCCGGCAGCAACCATAACCGCGACTTCGATACGGCGATCAGGCTGATCGATGTCGCCAGCGAAGCGGGGGCTGACGCGGTGAAATTCCAGATCTTCGCAGCCGAGAAGATCTACTCGAAAAAGACGCCGATGGCCAGTTACCTGAAGGATAAAAAGCTGGCGAACGAGGGCGAGACGCTTTGGGACGTCATCAAACGGCTTGAAATTCCTCGGGGCTGGACGGCGGAACTGATGGCGCATTGCAGAAAGAAGGGCATCATGTTCCTCTGCACGCCGTTCGATCTGCCGGCCGTCGAGGAGCTGGAAGCAGCCGGCGTTGAGGCCTACAAGATCGCGAGCTTCGAGATCACGCATCTTCCGCTCATAGAGCGGGTCGCAAAGACGGGCAAACCGCTTATTCTCTCGACCGGCATGGCGAATCTCGAGGATATCGAAGTGGCATTGCATACGTTCAGACAGGCGGGCGGAAACGATGTGGCCCTGCTGCACTGCGCGATTGCGTATCCTCCGGCGTATGAGAATCTGCATCTTCGGGCGATGGACACGTTGCGCCAGGCATTTCAGGTTCCGGTAGGTTTTTCCGACCACACCATGGGATATGTCACCGATGTGGCGGCCGTGGCGCGGGGGGCATGCATCATCGAGAAACACTACACGCTGAGCAGAAGTCAGGAAGGACCGGACCATCCGTTTTCCCTTGAGCCACATGAGCTGAAAGAGATGGTGACCGCGATACGCCAGACGGAAGCGGCTCTCGGCAGCCCGATCAAACATCATACGGCCGCGGAACAGGAGCTGTATCGCATTGCCAGGCGAAGTCTGGTGGCGGCTTGCGCGATTCCGGCCGGAACGATTATAACGCGTGATATGATCGAGGTGAAACGGCCCGGATTCGGCATTCCAACCAGGTTTCTCGATCTCGTGGCCGGGCGAAAAGCTCTTCGGGACATAGAGGAAGACGACATCCTGACCTGGGATATGGTGTGACCACACTTCGGCCCTTCACAGAGGACGATGCCGGGATGCTGCTGCGCTGGCGCAACAGTGACGAGCACCGTCTCTGGTCCTTCTCGCCCCGGATGATCGAGCCGCGGGAGCATGCGGCGTGGTTTGATCGCTTTTTTCACGATTCCAGACGGGTCGGCTTCATCATGGAGGATGACGCATCGGCTCCGGTGGGCCAGATTCGGTTTGACCCGACCCTTCTGGCAGGCATGCTCACCGTCTCGATCGGCATAGCCCCGGGACATATGGGAAAGGGCATCGGCACGCACCTGCTGTCCACTGCTCTGAAACGGCCGGAGGTAGCTGAAAGAGCCGTTCTTGTGAGGGCGGAGACATTCGTTGATAATCTCCCTTCACGGCGCATATTCGAGAAGAGCGGCTTCACTTCTCTGGGTGAGCGGGAGCGGGATGGCCACAGGTATATCGAATGGCTCAGGCCGGTCGGCGAGGGCCTCGCAGCCTGTGCATGCCGCATTGAGTCGGCAGGCGCGGATCACGAACGGGCTGAAGTCGAAAACATCCTGTCCGTCCTGGGATTTCCGGCGCGGTCTGGGAAGCAGCCGGGGGGGCAGCCGGTGATTCTGCTTGCCGGCGGCAGGGAGTTCAATCATCCGTGGGGCGCCGATGAAACGGCCGCCGGGTATCTGGTGCCGCTTGCCGGACGTGGCATTATACAGATACGTATACATGAACCCGTATTGCCGGATCTGGCCGCCGACATGAACGGTCCGGCGATCGACAGAGTTGTTTCTTTGCTTGCCTGGCTTGCATATCGAGCCCGGAATGTCCGATGACAGGAGAAATCATGATGAGCGTTTCCGAACAGACGAAATTCTGGCAGGGCAGTTTCGGTGATGAGTATACCGATAGAAATATTATAGGCGCTGACGACCGGAAGAATTATTTTGCGCGAATTCTGAGCAAAACACTTGGTGTGAAGCGTATCTGCGAGTATGGTGCCAACAAGGGACATAATCTCGAGGCGATTTCAAGGCTCAGCCGGAACTACGAGCTGACCGGGGTGGAGCTGAATGAAAAAGCGTGCGAGCAGATGGCGAAGCTGCCCGGCATTCATGCGGTGCATGCTTCCCTTCTCGAGTATCGTCCGACGCAGCCTTTTGACCTGACATTCATCTGCGGCGTTCTCATCCATCTGAGCCCGGACGACCTGCCGAACGCATACAGGCAGTTGTACGAAACCTCCGGCCGGTATATCCTGATCAACGAGTATTTCAATCCGGTACCCGTCGAAATTCCGTATCGCGGTCATCAGGGAAAGCTCTTCAAACGAGACTTCGGCGGCGAATTCTGGGATGCTCACCGTGACAGGGTCAGACTTGTCGATTACGGTTTTCTGTGGAAACGCGTCGAGCCGACGTGGGATGACACGAACTGGTGGCTGTTCGAACGCATCTGATGGGAAAATCGGAAAAGCCCGGTCGGATAAAAAGGTGAAAGGAATTGTATGCGATATTGCAAACGCTGTGTCATGCCCGATACCAAGCCCGATCTCAAGCTGGACGAACATGGCGTGTGTAATGCCTGTCGTAGTTTTGAAAAACGGACAGACGTAGACTGGGAAGCCAGGCGGCATGAGCTGATTGCTGTTCTCGACCGGTACAGATCCAAGGACGGCAGCAACTGGGACTGCATCGTTCCGGTCAGCGGGGGGAAAGACAGCACCTACCAGGTGGTCCGGATGCTGCAGCTCGGCATGAATCCCCTGTGCGTGACGGCGACCACCTGCGACCTTTCGGATCTCGGCCGGAAAAATATCGAAAACATCAAGCGGCTCGGCGTCGATTACGTCGAGTTCACGTCGAATCGCCGTGTCAGGGCCGCGCTGAACCGGATCGGGCTCACGCAGGTCGGCGATATTTCATGGCCGGAACATGCGGGTATCTTCACCATTCCCGTCAGGGCCGCGGTTCAGCACCAAATTCCCTTGATCGTCTGGGGCGAAAATTCTCAGAACGAGTATGGCGGGCCGGCCACTGCCGCTGAAAACAACGTATTGACCCGGCGGTGGCTGGAGGAGTTCGGCGGGCTGCTCGGCCTGCGTGTTTCAGACCTGATCGGCATGGAAGGGCTCGAAGCGAAACATCTGATTCCCTATATGTATCCTTCTGATGAGGACCTGGCGCGGGTTGGAGTGACCGGAATCTTTCTGGGCTACTACCTCCCCTGGGATGGCCTCAGCAATACCCTGATTTCCCAGGGATTCGGCTTTACGACGTATCACAAGACCGTCGAGGGATCGATGGTGAATTATGAGAATCTCGATAATCATCAGACCGGCATTCACGATTATTTCAAATTTCTGAAGTTCGGCTTCGGCCGGGCGACGGACCTTGCCTGCCTGCATCTCCGCCGGGGCCGGCTGACACGCCAGGATGCCCTGGAACTGGTGAAACGGCACGACGGAAAGTTTCCCCGGGAGTATCTCGGGAAATCACTCGAAAACATTCTCGAACCGATCGGCGTTTCCATCGATGAATTCGTGAAAATATGCGATCGTTTCACGAATAAAAAGCTGTTTCAATGCGATCGCAACGGCAATCTTGTCAAAGACAGGGACGGCAATCTCACGAAGCTCGTCTATGACAATCCCTGAGGGAGCGGCGTCGGCGTGAAGATTCTCATCATCGATTATGGGCTCGGCAACCTCGCTTCCGTAAAGCGGGCGGTTGAAGAGTGTCATGGCGATCCGCTGATATCCGCCGATCCTGCGGACATTGCGCAGGCCTCGCATCTGATTCTCCCCGGAGTCGGCTCTTTCGCTGATGGAATGAAGCTGTTGCGAGAACGCGGCTGGTGCGGGCCTCTCAGGCAGGCCGTCAGCCGGGAACGGATTCCATTGCTTGGAATATGTCTCGGCATGCAGCTTCTGGCGGACTGGGGAGATGAGGGTGGGGGGTGTGACGGCCTGGGATTGATTCCCGGCCGGGTCGAGCGGCTTGCTGCCACCGCGGCGGATGAGCGGATTCCGCATGTCGGCTGGAACGAAGTATGCCTCGTTCATCCGTGTTCCCTTTTCGAGGGGATCGCCGACGGAACGGATTTTTATTTCGTTCACAGTTATGCCATGCGCCCGAAGGACGACTCCGTCATTATCGGCACAACGCCCTATGCCGGGGGATTCGCCTCGGCGGTTCAGTCTGGATGCGTGTCCGGGGTGCAGTTTCATCCGGAAAAAAGTGTTCCGGCAGGCTTCGCCCTCCTGCGGAATTTTATTTCAACCTTGTGATGATATATTTTAACATATGTTAAAAAAGCGAATCATTCCCGTGATGCTGTGGAAGGATGTCGGTCTGGTGAAGGGCGTTGGGTTCGACAGCTGGCGCCGCACCGGATCGATTCTGCCCCAGATCCGCGTGTACAATCTTCGATGCGTCGATGAGCTGATTCTTCTCGATATTTCGGCGACGCCCGACGGGCGTGAGCCTGATTATGAAACGGTGAGAGATGTCGCGCCGGAATGCTTCGTTCCTCTGACGGTCGGCGGTGGAATCCGCACGGTCGATCATGTCAGGAACCTTCTCCTCGCGGGAGCCGACAAGGTTTCCATGAATTCTGGCGCATTTGATGAGCCCGAGCTGATTACGGCCATCGCCCGCAGATTCGGGTCCCAATGTGTCGTTGTAAGCATTGACGCGCGGCGTACTGCGGCCGGAACATACGAGTGCTTCAGCCGTTCGGGCACCAGCGCCACGGGAAAATCCCCCGTTGACTGGGCTGTCGAGGCAGAGCGTCGTGGGGCGGGTGAGATTCTGCTCACCTCGATCGAACGTGATGGAAGTATGAGCGGCTATGACCTGGAGCTGATACAAATGGTTTCCGCCGCGGTTCGCATCCCGGTCATCGCCGGCGGCGGAGCCGGCACGTACGGACACCTGCTCGAGGCCATCATGGTTGGTGGAGCAAGCGCTGCCGCGGCTGCGAGCATGTTCCAATTCACGCAGCAGACGCCGCTTGAAGCCAAAGAGTATCTGGCGGCACGGGGCGTGCCGGTTCGACGGTTCCGTCCGAAAGACAAAGCAGCAACCTATTCACTCGCATGAACGCCGATGCAACCAGGAGAGAACAATGACAGTGCACACCCATTACGCGAAAAACATGAAGGTCCTGCGCAAGCGGCAGTCCATCCTGGCGAAAGTCGTCGAACTGGATCAACCGAGTCCGGTCACGTATCTCGTTGAACCGTCGAAAACGAAGGTTCCCACCCTTGCGGCGAAGGTCGGTGAAACGACCATGCAGATTCACAGCAAATATGACCCGGTTCGCGAGGCCGAACAGCAGATCGCGAATATGAAGTTTAAAAACCCCAGACTGCTGCTGATTCTGGGCCTTGGACTTGGGTATCACATCAGAGCTGCGCTTCAGGGACTGAAAGAGAATTATTTTATTGTCGTTGTTGAAAAAGACATGCAGGCTCTGACGCAGGCGGTCAAACATGCCGATCTCTCGGATCTGTTTGAATCCGACAAAATCCGCTGGGTCATCGGTGTGCCGGAAAACGAGCTTTTTGCCGTGATGACCGACATGATCAAACAGGCAGGAATCGCTTTTCAGCTTTTTCTCAAGACGCTGGTCGTTTTCGATCATCCGGCGCTTTCAAAACTTCATGGAAGCTATCATAAAGAGGCATTAAAAGGCTTTCGGGAGGCCGGCCAGAATATCATTTTCAATTATGGCAACTGTCCGAAGGATTCGCTGGTCGGTGTCGAGAACATCATGGCCAATCTCAGTGTGATCATGCGTAATCCCGGTGTGAAAGAACTTTTCGGCAAATTCAAAAAAGTGCCGGGCATCGTTGTTTCAACGGGGCCGTCCCTTGATAAGAACATTGAAGAGCTTCGGGCCGCCGAGGGAAAATGCGTCATGATCTGCGCCGACTCGGCGCTTCGGATTCTCCTGCGCCATGGCATCCGGCCGCATGCGGTGGCCACCCTCGAACGCATCATCGAGGTCGCAAAACTGTTCGAAGAGTTCCGTGCCGATCAGTTGAAAGAAATCTGGCTTGCCGGTACCCCCGTCATCATGCCCCAGGTATACGAGACCTGGAAGGGCCCGACCGTCATCGTCTACCGATCATTTGCCCATTTTGACTGGCTTGAGATGCCGAAGGGAACTCTGTCATCGGGACCTTCCTGTTCGAATCTGGCATTCAAGATTCTCGAGGCAATGGGGTGCGACCCGATTATTCTCGTTGGTCAGGATTGCGCATTCCCGAGTGTGGACCAAACCCATGCCGAAGGCGCGAGCGGCATTACAAAACTGACGATCAACGAGTCCCAGTTGATCAAGGTGAAGGGAAACTGCGAGGAATGGGTCTATACCGATGAGATATTCAACCTGTTCAGAAAAGCGTTTGTCACGGATGTCGCGCAATTGAAGGGCACCTGCATCAATGCGACCGAAGGCGGCGCATTGATCGAGGGAACGAAAATCATGAAGCTGCGGGATGCAGTCGCGCAGTTTTGTACCGCGCCGGTGGATGCAATTGGCGGCTTCAAGGGCATGCATGTGCCTACGGAGGTCGAAATAAAAGCCCTCTGGAAGCAGTTTGAACATACGATGAAAGAGACCCGGACGGAAGTTCGCAATGTGATCGAATACTGTGAGAAGGGTGAAAAGCTGGTTGTTGATTTCGAGAAGGAGCTTGAAGGCGGCGGGTTCAACGATCTGGAAGATTTCCTGGAGCGATTTCCGAACGAGCGGCTTGAAAAAGTCCATCTGGAGCTTACGCAGGCGCGTGGAAGAATAATAACGTTTGGAAAATATTTCAACCTGTATCTTATGCATATCGTCCAGATGATCATCGTGAAGTTTGAGATGGATTTCAACGAACTTCGATCGCTGTGTGAAGATGAAAAACGGGTAAAGCTGCAGGCTATCCGGATGATGAAGCGCTGGTTCCCGATGATCGGAGACGTGTGCAAACTTTCCCTGACGTTGCTGGAAGATGCCTATAAGAAGCTGGTCAGCGAGTTCGGGAGCGATTCCTGAACGATCGGAAAAACCGCCTGACCATCTGTCGGGAAGTGCCGATTGTGATATAATCCGGCCCATGGAAATGAGGCGCTTGCAGAATCCCACCCGCGGCGGCGGAGTCTGGGAACCGCGGTTCCTGACCGGAATCGACCCGTCCCGCTGTACCGGCTGCGGCTTCTGCCTGAAGGTGTGTCCCGCAGGTGTTTTTCACGGGCCTTGTTCCCCGGATTCCGTGCCTGAGGTTCATCTCGAACGCTGCTGGGGGTGCACCATCTGCGAGCGGATGTGCAAAGACGGTGCAATTACCTGCGATACGGTGGTTTGCGCTGTATGAGCCTTGCCATCGGACTCGACCTGGGCTCGCGCCGCACGAAGGCCGTGCTTGTCGAAGACGGACGGATCAGCACCGGCTCGTTGTTTGAGCCCTGGGCGCTTGACCGTGCCTCTGTGATCGAGTGGGTTGAAGGCATGCGGGCGGCGTATGGCGCAAAAGCGCTTCCCCTCGGAACGACCGGATACGGTCGCAGACCGGCGGCTGATCTGTGCCGCGGAACGGCCATAACGGAAATACGTGCCTTTGCGCTTGGCGCCCGGGTTCTTGCCCCGGGGCTGCGCACGCTGATCGACATTGGCGGACAGGATGCCAAGGTCATGCATCTCGACGAAACGGGCAAGGTCGATGACTTCGAGAT
>CAZQYQ010000208.1:0-8519 GCA_964597625.1 uncultured bacterium
GTCGGCATCAAAGGCAGCGCGACGTCAGGCATGGATTCTCAATGCGCGGCCCATCTTCTTATGATATTTCTTATTATATTAGGCAATGTGTCCTGGCAGGCGGGCCGCTTTCTTGCTGATTTTGGGGCAAAAACGGCTGCTGGCGGCTGAAATGAAGAAACAGGCATGGAACTGATAACGGTCTGGGTCGGGGCTGCGATGACGCTGTGCATATTCAGCTTCCTCTGGGGTGACAACCGCGCGTTTCGATTTGCCGAGCATCTGTTCGTGGGCGCCTCGGCCGGATACTATGCCTCGACCGTGTATTTTCATTCGGTGCTCAGACCGCTGCTGCTGGCCAGGCTCTGGCCCGGCATCTTCGGAACCGGCCTTGCAGGAACTCCGGTAGAATCGGAGCCGCTTTTCATCGTGCCGCTGGTTCTCGGAGGACTGATGCTGTGCCGGCTCAGCCGGAAATGGGCCTGGCTCAGCCGCGTGACCATCGCTTTTTATCTGGGCGTCGGGACGGGGCTGACGGTGATCTATGCGACTCAGCAAATCCTGCTGCCGCAGATCCGCAAGGCCATCACGCCTTTATGGGTTGCCGGCGCGCCGTTCACAACGGTCTCGAACTGGATCATGACGTTCGGCACGATCGCATGCCTGTTTTACTTTTTTTTCAGCACTGAACACCGTGGCCGGCTGCGCGCGGGAACGGCAAACCTGGGCGCTTCCCTATTGATGGTCGGCTTCGGCGCGTTATTTGGTGCCGCAGTCATGGGCCGCATTTCGATCCTCATCGGCCGCATGCAGTTTTTGATGTCTGACTGGCTCGGCTTCTGGTGACCGCATGACTGATATCGAAGGACTGGCACGTGCGGTTGTTCGACGCGGCTGGAGCGCGCCCGTCATTTTCCTGATCGAGTCCTGGAAGCCGATGGCCGGCATAGGTGCTGCCGGATTCGATGCCGCCTTGCCCCTGCTGAAAATGATCGGTGGCCGTGAAGAGCTTGTGCGCTGGCGCAGAGTGATTTCAGACCGGGATGGTCTCGAGAAACTGGCTGTCGAGATCGAGCGTCTGGAAGCTGCGGGCGGTGAGTGCGATGAAAACTGAGACTCCGGCTCGTCCGGCCGGTTTCGTGAAGCGGCTGCTCGCGATCGATTGCGGCAGCACGACGACGAAAGCCGTTCTGATCGAACGCCGTGCTGACGGTTGCCGGCTTGTGGGATGCGGCGAAGCTCCGACGACCGTCGAAAAGCCTGCGGCGGATGTCATGCTGGGCGTCAGAAACGCCATCGTCGAACTGCAGGACTCGACAGGGTTGCGGATTCTGAAAAATAATCATGAAGATATTATTCGATCGGCCGTTCAGGGCGAAGGCATCGATGCCTTTCTCGCGACAAGCTCGGCCGGAGGCGGCCTGCAGATACTGGTTGCTGGCGTGGTCAAGGCTATGTCCGCCGAATCGGCCCAGCGCGCGGCTCTCGGGGCGGGAGCCATCGTGGTCGAGACGCTCGCCATCGATGATGGCAGGCCGGCATGGGAACTGATCGAGCGTATCAGAACCCTGCGTCCCGATATGATCCTGCTTTCGGGAGGAGTGGAGGGCGGTGCCGTTGCGCCGGTGCTCGAAATGGCCGACCTGCTTGCCGCCGCGCGGCCTCAGCCTCGACTCGAGGCTCAGCGGCAGGTTCCGCTTCTGTATGCCGGAAATACGGCCGCCGTCGACGGCGTTCGTGAGCGGCTTTCGCCCTACGTTGCCTTCGAGGTGACCGAAAATCTCCGGCCTCAAATGGAGAGGGAAAACCTGACGCCTGCGCGATCAGGTCTGCAGAGGCTTTTCCTCGACCATGTCATGCGCCAGGCGCCCGGATATCCTGCGCTGGCGGCCTGTGCCGATGCACCCGTCCTGCCGACCCCGGCGGCGGTCGGGGAGCTTCTCGAAAGCTTCGCTTCACGTCGGAAAAGCAACCTGCTGGCGATCGATATCGGCGGAGCGACGACGGATGTTTTCTCCGTGGTCGACGGGGTATACCGCAAAACCGTCGCGGCGAATCTCGGCATGAGCTATTCGATCGGCAACGTCGCGGCTGAAGCCGGATATGACAGAATTCTGCGCCTGCTGCCGATGCCCCTCGACGAGACGGTGGTCCGTGATGCTCTTGCGAACAAGATGCTGCGACCGACATCGATTCCGGAAACGCCTGGCGACCTGGCTCTCGAACAGGCTGTTGCCCGCGAGGCGATCAGGCTGGCGTTCGAACAGCACCGGGCCCTGGCGTCCGGCCTGAAGGGCGTCAGGCGCGAACGCTCGATCGGCGATCTCCTGGTACAGGTAAAATCGAATGAATCCGCCATCGATCCCCGGCGTCTCGGACTGATCATCGGCTCCGGAGGGGTGCTTTCGCATGCCCCCTCGCGGGTGCAGGCGGCTCTTCTGCTCATCGATGCCGTGCAGCCGGAATTCGTGACCGGGCTTGCCGTCGATTCGGTGTTTATGATGCCCCATCTGGGCGTGCTTTCACGACTCGATCCGGAAGCGGCGATCGAGGTTTTCGAGCGTGACTGCCTTGTGCCTCTGGGAACATGTATCGCGCCTGTCGGAAATGGGGTTGCCGGGCATGATCACCTGATCATCGAATGGCAATCACCGGGTGAAGATAAAAAGAGCGTAAGATATATATATGGAACTATATCGGTTATATCATTGAAAGCCGGCCAGGATGCCGAGATGTCGTTGAAGCCTTCGGGGCGGCTTGATGTCGGCGCCGGCCCCGGCAGGAGTTCCAGGGTCCGGGTTTCCGGCGGTGTGATCGGTGTCATCGTCGATCTGCGCGGTCGACCGCTGAATTTCCCCGCTGACCCGATGGAGTGTCGCACTGCATGGGCCTCATGGAATGCCGTGTTCGATGGCATTTCTGCTGTTGCGGAGCATGCGGAACCGAGAACGCAGAGTGAAGAAGAACAAATCCGTCTGGAAAAACCGGATCCGGTCGAATCACCTCCGCAAATGGCTTTGGGGGCCTATGTGCCGGGACTTGCCGTCACACCCCGCGCACGGATCGTGAAGCTGCGCAAACTGCCGGTTTCCGGAACCGTGAAGGTTGAAACGGGGCAGAACGTGACCGGTGATGACGTCATCGCCGTTGCGGATCTGCCGGGAGCGCCGATTCTGGTGCCTCTCGCGGGACAACTCGGCTGTATGCCTTCCGAAGCGGCTGAGTGCCTGTGCCGAAAGCCGGGAGACGCGGTCAGGGCGGGGGAAAAACTGGCTGAAACACCCGGCATATTCGGCTTTTTCACCTCAACCGCCACATCACCGGTTGACGGGGTGCTGGAGAGTGTTTCTCCGCTTACCGGCCAGGCGATCATCCGTGCGACTCCGGTGCCGGTCGAACTCGCTTCTCACTTGAACGGCATCGTCGAATCGATTCAACCCGGCTCCGGTGCCGCGATAGCATGCAGCGCGACGTTCGTTCAGGGCATTTTCGGTGTCGGCGGCGAGGCACGCGGTCGGCTGATGATCGCTGATGCGAACGTTCTGCTGCCTGAAATGAACGGGAACGTGGTCCTGACCGGCAGCAGCATCGATCTGACACTGCTGGAACAGGCAGCGGCAATCGGCCTGGCAGGGTTGATCGCGGGCAGTATTCATGCGATGGATCTCGAAAAATGGCTTTCCATGCCGGTTGGCCGAATGCTTTCAGGCTGCGCCGCAGCCCCGTTGACACTGATTCTGACGGAAGGATTCGGCCGGCTTCGAATGTCCGACAGCGTGTTCCGGGTTCTGACTGCGCGTTCGGGAAGCATTGCATCGATTGATGGAACAACACAGATACGGGCAGGCGCCATTCGACCTGAAATTGTGATATCTTGGGGAAACGTGACCGGGGAAACCTCCGACCCGTATCCCCTCTGCGGGCTTCGAGTCGGAGGGAATGTGCGGCTGATTCGCGAGCCGCGCTTCGGCGTTTCCGGCCGCGTGACTGCGCTTCCCCGCGTGCCGGCGGTTCTGGCCACCGGATCCAGGGTGCGTGTTGCTGAGGTTTATCTGCCTGCGAGCGGTGAAACGATTCTCGTTCCGCGGGCCAATCTGGAGATAATCGAATCATGACGACCACGCAGACAAATGACATTGACACGGAATCCCTGAAAAAGGAAATCAAGCAGGAACTCATCAAGCGCGAGATCATGATGGGCATGGACGATGACGAGGTCGACCTGTTCGAGCTCGGCAAAGTGCTTTGGAAGCACTGGCGGATGGTGCTGGTGATGCCGATCGTGGTTGCGGTCATCGCGGCTCTCTATAGTCTCACGATGCCCAATCTGTTCAAGTCGAAGGCCACGATTTTTGTTCATTCCAAGGGTGTTGGCGGGATGAGCTCTCTGCTGAGCAGTCTTCCGATGGGCGGCATGCTTGGCGGCATTGGCGGCGGCGGCGCCGAGTATCTGACGGCGTATCTGAACAGCGATGACATGTCCAGTCGTATTATTACGCAGTTCGGTGTTGCCACAAATCCCATTCTGATGGGTGAGAAACCTCCCGAAGATATCAAGAGGGATGATTTGATTCAGCTGGTTCACAACATTGTCGGTATTTCGAGTGACAAGGACGGACTGATAAGCATCACTGCTGAAACCACATCTGCCTCATTTTCTTGCGACCTGGCATCGGCGTATATCGATAATCTGAATATGTATGCCAAGGGGCCTGCTACGCAAAAGCGCATATTCATTGAGAGCCAGCTTGCAAAAGTGAGCAAAGAACTTGTCGAGGCCGAAATAAAGTTCAAGGAGTTTCAGGATAAAAACAGGCTCGTTTCCATCGATGATCAGGCAAAAGCCGCCGTTGAGAGCCTTGTGAAGCTGGAATCAACGAAAGTCGAAAGCGATGTGGCTCTCAAGATGCAGGAAAGCCTTCTCAAGTCGATGGGCAATCTGCCCGAACTGGTGCGCATCGAAGGGCAGAAAGTTTCGGAAGAGGCACGCCAGAAAGCTCTCGATAAGGCAATCGGCGATGTCGAGAAGAGGCTCGACGGCATTCCTGAACTGGCGCTGCTGTATGCCAGACTGATGCGCGAGCTCAAGGTTAAGGAAAAAGTGTTTGAGACCCTGACGGAACAGCACGAAATGGCCAAAATTTCAGAAGCCGAGGAAGGAAGCCAGTTCGAGATCATCGACCGCCCGTATCCAGCCGGACGCAAATCAAAGCCGAGGCGGTCGATGATTGTGATTCCGGCAGCTATCACCGCTGGCATGCTCGGCGTGTTCCTCGCCTTCTTCGTTGAGTATCTCCAGAAACGACGTCGGACGGCGGCCACAAAAGAAGACGGGAAGCGCGGAAGCGGGAGTCCGGCTGCTGCCTGAGCCGTCTGCGTGACTCTTTTTGAGTGGTTTGCGGACTGGATCGGTCGGCTGCACTGCCGAAAGGTGGGCGGTTCTCCGGCGGGTGTGCTTTGTGCGGTCGGGATCCCGATCGAGCCGTATCCGTGGCTTTCTGATGTTGCCGATGAGGAGTATCCGCTCAAGGAGACCCCGCAGGGGCCGGTGCCCGACCTCGAACGGCGCCATCGGACGCGCCGGCGGGGCACGGGACAGTATTACACTCCTGAATCGCTGGTCCGGGCGCTTCTGGTGGAAACCGGGCTTGGAACATCGCCCGGAGCCGCTCTCGATCCGGCCTGCGGAGACGGGGCGTTTCTCGTGCCGCTTGCTCAGATTCGTGCGCAGGGCGGCCGCCCTGCACCTCTGAACGAGTTGTGCGGGACGGACCTCGACGCGGATGCCCTCCTGATTTGCCTGGCCAGACTTCTGGCGGCCGCTCCGCGCGGGGGATTGCCGAGGCTGGAACGGCGCGATTTTCTTCTCGCTCCGCCTGTGGGACCGTTCTCGCTCGTGCTCGGCAACCCCCCGTATCGGGTGAACCTGCCTGAACAGGTCCGCGAAGAGCTGGGAAAACGGTATGCCACCGTCGAAGGCGAGAAGGATCTGTACACGTTTTTCATCGAGGGTGGTCTCCGGCTGCTTGAGCCGGGTGGAACGCTGCTTCTCCTGACCTCGCATACCTGGCTGGTGAATCACCAGTGCGCCCGCTTGAGGCGGCATGTGTTCTGCGGGCATGAGGTGCGGCGCCTGTTTCTGCTGCCGACACGCTTTTTTCCGAAGGCTCCCGGAGTGATTCCGGTTGTGACGGAAGTGCGTCATGCGCCAAAAAACAACGCACCCGTGTGTGTCTATGACACGTATGTGGATTCAAAAAAATGGCTGGTGAAGCGGAGTGCGCCGGCCGACTCGTTTCTGGAACCGACCGGACTGCGCCTGGCGCTTGCCGACCCGGCCCGGTCAGCGTTGCTTGCCCGTATGGAATCAGGAACGGCCAGACTTGGCGGGATCGCTCGCATCGGAGTCGGCATCCAGGAATCCCTGCGGCGGGAAGGACGGGTTTCGCGTTTCGTCAGCAGCGGGCCGACCGGCGCTTCCTCCGTGCGGGTGCTGCGCGGAAGAGAAATCGAGCCGTTCCGGGTGGGATGGGACGGGCTGTACCTCGATTATGGGCCTCATCTGACCTACGCGGGTGATCCGGAGCTGTTTCGCGGAGAGAAAATTCTTTACCAGAATCTGCGGCATGAGACGCTTCCGGTCCGTATCGTCGCGGCACTCGACAGAAACGGGTTTTTCCCAAAAAATTCGATTTCCTATATCGCCCGGCCGCAACTCCCGTTCACGCTGGAATACATCGCGGGATTACTGAACAGCCCGATCGTCAACGCATGGTTCGCCGGAAGGTATTTCAGTTTTCACGTAACCGTGACGCAGATGCGTTCTGTCCCTATTCCTGAAGCTGACCCCACGCGTCGCCGGGCAGTGGAAGCCCTTGCGCGCAGGCTTGAAAGGGTACCGCCAGGGGAGCCTCTTCCTGAGAGCATTTGCAGGGAGCTCACGCTGGCGGCGGCGGCCTGCTACTTTCCCGATGACGACCCTGAATTGTTCCTGTGGAATGTGTGATGCCCAAAGATGCATGTATCCGGTCCGGGCCCGTTCCATTGGATGCCCTGTCCCCGCGCTGAAACTATCAAATCCCGCACACAGGCTGAACGTTCATGGGATGACAGCCTGGAGATTTCATGGGCGGATGGTGCCCCGGTCGAAGACCGATACCTGCCAGGAAGGAACAATGCCTTCTTGATCAGAAATTTTCTCTGTGATACACTTTGCCCGTCGCTCGCTGATTGGGAGTGCCAAATTGAATACGCCTCTCCTCGACAGGGTTTCACACACAGGAGGATATATATGCCTACTTATAGCTATTTTTGCCCGGCGTGCGAGAAGAAATTCGATTCTTTTCACTCGATGAAATGTACTGATCCGCAGCAGTGCCCGGTCTGCGGAACGACCGGGAAAAAGCTGCTGTCAGCCAGTTCAATCATTTTCAAGGGCTCAGGTTTCTATACGACAGATTATAGAAATTCCGGGTATATCGAAGCACAGAGCCGGGATAAAGAAACCCCGGCGCCGACGACGCCGAAATCTGACGGCGGATCGGGTGGGGCATCAGCTTCCGCCGCGCCTGCCAAGCCGGCCGAGAAGGCTTCGCCGTCAAGCGGTTCCGGAACATCCGATTCAGGTTCCGGTACCAAGGAACAGGCTTGCGCAGCCTGATTCCCCGTGATCGATCCGCTGGTAGCAGGACTTTCTGACCCGGACCCCGAGCAACGCCGCAAGGCTGTCTTCGGGGTCCTTTCGCATCGGCGTCACGACCTGCTTCCCGCCCTGTATGAGCTAGCGCTTCGCGAAAGAGCGGGTGATCTTGCCGTTCTCGCGACGCAGGCTGCGCTGACGTTGCGCGCATCGCCGCCGGATTCCCAGCAGGAACGCCTGATAGAAAAGGCTCTGGCGGAAAAGAACGGCCACAATCGTCTCGGGCCGGCATCCTGGGAGTATCTTGTCGTTTCCGGAACCCGCAGCCAGCGGTTACATCTGCTTGCCGCATTGACACAAGGCGGCAAACCGCCGCGCCAGGTCTGGAACTTCATCGAAAGCTGCATGGGACACTGCGACCCGGATGTACGGACGGCCGCTTGCCGGCCGGCCGTGGCCACCGGCTATGGAAGGCTTCTCGCCTGGGTGCTTGCCGCGATCGAGGATCCTGATGCGGGAGTCGGCCGGGAAGCTTTTGCAGCGGTGGAACAGGCGCCCAGGCCCTTGCTCGTCGAAGCGCTCGAAGAAGCCGTCGATGACTCCGAAGAATGGGTTCCCGGCACGGTTGCCCCGTTTCTGCCGATTCTTGCCGATGAAGACATGCGCGATCTGCTCAAACGCGGTCGAGAGAACCCTCTGCCGGCTATTGTCGACAGATCACGCGAGGCCCTCGGCAGGCTTGATGCCCGAAAACTCGCTTCCAGACACCTTCCGCCTCCGCCACCCATCCGGCAGGCCCAGACTCCTCCGCCGAACGTTATCCAGTTGATTGTACCGGTCGCGTCTCACCCGCATCCTCGGCCGTCCATCCCTCCAGTCCCGGCCGGCCCCCTTCCCTGGG
>CAZQYQ010000209.1:0-8502 GCA_964597625.1 uncultured bacterium
GAAAGGCACCTTCACCTTTCTCGGTGGCCATTATCATAAAAACGTACAGGCAAAACGGCTTGTCTTGAACAACATTCTTCTCGGATCGCTCGTCACAAAGGAGCTGGGCGAGGGTGGAACCGTCACAGAGAACGGCAAGCAGAAAAACAACTACGGCGTCGTCGACCCTGACAATTTCAATTCCGGTGGAGCAAATGATTACCGGGATCGTTTCATGAACGGGTTCAATCAACCTCTGCAGATCAATGACCGCATCATTCCTGAATCAGGAAATATGGTGGGGCCGACGGACCAGGCTGTCAGCTTCCTCGTGAATGGCGATGGCACGTATCCGCCGCGACGAAGAGTCATCGTTCCGATCACGGATGTTCCTCCCGAGGTGCCCCTGAATAATACTCATAATGCCACAGCAACGACGATCTACGATCTTCAGGGACAGGACCATCCGAACGGGGTCTATAATCCCGCTCAGTATGCCTTCGGATCCTCAGTTCGCATTACCGGATTCGCCATATTCGAAATTCTGGATCCGTCCGAATATACGCGCGATGGCGCCGAAGTTTCGACAGGAGACGCAGGCGACCTCGGGTTCTATCAATCAGGGCAAGTCCGAGGCAAGTTCATAGAATATCTCGTAAAACCCGGTGAGATGCCGCTTAAGTGATATTCACGCCTACTCGTCAGCCCGGGACGGACATGTCCCGGGCTCTTTTTTTGTTCTGCAGCTGTCTCAGAATGCGTTTTCCAGCCTCACACGACGGAGGATCGTCCGAGAAGCATGATCTTCGCAAGCATTCGTCCAGTTCAAGAATGAGAGATTCAGCATCCTTCTGAAGAACTCCCTCGCAAAGCAGTCGTCGGTGAAATTCGGAAGGCGTTTCCCAGGGATGTCTTGAGAGGGACCAAAGAGATTCTGAATCTTTGTACCATGTGGGAATCCAAACCCTCTTTTCCGCGTCACCGGCAAGCGGCCGGCGTCGGGACCGAAGGATCAGCCAGATGCATGTGATCCCCACCAAGAAAAGCGCTGTCCCGAAAAGGCTCCCGAAAACCACTTTTCCCCTGATAAACCGCTGCTGCCACTGTTGCTGCAACCTCCGGAAGCCGGCCATCTGAGCATTTTTATCGAATCGATAGACGTAGTTGAACCAGATGCCTTCGAACCTGTTCCAAACCCCTGCCAGAAGCCCTGCTCCGGCCATTTCAACAGCTCCCGCTTCAGCCCTGTCGGGCGGGGTCGGATCGAACGCAGTCCATCCGAGCGGCGGCAGAAATACTTCAACCCATGTATGGGCATCCCGTTGTCTGACGGTGAAAAAGCCTCCGGTTTCATTCCATTCCGAAAGCATGTATCCGTTCACCGGCCGCGCTGGGATGCCGAGATAGCGGAGCATGATGACCATCGCCGAGGCAAAATGTTCGCAGGTCCCGCTTCGGCTGTTGAAAATGAAGTGGCTGACGGGGTCGCGGATCCCGGCCTCGTCGCCTTCCAGAGAATAGGAGCAGGTGTTGCGCAGGAATGTTTCGACGGCGGCAACCCGCTCGAGAATTCCGATTGTTCCCGAGGCCGTTTCCAAGGCGAGATCAGCGATGGCAAGGCTGCTGTCACCGGGATCGATAAAGGAACCCAGGCTCGGGGGGATTTCCGATGCGCTGGCCGTCACCTCTTCCAGGTTCACTTCGCCCTGTTTCACTTCCGCCTGGTAAACCTCAATTCCGCCACGTCGCCCGATCATGAAAATCGAACCATCCGTTTCACCCCAGACCCGTGCAAGGGAAGTAAACAGGGTTGAGCACTGGTCCGGAACGAATAATACGGGGGGATCGATGTTTTCGAGGAGAATTTCGAGCATGAGAGTGGGACGTTGATCGGAACCGAAATCACGAAATTTCAGCTGCCCGCCCTGCTGGTCGAGGAAAATGGATCGGCCGCGGTATCCCTCGCGAGACCAGTTCCCATTCTGGTAACTTCTGAACGAGCAGCCCCGGATCAGCGTCGACCGGAGCCTGTTCACAAGCCAGCCCGGAACGGTCCCTTCGACGACGGGCCTGACGCGCATCACAACTTGAGGATTGTCGGCAAGGAAGCCGGATTCTCCGAGTCTCAGCGTCTCCGAAAAGCCCCTGAGGCGGTCACTGGTGCGGCCGGCAGAGATGCCGAACACATCAGGTCTGGGGAAGAGGTAGAAGAGAATGACCCACACAACCGCGCCGGCAAGGCCGCATCTCAGCCAGTAAGCCGGTCCTGCAGCTCCTCCGCCGCAGTCGCGTTCCCGAAGGGAGGCCTGAACATGGCCGGCCTGCTCATGAGCTTCACACCATTCGAGCCGTTCAAGGGCCATCAGCAGGGAGGTGACGAAGGGGAAAAACGCCAGCGGCAAAACGAAGTTAATATTCATCGCAGCCGCGGACAGAACGAGCATTCCCGCCAGCAGCAACGCAAGTTTCACGGCACGCCTGGTCTTCATCGATGCAAGCTGAATCACAAGCATCAACGATGTGAACCCACTCAGAGCCGTGATAAAGGGCATTCCCGCATGCCATCTCGATGCCGCCGCCAGCATTCCTGCAAAGCCGGCAATGACGCAAAGCCAGTCAGGGGGTTCAATCGATTGTTTTCGAAGTCCAAGGATCAGGCAAAACGCGATCAACAAAGCATTATTCAGGCGGGCAAACCCGGTAGTCGCATAACAAAGCAGGCCGAGGGCTCCCGTCACCACCGTCAGCCTGTATATATTTGCAGTTATTATATTACATGATACCATTTTATTCCGGGTCGTCATGGAGCGGCTCCGTCCGAAAAATCAGAAGGGCGAAGTCTGCCAGTCATCCGGTCATCCATGTTCAGATCCTGGGGTTCCAGAGCGGGCGCATTCCAGAGTCGGCCCGCCAGATACTGCAAGATGCGGCGGTTACCATCAGGAATGCCCGCCGCAACCCATTCCGGCTGTTTTGGACGATCATCGCACCAGACAAGCAGAGCCTGATGCGACTGTGAAGATTCAAGAACCAGGCCGGCGACCTTTCCCAGAAACGCTTCAACCTCCGACTCGCTGAAACCTGCGGTGTCGAGCCAGACCCGCAGGGGATCAGATCTCGGTATCGTCCGCATCGTCGTCATGACCTGATCCAGCCGGGCTGAAATCGGCCAGTGAATATGCCGTGCCTCTTCACAGGCTTCGTAGGGCCTGGTCATCCAGAAATCGCCCCGCGGATCATGGACTCCTTCCGCGGAGAGGGCCGCCAGCTCTGAAGTACCGGACGCCCCGGCAAAGCGGGGGGATGGGTAGATCCAGAGGGTTTCCCGGGGCAGGCTGCGCAGGATGCGAAACAGACCGAAGGGGAAATTCGATCTGATGGTGAGGTCATCACACACATATCTGCCCCTGGACCGTGGCGGGAGCGGATAGATGAATTCCGCCCGGGTCCAGGGCATCAGCTTCGTGATCCAGAAACCGGCGGAGAAAAGCTGGAGCCTGCCCCGTCCGGAGGTCTCGTGTATTCGGAGAGGCAGTCTCAGGGCTTCACCCGCAAATCCTTCCAGACAACCGGACCAGGCGATGTCGAGGCTGGATACATTGAGGACCGCGCCGACCAATGACATGAGCAGCAGGGCAAAAATTCCCGTCGCAATGAGGAACAGCAGATTGTTTCCGGTGTTCGTCGCGGCAACGGCCAGAAAGCCGCCCAGGAAAATGAACAGGGCTCCTGCCGGCGTAATCTCGATATGGAGGGAGCGCTTCATGAAAGGCTCTCCCGGTCCATCACTCGACCGGCACGCACTGAAGAAGCTCCCGGTCGACCCAGGACACCGGGGCCCCTTCCCCACCCGCGATCTGGGAGGCGATCCGCAGCGACATGCGATGGCCGAGAACGGCAGGAGCAAGATACTTCACGAGATCGATATCGATGAACTCGCGGTCGCGGATGAAAGCAAGGGCCTGTGTCGCTTTCATGAGTGCGATCGAGCCGCGCGGGCTGACCGGAACCAAAACATCCGGATGCGCGCGGGTCGCTTCGGCAAGGCGTGAAATATAAGCCGCAACCGGTTCCGGGACGCGGACACCCTTGATTTTTGCCTGCATGGCAACGGTTTCTTCGGGAGTCAGAACGGACTGGAGGGAATCGACCGGCTCTTTTTCGCGATGCCCGGCCAGAATGCGCATTTCCGTATCGAGATCGGGAAAGCCGATGGACAGGCGCATCAGAAAGCGATCACGCTGGGATTCCGGGAGCGGGTATGTGCCATGATACCCCCGAGGGTTCTGGGTCGCGATGACCATAAATGGCTCAGGCAGCGGGATTGTTTCGCAATCGACACTGACGGCGCGTTCGTTCATCGCCTGCAGAAGGGCGCTCTGTGTTTTCGGAGGAGCCCTGTTCAATTCGTCGGCAAGCAGAAAGTGAGAAAAAATCGGGCCGCGGATGAACTCAAAGGTATCGTCCCGGCGGCGATAAATTCTGGTACCGATGATGTCAGACGGCAGAAGATCGGCCGTGAACTGAACCCGGTTGAATTTTCCCTGAACAAGTCGGGCCAGAGCGGCGGCCAGCGTCGTTTTGCCGACGCCGGGCAGGTCTTCGAGCAGAAGATGTCCGCCCGCGAGCAGGCATGTCATGGCCATCTCGATAACATCCGGCTTGCCGAGCAGAATCGTTTCGAGCCTCTTGATCATATCATGAATGCTGTTCATGCCGACGAATACGATACCACATTCCCTCTCGTTTTATGATAGAATTCCGCCTGAGCCGGAGGTTTCCTCAGGCTCACATATATATAGAACGGCAAGGAAGGAATGCCATGGAAAAATCCAGGAAAACCACAGCAAAGGCGCCTGCAGCCATCGCAGCAGCACAGAATCCGGACATTCGCAAGTATCAGCAGGTCAACGGATGGGATGTACTCGAAGCCTCCGGAGAGAAGTCGCTGCAGGGTCGTTCCAAGCGCTATCTCGAGTTTCTTTCGAGTTGCAAGACTGAGCGTGAGACCCTGGCTTACATCGAGAAAGCCGCGAAAGCCGACGGATTCAAGTATCTTGCCGCTGAAGACAAGAAAGCCCTGAAGCCGGGTGACCGGGTTTTCTGCATCAGCAAGAACCGTGCAATGGCGCTTGCCATCATTGGAAAGCGGCCCGCGGTCGAAGGGTTCAGGATCGTCGCGGCCCATCACGATGTCCCGCACCTCGATCTGAAAGCCCTGCCGCTGTATGAAAAATATGGCACGGCTCTGTTCAAGACGCACTACTACGGCGGTATCAAGAAGTTCCAGTGGGCCGCGATTCCGCTTTCCCTGCATGTGTATGCGGTCGCGAAAAACGGCAAGGCGCTCAGTTTCGCGATCGGCGAGAAGGCCGGCGAACCGGTTTTCACCATCACCGATATCGCCCCGCACCTTGCGGCGAAGATCCAGAACGACCGCAAAGCCAATGAAACGCTTCGCGGCGAAGAACTGAATATTCTCGTCGGCCATCGGCCGCTTCCGAAGAAGGACAAAAAGGCGCCGGCATCCAAGGGCGAAGAACGGGTCAAGGGCGCTGTACTGGCGCATCTCTACACCACCTACGGGCTGGAAGAGGAAGATCTGGCCTGGGCGGAAATAGAGGCCACGCCTGCGTTTCCGGCTCGTGATGTCGGGTTCGACGCAAGCATGATCGGCGGCTTCGGTCATGACGACCGCGCCTGTGTCATGGCTGCGTTCGAAGCGATCCGCGAAATCAAGGTTCCCGAACACACCTCGATCGCCCTGCTGTTCGACAAGGAAGAAATCGGCTCGGCCGGCGCGAGTGGTGCGCAGTCGATGATGATTTCCGATATCATGAACACACTTCTCGGCGCGACGAGCAAAGGTGCCGACTACGGCGATCTGCGCCGCGCGATCTCGAATACCTACGTGCTTTCGGGCGACACCAGCATTCCGATCGATCCGACGTTTGACAGCGCATTCGATCCGTCCAACTCCGGATATCTCGGAAACGGTGTCTGGATCTGCCGTTTCACCGGCGCCGGCGGCAAGTCCGGAAGCAGCGAAGCGGATATCGAGTTCATCGCCCGTATTCGTGCGCTGTTCGGGGAAGAAAAGATTCCGTATCAGTTCGGTGAGATGGGCAAGGTCGATGAAGGCGGCGGCGGCACCGTCGCCAAGTTCATGGCCCAGATGAACATGCATGTTCTCGATCTGTGCCTGCCGGTCCTGAGTCTCCACTCCCCGTTCGAGATCATGTCAAAAGCTGATTATCACCACACGATCGACGCATACCGCGTTTTTTTGTCCAAAAAGTTCTGATGACGGCAGAAAGCGCCCGCATGACCTGCGGGCGCTTTTTCATCCCGTGCGCGCACGGCGCATCTCACGGCAACGCCAATATTCAATAATATATAGGACATTTCATGGATCTTGTCTCCCTCGAATCCGCAATCGCCGCGAGGCGTCTTGAAACGCCTTTTCTGCTGTTCGCGGGGCGCGAAGAGTTTCTGAAGGATCGCACGGTCGCAAAGCTCATCGACGCCTTCATCGCTCCGGAAGACCGAAGCGACAATGTCCGCAGAATCGATTTCGGATCGGCATCGACAGACACGTTGCTGAACGAGCTCAGTTGTTTTTCCTTCAATCTGAGCCACAAGATAT
This sequence comes from uncultured bacterium, assembly GCA_964597625.1. Lineage (GTDB taxonomy): Bacteria > Muiribacteriota > Ozemobacteria > Ozemobacterales > Ozemobacteraceae > MWAR01. The sequence goes on from CAZQYQ010000209.1 coordinate 6,626, forward strand.
TCATTCTGGCGCACCCCGAAAGTCTCGGAGCTGCTTCAAGACGTGCGTTACTGGAAAGGCTTTCGGCATCTCCGCTTCCAGAACGGACATTTTTCGTCGTTCTCACATCCGAAGCGCGGATCATCGGCGAGTATGCGCTCGCCCTTGCCGATAAAGCGGAAAAAATCGACTTCTGGCCGCCGTTTGAAAACAAGCTTCCGGAATGGCTGCAGAAAGAGGCGAGAGGCCTGGGTTCAATCCTGGCGGGAGAAGCCGCCGAGCTTCTCTTGCAAAACGTGGGCCCGGATCTGAGGCTGCTCTCCCATGAACTCGAAAAACTCTGCCTGGCCGCTGACGGCAAGGGTGTCACGGCCGCACAGGTTTCCGCGTCCGTCGCGTATCTCAGACAGGATACGGTGTTCGATCTGATCGAAGCCGTCGGGATGCGACGTCTGCCGGAAGCGATGCGCCTTGTGGACAGCCTTTTCATGAAAGACGAGTCCCTGGTGCCGATCTGGTATATGGTGAGCCGTGCCCTTCGCGATTATCGGCTTGCGCACGATATCGCGACAGACCGGCCGGACCTCGGAGGTCCGTTGTTCGAAAAGCTTCGGGCCATCCGACAACTCAGCGGCAGGACGGATTTCAAGTCGAATCAGGATCGCAAGAATCTTACGGAAGCCGTCCAGAAGGAATCGGCCGCCTGGCCGCCGCTCCTGATGGAATCTCTTGGGATCGATCAGGCGATGCGGGTGAGATCTCTTGCTCTGGCGACGGGGTATACGCGCGCGGAGCTGGTCCGTCTGGCTCCGAGGCTTCTCGAAATGGATCTGGCGGTGAAGAACTCTCCGCCGAACGAGCCTCTTCTGCTGCAGCGGTTTCTCGTCGAAACGATCACGGGAAAGCGCAACCAGCCACCGTCAGATGAAGCCGGTGGCTGGTAAATATGCGATAAAATATATCAGCCCGAATTTCCAAATCATTCAGCCTCGAGAGGCTGAATCAGGAAGGGTTCCCGCAAATTCAGGCGGTCTTGGCGGTCTGGAGCTTGTGGACAGCGCGCATCAGGCGGCCGATCTTGCGGGCAGCGGTTCTGGGGTGAATCGCCCCGTTGGAACCGGCTTTGGCAAAACGGCTGTAGGCATTGTTCGCCAGCTCGGCGACGACAGTGTTGTCAGCTTTATCGGAACCGGCGGTCTCAAGGGTCTTCTTGCGAAGGGTCTTGAGCTCGGATTTCACTGCGACGCGCTGAATGTGGCGGCGCTGAGCCTTGCGGGCGTTCTTGGCGGCGGAAGAAGTGTTAGCCATATTAGAACTTCACCTTTCTCATGTAATGGTAGAGATTGATATTACCACCATTTCGTCCGTGATGCAAGTAGTCTGGTACCCTTTTTCCGTCTTTCGTCGAAGCACAATGCCGTGCTTGTGTGTTCGGCGGGGCATCACGTATAATGGAGCGCTTTCCCTATCCATCTTCCCAGAGGTGCCAGTCGGTATGCGTACAGTGTTTCTGGATCTGCTCACCCGTGCCGCGCGTCTTCCGGTAGACAACCTCTGGAGTCCGTTGCTTGCCGAGTGGCTTGCGGAAATTCCCGAGTTCATCACGATCGGCATCCGGCTTTTGCATGTCGGCCCCGTGCCCGGGCTCAGATTTGAGCTTGCAAAACCAGTCTCAGAGGAAGCATGCTCCGGTATGGCGGACTGGGCGAACGCGTTTGAAAGCATGTTTGAGTCAGCCGCTTCCGGAAACCCCGCGGCAACAGGGCTGAATTCCGGCGGCAGCCCTGTCCTGGCACATATCGCACCGTTTGTCTTCAGACAGGCCAGCTGCGGCGATCTGACGATCATCACCCAGCCACTCGCCTTCAAAGAGCAGATGGAATGGATGCGTTTCACCG
>CAZQYQ010000210.1:0-8376 GCA_964597625.1 uncultured bacterium
TGGATGGTTCCCGCAGCCCCGTCGGAGATCCCGGTCATCACGTCGTTCGCCCTGCGAGGTAACGGAATATGAATTCGCCCCGTTCAGGCGTAACGCTGTATATGATCCTTGCCATTCTGCTCGGAATAGTCATTATCGGCACGACCTTCACGCTCAACTCGCTCAGAAAGATGTCGCCGCCGCCATTCCTGCTCGAGCAGAAAGCTGATTACCAGATGGAATCGGCCTTCATTCTCTGCATGTCTCGCCTGGATAATCTCCAGACCACACCGGGCAATGAACCTCTCATCAGGCAGGAAATAGCACCCGGAGCCTGGCTCACGGTCACTGCCAGACCCGACGGAGCGGATGCATGGCTGATGGATGCTCAGGTCAAGGCCGAAAGCTGGGCTCGCACCATTTCCGCGCGGGCTGTCAGAGCCCCGGCTGCACCGGCTGCCCGTGCTGAAACGGGTTCATCGGCCGGAATGCCTTCGCCAGATGGGGCCTCCATGCCGGCTTCCGTTTCGATATCGATCGGTCAGAATTCCGAAGCCGCGCCGGGAGGCCATGCTCCACCACCCGGCCACGCATGGAAGATTTTCTTCCTGCCGGCATCTGATGCCGGGAAATCCGAACCTCCGGCAACGACTGCTCCCTGAACCGCATGGTCGAACCCGGCCTTCTACGGACACGGGCAGGCGTCGTCATGGTCCTTGTGATCGTCCTGGGCGCGGTTCTGCTGCTGCTCGGTCTCACGCTCCATCAGTATGCAGGCCGACAGGAAGCGAACATTCACCACATTACCTCCGGCGAAGTCGCGCATTTTCTTGCCGAAGCAGGGCTGAACGTCTCTGTCAGGTCGGTGAGAGATGCGCTCCGGGATGCCCGGATCGACGGATCGACGGACAATGCCGAGCTGGCCAGACTCCTCACCCGGCCCGAAAACCTGGCGGATACGTCCCTGATGCCGTTTCTCAAAGACTCGTGGAATGAAGAGCTGAAGAGCTTCGCTGCGGAGACCGACAAAACAGCCGCCATCCGGGTCGAAGTCTGGCTGCGCAACTTCAGGCAGACGGAAACGGATCCCGCCGTCTGGGCAGACCCAGGAGCAAAATCCGGCTATCTTTCAATAGAATCTGCCGGAGAATACAAGGGGGTTCGCCGCGTTTTAACGGTGAAACGCCTTGTAACCGTTGCCAGCATCCTTCCGCCGGTGGTTTCAAAATTCACGCTTCACGTTGCTGACGCCATGCGCGGGCAGGAAGGGCGTTACAATATCATCCGCAATGATTATGCAGGCAGTATCACCGACGGGCCCAGGCCCCTGATCTGCCTCAACCACGACACTCCCGAATCGCCCCTCGAGCAGAAGCCGCTCGCGGCAGCTCTCTCAGCCGATACGTCAGCAGATGTCTGGCAAAAGCGCGGCTGGATCTTCCTGGGCGGCAGACGGGTCAGACTACAGATAACTTCCGGCGCAGGCGCGATGGGCGAAATTTTTCACTTCTACGACGTCAGCAACGTCAACACGTTTCAGGCGATCAGATTCAAAACACCGCCGGAACAGCTCTCAGAGATTTTTTCCCGCCCCGTTCAGCTGCCGGTCGACACCGATCCCCGCCGGCAGGTTTTCTATAATCTCGGCCACGGGTTTGTCCTCGAGGGCTTTCATGACAAAAGCTCCCGAGCAGACCACGACGCGATGTACCACGAAGGCATTCTCTCGACGCGGGACAAAGCCGTCTACGGCGCCCAGTCTTCGCAGCTGCACCTCTTCGGCGAAGCCCGTAAAGGATTCCAGTCACGCACGAAAGTCGTTGGAAATGTCTATGCCGCGTTTCCGAAATTCGCAACGCTCGACGTGACCCCACAAGATCCGGATATCGCCGCGAAGCTTTCGGCACTCAGGCCTCCGGCCATGTATCTGCTCCCTTCTATGCCGGAATCTGCATTTGACCCGGGCCGGATGATCACGGACGTGCTGGGCCGGAAGACCGGAGGTCCCATTCTTGCGGCCGGCCTTCTCTGCAGCAGTTTTCAGCAGTACAAGCCTCTCATGAGCGGAATTATCGAGACGCCCTATGTATGTCTCTATAACACGATGCAGGATGTCGTGACCGCGAAAACACCGCGCCAGTACCCATCATCTCAGGCTCTTCTCGAACTCGATGAGGGGGAAAAAATAGAACTGAAGCGTGACGAGATGCTTTTATACCGTGGTCGTGCAGATGCCGCGCAGGCGGCCGACGTCATGCAAAAGCGCTCCCAGCTTGAATTTTCAACCATTGCCGATTTCTGGAAAGCATGTCTTGACGAAAAAACCGGAATGCTCCAGCTGAACGATCTCATCCGGATCCACAACGCGGAAAAAATGACCCTCACCCTGCCTCCGGCCGGCAAAAGCCCCCCCCTGAAGGTCAGCGGCGGCGGATCGATTGTTCTCGATGAAGGAGACCTGTCGCTTCGCGGAGTGCAGATGACGACGCCGGCCGATGCTCTGACCGTTGTCCTTCTGAATGGCTCCCATGTCGCCATTGAAAACGCCCTTCCGAACCAGCTGAATGTCCTGGCTCCGAAAGCGGAACTGTCCTGCCAGGCCCGGATGGACCTGACCGGCACTCTTGCCATCGGGAATCTGCCGCCCGACTCTCGTTCGGCAGGCGGAGTCATTCGGTACCGGGAGATTCAGGATCCGACGCAGTCCGGCTATCAACGTTTCTACAAGATCCATATCGCTGACAGGGACAGCTCCTGGCATGAATAACACAGCAGCGCATAGGAAATGCAGAGCTCTAACGCTGGTCGAAATCCTGGTGGCGGTCGGCCTCATGAGCGCGGTCATGATTCCCGTCATGGTCTCCTTCGGTGCCGGCAATCGCGGCCTGAGCATGAGTTCGGAGGAACTGACGACGCACACGGCGGCAATCGAACTTCTCGAGCAGATCATGGCGTCACCGTTCGACCTTGTTCCAACCGGTGTTTTCCGCAATGAACAGATCCGTGACGGGCAGCTGATGTCTTCCGCAACTCCCCTGAGGTTTCATATCAGCAGTGTCCCGGATATCGAAAGGCAGTTGCTGGTGACGAATATCGAAAAAGACGGTCGCGTGCGCCTCAAAAAAGTTGCTGTCACCATCACCCTCAAAGATCGAGACTCCAAGGCGCAGCCACGCCGTTTCACGGTAAAAAGCCTTCTGGCGAGGGAAAACTGAAATGGTTTCACGTGAATCCGAGAAGAGGCTGTACATAAGGAGCCGCGGCTTCACGCTCGTCGAGATGCTGGTCGTGATCGCTCTTGCAACGACCATCATCGGAGGCATCACTCTTCTGATGACACAGTTCAGACGGAGTTTTTCGAAGGGCGAGGAAACAGGCGTCACGCTCCAGGAGGGGGGAATGTTTCTCGCACTCCTGAGAAACGACCTCGTGAATGCGGTTTTTGATAAGCGGCTTTCACCCGATCGCTGGCGGGAAGCAATCAAGATCACGCCGGAGCGCCTGGCCATGACGGTGTACACAGGCGAAAGCGATCAGACGACCCTCGTCGAGTATCTGTATGAGCCCGGCAGCGGGAAGGGTTCCATATCCCGCTCAGCAGGAGGCTCCCGGCCGCGGACACTTGTGAACGGAAGAATTGCATCCCTTTCATGGGAACTGGCCACGGAAGAAATCGGGGGCAGCCCGACCGCGTCTGGAACGCCTTTTTTGTGGATAAACCTTCAGGCCCGTTTTGGGGGCCAGGACAAGGCGGGAGTGAAGGGAAAAGAGCTGGTTCTCTCTACCAAGCTTTTCCCGGCTCGTCTGATACGACAACTTCGGTGAGCACACCCAAAAATCTGCAGCTTGGGCAACACCCTGTAACCGAATCCGGTTCGTATTTGTTTTATAAGGTTAAGAATAGTGAAGTTTGGACAGGTTTTCCCCAACACATCAAAGCTCCTGTATAATTTATATAAATAACCACATTCAGATCAGGGAGGTTTTTCATGAACGCGCGCATACGATTGCTTATGCTCGTTCTCGTGTTCGCCCTCACAGCCATGTTCCAGACGGTACCCGCCGTTGTCTTGGCTCAGTCGGGAAGCTATCTCGACACTCTCTATCAGGCAAGCGAGTCGGGGCAGAACAAGGAGCCCAACACCGTCACGGAAACAGCGCAACCTGAAGACAGCCGGGCGGCAGCGGTTCAACAGACTGGCGATGAAGCTGCCCCGGTTCATTTTCAGCAGTGCCAGCTCAGCGCATCACAGCTGGAAGCCCTGATCAGAAGTATTATTCAGCAGATTCTTTCAAAATACGGCGCGGGCCTTGGTGGAAAAGTAATCATCATCCGCATTCCCCAGACCGGGACAACTCAGCCGACCACACCGACATCAACCCCGACGACCCCGACAACGACGACCCAGACAACAACCACCGCCACTACCGGAACCACATCGGGCACCACATCCTCCATCGCCGGTCTGAAGGCGGAGATGAAGTCGAAATACGGCATCTCGGCGAACGACGGAGACGGCGCCACATGGAGCCAGAAGCAACTTGAAGAAGCCAATAAAGTGCTTGCCACTCTCCCGGCGGCTTTCAGATCAAATACCAAGACCATCCAGCGTGACGCGGTGTTCCAGAGTGCCGGTGTTCTCGGGTACGTGAGAATGGGCATCCCAACCGTTCATCTGCTTAACAGCACATGCTACCAGGGCACTTTCCAGGGTACACTCGTTCATGAAATGACGCACACGTTCCAGGCCAATAATCCCCAACTCGTCAGATCGTGGCAGCAGCAGTTCTGGATGAGTGGCAAGCCGAATCCGAGCTCCGTTTCGAGTTACGGCAACACACAGCCGGTCGAGGATTTCGCCGAGTCCGTCAGGCAATACTGGCAGGCCGGAGCCCGCATGAAGCAGAGTAATCCCGCCCGGTATGAATTCATCCGCCAGAACGTCATGGGAGGCAAGGAATACTGATGCGCGCGAAATATATTCTCTCTGCAATAGCTGCAATATTCATCATTGCCTGTGCCTGCCAGGCGATGATCGCCACCCTGAAACTACCTGATCTTGTCCGCAAAGCGGAAATTATCGCAATTGCTACTGTCGTTACCACAAAAGAAGTTGCGACCGACAAGGATCAGATAACGACGGTGCGAAATGAGTTGAAGCCTGACAAAATTCTGAAGGGAATCTGGAAGCCGGCAGAGCCGTTCGTTGTGATGACCCGCCAGTCAGGAAACCCCGGACAAATCGGCTGGATCGAGGATCAGCCTCAGTTTCCGCCAAAAGGCCAGGCATGCGTCGTTTTTCTGAAACGAACCGACGGCGATACCCTCGAGATCATCAACCTGGTTCAGGGTGTCTGGCCGATGGTGAACGGCAAGCCGGCCGGTATGGGCCTCGGAATGCAGCTTGCCCAGATCGAAGAACTGGTAAAGCAACAACGCAACTGATCGAGTACGATTGAAAAGCCCCTGAAGCCCCTGATCAGGGGCTTTTTTTACGTCTGCTGAGCATCAGCCATCCGGATTCAGCTACTGTTCTGACTCCTTCCGCAACAGCCATTCCCGGAATCCAGAGAATTTCCGAACCGCTTGCAATCAGAATCAGGGAATCGCGGGTATGCCTGGGAACATGTCTGTCAATAAGCCATCTGGCCAGCTTTTTTCCCCCCGGAGCCCCTGCCTGGTGAAAACGGTCGCCGGGTTTTCTGCAACGCACGACAAAAGGGCCGGCATAGATATCCTGATTTATCCATACCGTATCCGCCGAAGCAGCTGTGTCTGCTGAAGAGTCCAGGCTGGTCGGGCAGGAAGCACCAAGCAGAAAATCCCAGCCGAAAGATCCGCTGATGATTCCGGGCTCAAGCAGCTTTTCCAAAAAAGGCATGTTCGCTTCTTCCTGCGGGATAAAAACGAGTCCGCCATGGACGCTCATGATTCTTTTGCCTTTCACACACACCGTCCGCCCGCTGCGCTTTGCGCTTAACAACTCGGAGAGGCGCTCCAGAGCCGCCCGGGAAGGCTCACTGATCTTCAGAACATTCATCAGCCAGCGTCTTATGGCTTCCCTGATGAGAAAATCGGGATGATCGCCGGACAGGTGGAGAGTGTTCTTCTGTGATGCACGACAAAGCGCCTTCACCCGGGATTGTATAAGCCCGGCTGCGGACTGAAGATCGTCAGCAAGCCTGCAGACGCGCTTTGCGACACCAGGTCGCAAAGAATCAAGAAGAGGCACGACTTCGTTTCTTATGCGGTTGCGAAGAAACTTCGGTGATTTGTTTGAGGGATCTTCGAGCCATTCCTGGCCCCGCTGCTCAAGAAACGCCCTCAATTCAGCCCGAGAAAATTCCAGCAGCGGGCGCCAGAGCAGTAACGGTCTGCCGTCGATCCGGACACGTCTCCGTTCCCGGATTCCTCCCAGGCCCTGAAGCGATGTTCCACGCAGCATACGCATGACAACCGTTTCATACTGGTCGTCGGCATTGTGGCCAAGGGCTACGGCATCCAGGTTTTCCTTCGCGGAAATTTCAGCAAACGCCGCAAGTCTTCCGGCTCTGGCAGAAGCCTCACTGATTTTTTGCTGCGAACCATCTTGGGAAGATTTCAACGTCACACCGCAAAAACCGATTCCCAGGCGTTCTGCCAGATCGCGCACCCAGACGGCCTCAGCCGCGCTTTCCGGCCGCCATCCATGATCGACATGCAAAACGATCAGATGGCAGATTCCCGATGCCTGGAGAGGCTCCAGCAAGCGCAAAAGAGCAACCGAATCACCGCCCCCGGAGACGGCAACTCCGATGCGTTTTCCCGGAATCCTTCCGGAAATTCTCGTGAGACTTCTCCGCCACGGATGAGGAAGATTATCAAAAGAGGGACCTGCAACGTGAAAAGACAAAACCCGGCCTCCAGAAATTCTCCTTATAGAATACAGCAGAAGCAACTCCGAAAAACACTGCCGGATGTATCTTCCAGATAACGGAAAAAAACACGGCAACCGATACCGCTACTAAAATAGCATCGACTATTATTGTGACATCAGCCTCATGAGTACAAGTCACATTCATGGTTCGTGAATTGACATTGTTCTTGAGGACGGGTAGAGTTTAGCAAAATACGTGGCAGTTCTACCGGAGAGGGGTTTTGACCATGAGGGAAAGCCTGAGAGGGACAACGCTTATCGAAGTCGTCATAGCCCTGGGAATCCTGACGATGGGAATGATTCCCATTTTTTCCCTATTGACGGAAACACGACGGGTGACGACCAGCAGCATTCACGAACTCCAGGCGACGAGCATGGCATCGTCCATGATCGTTGGTTTGCAGCGGGTTCCTTGGGCCTCGTTGAAACCGCTTCTCGGCCAGGAACTGGCGGATGCCTCTTTCCCAGCTGCTCTGACCACAGAAAAACTTGGAGTTCCTCCTTGCTATTCTGGTTTGACCAGGCTTACTGAGGTTTCGGTGGTCAATCAGCCCGTCATGCCGGATGAACGCCTTAAAAATCCGTGGGGGCGAGTTATCGAGATCAAGGTCACCGTCTCGCTGATTTCGAAAGAGGCGAATATGAAGAACCTCAAAAAAGTCCTCGTGGTGAAGGGGTATCGAGTGTTGGAGGATGCGGAAATTTGAAGACTCCACTTTGCCACAAAAAACGTCATGCGTTCACGCTGGTCGAAATTACGGTGTGCGTGCTTGTTTTCGGGCTATTTCTTGGCCTCCTCAACAACGTGTATAGCTCCGTCAATCGGCAAGGAACCAAGCAGGACCGTGAGACGGCTACGTGGTATATCTACACAGGCGCCATGGAACTGCTTCGCGATGATCTTGCCCAAGCGACGGTTGTGGATGTCACCGATCAGAAGCTGGAGATGAAGACTGTCAGGTTCGGGAATAAACTCGAATTACTGACTTCAGATGTCATTTGGGCCCAACAGGGCAAAAGAAAACTTATCCGCGAGTGTGACGGCAAGACGACCGTCTTCGACTTCGGAACCTTGTTGACGGCAAAAGATGTGCTGAACATCCGATTTGCCCGGATCCCGTAAACGTCGTATGGTGGATAGTCGTGGAGCTGACGTTGCTCTGCGATTCGAGCTGTTGTTGCGAAAGGAAAGCCATTGAGGCCGAAAGCCACCACGCAACGCAGACTCGTCCTAAAGCATCCGACGTCATCAGCATTCACCGTCAATCTCACACCCCCAGTCTTGCAAAGGTTCGCGATGGACGCAAGCAGTGGCTGCGCAAATGAACTAATTGGACTAATGGGCTTCTTCGCGGGGGACGGAGCAGGTGACACTTGTGCCACTAGGCGGGTGAGGCTCGACACGAAGAGTGCCGCCAATGCTGCGCGCACGGTAGTTCATAATGTGCAATCCCATCCCGGTGGAGCAGCGTTGCTCGGG
>CAZQYQ010000211.1:0-8375 GCA_964597625.1 uncultured bacterium
ATCGGGCCAACGACAGCCGGGGCAGTGCGCCGGATCATCGGGAACCAGTTCAGCGATCTCGGCATTCACGCAGGGCGCTTCCCTGAGCAATGAGGCCCGCATCGGGCTGGCCGCGGCTCTCATTCAGAGCGGGGAAGCCAGCGGCCTGCCGAATGCGATCAAATCCATCCGTGATGCGGGCATCGTGAGCACCAGCTCCAAATTCACCCCACGGGTCGATCATCCGATCGGCATCAGCAACGCCGAAGTGCATGCGATGCTCGCCTTCTGCTACTTCTGGACCGGTGACAAAACGAGTGCCGCATCTCACCTGACGCAGGCGCACCAGGAAGATCCGGCCTCGGGCAGCCCCACCGATCAGATCTACCAGACCCTCGTCCGCCTCGGAGTATATTCAGCGAATTGATCGTATATAATCAGAAATACACCGCTCCGGGAAACCCCGGGGCGGTGTTTCATTATCCGCCAGAACACGTGAAGGGTTCCAGTTCGCCACCTGCAATCGGTTTTGGCTGATTGTCCCATTGCAACCTGCTGCACGGTCTCCTGGCAGATCGTCGAGATGCTGAAAACAATGATTATGCGGCCGATCGCGATCAGATACCGGTCGATCAGGCGAGGTGATTTCACCTCCCCTTTGCAGCAGAACATGGGTATGCGATACACTTTCAGCTGAACTCAGATTTCGTATTTGACGTTGAGACCGTGGAAAATCCGAATGACAGAGGACTATCGCATGGCGGGCAAAGATGGTATCCCCACGGCGAATCGTGTGGAAGATGACACAACTTCGCAAAAACCGAACAAGATCGTATGTGTTGCAACAGCGCCACTCGTACCCTCCAGCGAGTCGCTGCCTGGCATCCAATCAAGCCGAAAGGTGCGAAACGCGATCGCCTGGGCGGTCATAAGCTTTGCCGTGGGCCTCGTTTTCAGCTTTGATGGAGGTTTCTCTTCTTTTCGGGCAGTGCTGCAATCTATGCGCGAAGAAAGCCCTGAGATGGCCGCTCTTTTCGTCCCGCAAATGGCCTTCCTGATCTGCTTGTTAACGGTTTTCGGACAAATCCTCGGGGACACGATGACAAACATCGTTCTGTCTCGTGAAGAAACCAGGCTCGAGGAAACCGGCACCGATTCTGTGTGGAACCGCAACATCCTCTCCTTGCTCGTCGGTTGGGCGGTGAGCATCCAGGAGCGAATCATTTCAACGATCCAACTTGAAGCGCTTCTCGAAAATGAACTTGTACAAAAGGTCTTTCCCCTTATTACACGCATCATCGCCGTTATCGGCGGAGTTTCCGGGACGATCCACCTTGCCGCCTTCCTGCGATTGATGGGCGGAATGGATGACTTCTCTTTCCTGTATCCGGTGGAAATGGGGGCTTTTTCCGTTCTTCTTCTCGTCATCGCTTTTACGTCGGCATCATCCATCGTTCTCCTTCCCGCATTCGGCGTGGAACTCGTCGTTCGTGGTCTGAAGCTCTTCGGCGAAGGCGGCATCCCCGTGCTTGCCCTACTGGAAATCTTCTTCGGTGCCTTCTTTTTCCTCATTTTCATTCGCTGGATGAAAATATCCCTCGCGAAGAAGTGAATGTTCCCCGACGCGATGGATGTGCTTTCCAAAACCGACAAGGCACAGCCTGAAAAGCCGTGTTGTTGAAGAAAATCACCTGCGGCCGAAACGTGGGTGCTCCCAGAGATGCGACGATCACAACGATATCGGCTTGAGAAATCAGGAAATCAGCGCATGCACCCGAGGCTTGACCGATCGATCAACACGACAATGACCGGCATCCCAGCCTCCGTCAGGCAAGATGCGCAGCGGCACGGCCGATTATATATGCATAAATATTATTCGTCCGGGGGCATGTCAAGGTCATCCGCCGGATCACAGGACCTGTTCCTGAGACCCTAAAAAACTTTTTCAGCCTCACGCAGCTGGAAAAGGCCATCACACCTGCCTTGCGTACCTTCAATCTGTCCGTCTGCATCATCTTTCTTTCATTTTTTATAAATATCCATTCGGGAAACTGCGGTTTCGGTCGAAAGGGGTTGATGAGCAGTCTCATTGTTTGCCAAGGGGGATTCACATGAGTATGATCCGCAAACTTCTCCTCCTCACCGCGCTGGTTGCAGCAACGGCGGCGCCGGTATCCGCAGATTCGGCCGGCCGGGCCGGAGCGTTCCTGAAGATGGGTGTTGGAGCACGCGCCCTCGGCATGGGCAGCGCTTTCACGGCCATCGCCGACGATTCGACGGCGGCGTTCTGGAACCCCGCCGGACTTGCGACGCTCGAGAAGTCGGAGGCATCGTTCATGCATGCCAACCTGACTCTCGACCGCAAGTATAATTTTCTCAACTACGCCCATGTCATGAAGGACAAGGACGGGAAGAGAAAATACACGGTCGCCCTGTCGCACATCAGGTTCGGCATCGACGGTATTCCTGAAACGAAGCTGGCCTGGAATCCGGGACCCAGTGACAATCCCGCCACAAACCAGGCCGGGCAGTACATTGCCGGCCAGCCCGTCTATATCTTCGGATATTTTGACGACACCGAGTCGGCGACGTTCGGGACGTATGCACGGAAGCTTTCCGAGAAGCTGTACGGTGGCGTGAACGTCAAGAGAATCAACCAGGATCTTTACACCAACTCGGCGGACAGCTGGGGTCTCGACCTCGGCTTCCTGTATAAGGCATCGGATAAAGGAACGCTCGGTCTTTCGATCCGCGATATCGGCGAGAGCCTGAAGTGGGACACCGACACCGGCCATTCTGACACCGTTCCGGTCACCACGACCCTGGGTGCGGCTTACAAGACCTCTGACCGCATGACGGTCGCCGTTGATCTGAACAAGGTCGAGGATCTGGATGCCAAGTTCCGCGCCGGCACAGAATTCTGGCTGAACGACAACGCCGCGGTCCGCATGGGCACGCAGGCCGGGGATCTGACCCTGGGCGCCAGCTTCAAGCTGGATACCTGGCGGTTTGACTATTCATATGTCGATGAAACCCTGGGCGAAGCTCACAGGATGTCGGCATCCAAGCAGTTCTGAAGACAGCCTCAGACCCCATTCGGGCGCGGATCACCGCGCCCGAAATTCTTCGGAGTGACTGATCTTTTCTGAAAATTGGCGGGCTCATCCCCAGCGTCTTGCATCATCAGAAAAAATGCGGTAGTGTTATCGGGCTCGAAGTTGAGCATCCCTGGGAGGATATTATGGAACTGAAAATCGATTTAAAGCCCAAGGCTGACGGTGTCATCCTGATCGTCCTGCGTGGCGAGATCGGAACCGAAACGGTCAACGATTTCAAGGATAAGATCGATCAGATCGTTGCTGAAGGTCAGTCCAAGTTGATCATGGATTTCCAGGAAGTGAACTACCTGAACAGTATGGGCCTTGGCGTAGTTGCGGCAACGCTGAAGAAGGTTAAGAAATCGAAAGGTGATCTGAAACTCATTCGCCTTTCGCCGGCGGTCCAGGAACTGTTCGAACTGACACGGCTCACCAAGGTTTTCGAGATTTTCGAGACCGAGGAAGAAGCCATGAAAAGCTTCACGTAACGGATCAATCGGCCCCGGCGCAAGCCGGGGCCTTCGTGTCAATGGACATTACCGCCCGCACCAGACTTTTCGGCCTGCTTGGCGATCCGGTTGATCACTCCCTGAGTCCGGTTATCTGGAACGCCGCGTTCGCCGCGACCAGAATGAACGCTGTGTATCTCGCGTTCCGGGTTCCCCCTCCAGAGCTGGAAATCGCTTTGCGCGGGCTGAAAGCGGCCGGCGTTTCGGGCCTCAACGTTACGCGCCCCCACAAGGAAGAAGCGTTCAGGCTTTGTACAAGCCTCCGCGGAGCCGCGGCGGAAATCGGAGCCGTCAACACGATCTGGTTCCCGAATACAGAAGAAATCGCCGGAGCGAACACGGATGCGGATGCGTTTTACGATCTTCTGCAAACGCTTCCCGAGGCTGAACGAGTGCTGCTCCTGGGAGCCGGCGGGGCTGCACGGGCGGTTCTGTGGGCTCTTTGCCAAAGAGAAACTCCCGTGGTATATTGGACGAATCGGACTGGTAATCGCCTGAAAACGCCCTTCCCGACAGGTCATACTCAGGTGATTTCCACGCCCTGGGAAGACAGAGCACTCTCGGATGCCGTGCATCGTGCCGATATTATTGTGAATGCCACCTCTCTCGGGTGGCACGACAATGATCGTCTCGACGTGCTGAATGAAATCGACGGAGCTGGAACGTTGTACATCGACATGAATTACGGGACTCCCTCCCGGCTGTTACGATCAGCCAGGGAAGCCGGAGCGCGTATCATTGACGGTTCCGAGCTGCTGATTCGCCAGGGTGCCGCGGCGTTCTCGCTTGTAACCGGGCAGAAAGCTCCCGAAGGCGCCATGCGCAGCGCCATGACGAACCTCATCCGTGGATAGGAAGGAACTGCAGGAATGACTGACATCCAGCATGCGGCGAAAAAGATGCGCCTGGGCGATGCGCTCATCGCGGAAGGCCTCATCAACGAAGAACAGCTGCAACAGGCTCTTGCGCTTCAGAAGAAGAGCGGCAAGCGACTGGGCGCCGTGCTGGTCGAAATGCATCTCGTCACCGAGCATGACATCGTCCAGATTCTATCCAAGCAGCTCAAGATTCCCTATATCGATCTTTCGAACTATCTGATCGACCCGGTCATTGCAAAACTGGTTCCTGAGCACATCGCCAAGCGTCACATGCTGATCCCGATCAACAAGGTCGGGAACAAGCTGACGGTCGCGATGGTCGATCCGCTGAACATCATCGCGATCGACGATATTCAGCTCATGACGGGCCTGATGGTCAAGCCGGTCGTCGCGACTCAGAGCGACATCAACAAAGCCTTGCAGGATGCGTACGGCGCCGTTGCCCAGCAGGACAAACTGATGGGCGAACTTGACGACATCGGCCGGGAAGGCGAAGCGGGCGGTGGCGGTGACGATCTCGACCAGCTCGGTGAGCTCGGTGAGAACGATGCGCCGATCATCCGGCTCTGCAACCTCGTCATTTCACAGGCCGTTCAGAACGGCGTTTCCGATATTCATATCGAGCCCTTCGAAAAAGAGCTTCGCATCAGGTACCGCCAGGACGGCGTGCTGTTCACGGCAATGTCGCCGCCCAAAAAGGCGACCGCAGCCATCACGTCACGCATCAAGATCATGTCGTCGCTGAACATCGCTGAAAAGCGCCTTCCGCAGGACGGCCGCATCAAGATCAAGGTCGCGAACCGCATGATCGATCTTCGCGTCTCGATTCTGCCCGTCATCTGGGGCGAAAAGATCGTCATGCGAATTCTCGACCAGACGTCGCTGCGCGTCAATCTCGAAGACCTGGGGTTCGAGCCCGAGACGCTGAAACGATTCAGAGCCGGTATCGCCTCACCGTATGGAATCGCGCTGGTCACGGGCCCTACGGGTTCGGGCAAGACGACGACCCTGTATTCGGCGCTCACGTCGCTGAACACGATCGATCGCAACATCATGACGGCTGAAGACCCGGTCGAATACATGCTTCCGGGAATCAACCAGGTTCAGTGCAAACCCGAGATCGGGTTGAATTTCGCGGCTGCGCTGCGCTCCTTCCTCCGCCAGGATCCAAATATCATCATGGTCGGCGAAATCCGAGACTTTGAAACGGCGGAAATCGCCATCAAGGCGTCGATGACGGGCCATCTGGTCCTTTCAACGCTGCATACGAACGATGCCCCTTCAACGATCGGCCGTATCTGCAACATGGGCATCGAGCCATTCATGGTCACGACGTCGGTTCTTCTGATCCAGGCCCAGCGTCTCGTCCGCAAGGTCTGCAAGGATTGCAAATACGAGATCAAGCCGCGCGCTGAACAGATCTCCCAGTTCGGCATCACGCCCGAGCTGCTGCGCCGCCTTGAACTGCCTCATATCAACGACAAAAACATGCTCTTCTACAAGGGCAAAGGCTGCGAGACCTGCAGCAATTCAGGAAACAAGGGCCGCCTCGGCGTTTACGAAGTCATGATCATGACGGAACGCCTCCGCGACATCATTCTGAATGGCGGCTCGACGGATGATATCCGCAAGCAGGCGATCGACGAAGGCATGCTCACGCTCCGTGAGTCGGCTCTTCGAAAAGCCCTGCTCGGCACGACATCGATCGAGGAAGTCGTTCGCGTCACGATGGGCGAACACTGATCGCCCGATACTATAGTTCTCACTTTACATAGAAGTAGGCTTAACAGGAGCGTCAGGGAATGTTCGTCCTCAATGATCTACTGAATCTGGTCATCGAAAACGAGGCCTCGGATCTACACATCACGGTGGGCACTCCGCCCGTCATACGCGTCGACGGCGAGCTTGTCCCCACCGACCTGGATGTGCTGACCCCCATGGATACGCGGTCTCTCATCTATAACATGCTGACAGCCGAGCAGCAGAAAGAGTTTGAGGAAAAGTTTGAGCTCGATCTGTCCTACTCGGTCCACGGGTTCGGCCGGTTCCGTGTCAATGTCTACAAACAGCGCGGCTGTATCGGCGCGGCATTCCGCGTCATTCCGACCAAGATTCCGACCATTGAAGAACTTCGGCTTCCGGCGAAGATTCGCGAGTTCACGAAGTTTAACAAGGGTCTGGTCCTGTTTACCGGCCCGACCGGCTCGGGGAAATCGACATCCCTGGCATCCCTGATCAACATCATCAACGAAGAACAGCGTTGCCACATTATCACCGTCGAAGATCCGATCGAATATCTGCATTATCACAAACGTTCGGTCGTCAATCAGCGCGAACTGGGCATCGACACTCACTCGTTCACCGAAGCTCTGCGCCACATCCTGCGCGAAGACCCGGATGTCATTCTCGTGGGTGAAATGCGCGATCTCGAAACGGTCAGCACCGCTCTAACCATGGCCGAAACAGGTCACCTTGTCTTCGGAACCCTGCATACAACCGATGCCGCTCAGACGATCAACCGCATCATCGATATCTTCCCCCCGCATCAGCAGCCGCAGATCCGCTCTCAGCTCTCGTTCACCCTGCGCGCCGTTGTCGCCCAGCAGCTGCTTCCCATCGCCAGCGGAAAAGGCCGTGTCGTCTGCTGCGAAGTTCTGACCGGAAATCCGGCCGTTGCGAACTGCATCCGCGAGCAGAAGATCTCAGGTCTCTACACCATTATGCAGACCAGCCAGAATGAAGGAATGATCACCTTCGAGCAGTCGTTGCGCGACCTGTACATGCGCGGCGACATCACTCTCGAAGAGGCGATGGTTCACACGATGCACCCCAAGGAGCTCGAACGCATGTTGAAGGGCTGATAGCAGGCTTTCAGCCGGACGTTCCGGGGTACCTTGACATGTTTTACCAGGGCCAGTAAGCTTGAAGTGTGTGAAGTAAAAACAGAAAGGAGGTGAAAACTATGATGAAGCGACGCGGTTTCACCCTTATTGAACTTATGATCGTTATTGCCATTATCGGTATTCTGGCGGCTATCGCCATCCCGAACTTCCGCAAGGCTCGTGAGCAAGCTCGCGAGAAGGCGTGCTACGCCAACATTCGCGTTCTGCTGGGCGCCATCGAGATGTATAACATGGACAACTCCGACATGGAAGCAGCCATGAGTGATGCGGTTATCTCCAAGCTCTCCAGCAACAACTACCTGAAGGGCGGTATCTCCAAGCCTGAAACCAACTGCAGCTACGGCGGCTCCGATCTTACGGGCCAGGGCCGTATCTTCTGCGCAGTCCACGGCTGGGTTGAAGACAACAGGTAATTCTGATCTCAGAAATAAAAGGGCGAAAGCAATTTCGCCCTTTTTTCTTTGACGCGAAAGCCCCTTCCTGCTAGCCTTGGCTCATGCCAGAGACCACCCCGATTTCCCCAGACGTTCTGCAACCGTTTCTCATCTTCTTTTTCGCGCTGTTCGGAAGTCTGCTGGGCAGTTTCAGTAATGTCGTGATTCTGAGAATGGCCGAAGGCCGTTCCGTCGTTTTTCCGCCTTCCTCCTGCCCTTACTGCCATCATCAGCTGTCGCCGCTCGATCTTATCCCTATT
This sequence comes from uncultured bacterium, assembly GCA_964597625.1. GTDB lineage: Bacteria > Muiribacteriota > Ozemobacteria > Ozemobacterales > Ozemobacteraceae > MWAR01. The sequence continues at coordinate 8,062 of CAZQYQ010000211.1, forward strand.
TTCGGCTGGCTGTTTCTTCGCGGAAAATGCCGCTACTGCGGCGCTCCGATCTCCTGTCAGTATCCGCTTGTTGAAACGGCGGCGGCACTTCTTGTCGGAAGCGCGTTCGCACGGTTCGGGCTTCATGCAGAGTTCATTGCAACCGCAGCCTGGTCGCTCCTCTGGCTTGTCGTTACGATCATGCACGTGCGCCGGGAATGCGGTTCAGCGCAGCCCTTTCTCTGGCCGCTGGCATTTCGACCTGCGCTCGCCTGCTTCGTTGCGCCTTTCGCGCCGGTTCCCTGGGCTGTCGCTCTCGGGGGGGGAACGATAAC
>CAZQYQ010000212.1:0-2812 GCA_964597625.1 uncultured bacterium
AATAATATCTTCGGGCTTTCTGTGTATTATCTCAGACATCAGCTGTGCCTCACCGCAAGTATCCCACGCAAGTTTCCACTTCGATCAGTACCAAACTTCTTTGTCCAGTAATTCTTTCGATCCTGGGTGATCGCGTATCTTGGATCTTTCGTTGGGAAGATCGGGACGAGGTATGAATCCACCTTGTAGATCAACTTGGAGTTCATCTCCCCATCGATCGTTAAAAATGGCTCAATTGTAGCTCCAGCAGAATTAAGCGTTTCGCAATCAATGAGGTTAACCACGTCCACATCCCCCGGATGCTTTTTCGTTGTGGTAAAACTGCCTCCAAACCATTGTTCCCAAATCAGAGGCTTGATTGCATTTCGGAACTCACCTACAAAATGATCAAGCTTTTCGCTCAAGTTCTTCCGAACTGTCACCTTGGGAATCGAAGTCAACTTCTCTTTCATCCTATCATAAGATACGAATGTTAAGGCATGCGGATGGGGGTTCCCATTTTTGTCAAAAATAAACGGCATACTATTCATGAATCTCCAGTATTGTTTGAAGAACGGACTCGTTCATCACATACGCTATGAGACGAGAAAGAACGCGATAAATAGTATCACATGGTATATTAAAGTGCTCGATAATCGTCAGTGAAGGCAGATCAGGCTGGGCCATCTTCCCCCGGCAGCTTATGCAATGCAGCTTCAGAAAGAAAAGCCCGCTGCATGAACCATGCGGGGCCCACGATTGCCGACCGACCTCAGATGATGAAATTCGACCTCAGGCGAAAACATCTGAGGAGTAACGAAATCACAACCTGCGGGTAAGATATGTTCGGATCATGAAATTGAACATCGCTGGGAGGAACATATGAAAACATCTGTCTGGCTGAGGTCTCTGATGGCGGTTATCGCCATTGGCATGATGTATACGGGGGCTTTTGCCCAGGACATGCTGACGACGCTTGAAAATCATGATCCGGTGAAAGACCAGGCTACGGCACCGGCAGTCGGCACGGGCGGGGCTCAGCCCGCGAAGGATGCAGCCGCGTCTTCCGCTTCAAACAGCGTGTTCACGAAATTTTTAGAACGGATCAATGCGTTGTTTGCAAAGCTCGACTCTCTTGCTTCCCGGGTGAACCAGCTCATGGACCGCCTCGCGAAAGCCAGGGCCTCAACTGCTGCGACTGCCACGACCGGCGCCAGTTCTGCCGCCAAGCCTGCCGCCTCCTCATCCGGCACTGGCGAATCCGCGGCGCTGAACGCCTGGAAGGGCGGCAAGCTGTCGCCGGCAAAATTCTGCGAACTGCTCGGCCCCGTTGCGGCCGCAACGTTCGCGGCCACCGGCGTTCCGGCATCCGTCACGCTTGCCCAGGCAGCCCTCGAAACAGGGTGGGGTTCCTCGACGATCGGCAGCGCCAAAAACCTGTTTGGTATCAAGGGAACCGGCCCGGCCGGCTCCGTGACCGTGCCGACGAAGGAGTGCTATAACGGAAAATGGGTGACCATCAACGATAAATTCAGAAAATATAATACCTGGAAGGAATCCGTCGACGATCATGCCCGTTTGATCAGTCAGGTTTCCAGATACAAGAACTGCATGAACTACAAGAACAATCCCGACCAGTTCGCCCGCGAAGTCCAGAAGGCCGGCTATGCAACGGATCCGGGATATGCTAGTAAACTGATCAGCATCATGAAGGCCAACAATCTGTACAAGTGGGACAAATGACCCCCTTCACTTCAGGAGAAAAGACAATGAAATGCTTCCAGACCGGTGTTTGCATGCTTGGGTTCATCGCGCTTCTGTCGATGGCTTCGTTTGGCCTCGATCTGGCAACCGCCTCCGGTAAGCTGATTCCGAACTCGCCGGATGTGCGGGTTCTCAAGGTCAAAGAGGGTGAATCGATCAGGCTGATCATTCAGGATGCAGCCGGCAAGAAGCTTTTCGAAAGCGAAGAGCTGGGCTCGGAAGAAAAGCTGTTCACGCTCGGCGGGAAAGCCCTGTCGCTTGCTCTGCAGGATGTTACCGGCGACGGAGTTCCGGAAGTCCTTACAGCAGCTTTCTACGGCCCCCGCGCCAGCGGACTTTTCGTTTTCACATATGATGCGGCTTCGAAAACGTTCATTCCGGTTCAATGCACATACCCGAAACAGGACCTGACCCGCGACATGCTCGTCTCTGATCTGCAGCAAGAGGATGGCTCCGACATGGTCATCGGAGCTGACGGCACCGTGACGATGCTTGGCCTGGTCTACCCGGAGAAAGAAGGCCAGGAGCCGACGTCGGCTGCCTACATCTTCGCGTTCAAAGACGGAAAGTTCGTTCATCAGAAAACCGAGCCTCTGCCCGCGAAGTAACAGCGGCATGACGGTTCTGCATTCATCGGAAGAACGAGGAAAAGAAAATTATACTTATAGTTATATAATGTTCGTGCTGAAGCGCAGATCGAACATCAGGAACGCCGCATCAGTAACATTCATCGTCGGTCCACATGCTTTTTGTGCAGCTCTGCACGTAGTCGCGGGCTGAAAATGGCGTTCGGCCCTGGTCGGGGCCGACGATATACGGGTCATCGCCGAACGAACAATACTCGCTGAACAGCTGGCTTCCGGACTTTCCGACTTTCCGGTTGTCTCGAATCCAGTCGTCGAGCAGCTTTTTCGCGGCCGCCGTCGCCGCTTCGAGCGTCTCGAAATCGCCGAGCTTGTAACGGCTTTCTTCATCCATGTAATGCGCGTTGTCATCAACAAAAACCGTGTATGCCATCCCAAAATTCCTTTCTCTGAAAACCAATTCTCTTCTGACGATATCTGATGTT
>CAZQYQ010000212.1:2912-8362 GCA_964597625.1 uncultured bacterium
GACTTCGTGGTCCGTTCCTGCGGTTTTCAGACCTTCAGCCCCTCGAATAGAGGCGTCGAGAGATATCGCTCGCCCGAATCGGGCAGAATGACCACGATCGTCTTTCCTTCGAATTCGGCTTCCCGGGCCAGGCGAACTGCCGCAACCGTCGCCGCGCCGCAGGAAATGCCTGACAGAATCCCTTCTTCCAGGGCCAGCCGCCGGGCCATCTCGATTGCTTCAGCGCTTTCAACGCGTTCGACACGATCGACAAGCGACAGGTCGAGAATATCCGGGATGAAGCCGGCTCCGATTCCCTGAATTTTGTGGGGGGCCGGCTTGAGCGGTTGTTTCGCGAGATACTGGGTGATGACGGGGCTTTCAGCCGGTTCGACCGCGACGGAAACCAGCGGAAGATCCATTTTCGTTTTGAAATACCTCGAAATCCCGGTTATGGTTCCCCCCGTTCCCACGCCGCAAACGACGGCATCAACAACTCCATCCGTATCGGCCCAGATTTCGGGACCGGTCGTTCGCTCGTGGATAAGCGGGTTTGCAGGGTTCTTGAACTGCTGCGGAAGATGCCAGCGCGCTGGATCGGAGGCGGCGATCTCTTCGGCCTTTCTCACGGCGCCGGGCATTCCCTCTGCACCCGGCGTCAGCAGGATCGATGCGCCGAACGCCGCCAGCACTTTGCGTCTCTCGATGCTCATCGTATCCGGCATGGTCAGGGTGAGGCGATATCCGCGGGCTGCCGCCGTGAACGCGAGCGCAATGCCCGTGTTTCCGCTTGTCGGCTCAATGATCTCGACTCCCGGCCTCAGGATGCCGTTCTGCTCCGCATCGATCACCATGGCGGCACCGACTCTGCATTTCACCGAGTAGGCCGGGTTGCGACCTTCGATTTTTGCCAGAACCGTTGCCCGACAGCCGGTAGTGACACGGTTCAACCGCACCAGGGGCGTCTTCCCGATTGATTGAGAGTTCTCAAGATAGATGCGAGGCATGATCGAATCCTCCCCAACGGCTTTGTTCGTCGAACACAATCCGACGACTCAGATCTGTTTGACGGTACAGAGTATATACCACCGGCGATCAGTTGTGCAGGATCCGTCCGAAGCACGAGAGAACGAGCGATATGCCACCATCGGTGGCTCACAGGCCTGCGTCGGCCCTGCCGCGATCCTGTTGACCACGCATGGGGAACTCTGTATCCTGCACCTCGTGTAGATGTTCGACAAGTGCGCGCCCATTGGGGCGAAAAAAGGAAATGACAGCGGATGAACAATATATATGCAGATATTATACTGATTCATGCGCGTCTCTGGCCGGGAAGGACCGCCGTTCGTCCGCGCCCGGACAAGGCCATCGCCATCACGGATGACCGCATCTCATGGATCGGCGACTCAGACTCGTATGCCGTCAGACGCGGTCCGGGCACGGAGGTCATCGACCTGTGCGGCGCCCTGGTGATACCGGGCTTTCGAGATGCGCATCTCCATCCGATGATCGGTGCCATCGATCTCATCGAGTGTCGTCTCTCCGGGCCGGCCGAACCGGCTTTATATCTCGCTCAGCTGCGCGAATACGCGGCAAGGCACCCGAACAGGCCTTTCATCCGGGGCAGCGGCTGGATTTACGCGGCGTTTCCGAAGAATGGACCGCACCGCAGGGATATCGACCAGGTGGTTCCCGACCGCCCCGTTTTTCTCAAGGCCATTGACGGCCACTCCGGCTGGGTAAACTCCGCCGCGCTGCGGCTCGCCGGTATCACGCGCGAAACCCCGGATCCGGCAGGCGGCGCGATCGAGCGGGAGGCCGGAAGCGGCGAACCGACCGGTTTCCTGCGGGAGTGGCCGGCCATGGGCATGGTCACGGGAAAGCTGCCGAAACCCGGCCTGGACGAGTATATTGAAGGCGCAAGGCTGTTTCTTGCACAGGCGGCAAAGTTCGGGATCACGGCAATTCATGATGCGATGGGCAAGCCCCCGTTCATCATGGCCTGGGAGCGGCTTGAACAGCTCGAAGAACTGACCCTGCATGTGACCGCATCCCAGTTCGGTAACCCTGAACGGGGAGCCGAGCACGTCGAAGAACTGCTCGAAATCCGCAACCGGTGGAAATCGCCGCGCCGCCGGATCGGTCCTGCGAAAATCGCCCTCGACGGCGTTGTCGAAGGGCGTACGGCGCTGCTTTTAGAGCCCTATGCCGATGCTCAGAATACGATCGGGGAAGCGATGTGGGATCCGGACGACGTCCGTCGCCTCGTCGCGGCTCTCGATGCGGTCGGCTTCCAGACCCATTTTCACGCCGTCGGAGACGCCGCCGTGCGGCTGGCCCTCGATGCGCTCGAAGCCGCTCAAAAAGCCAATGGACGGCGCGACAGCCGGCATATGATCGCTCATGCCGATCTGATTGATAAAACGGATGTGCCGCGGTTCGCGAAGCTCGGTGTGATCGCCAACCTTCAGCCGGCCTGGTATTATCGGGATTCGAACTTCGACGGCGTCGCTCTGCCGTGCCTTGGCAAGGAGCGGGCGTTCAGGCAGTTCGCGCTTCGCTCTCTGCGCGACGCGGCCGCTCCGCTCGCGTTTTCCAGCGACTGGCCGTTCGGCGGCGACATGCTGACGTTTAACCCGCTCGATGGCATCGAGACGGCGATGACGAGATGCGGCACGGGGAAAAACGGCGTGGAACCATTTGTCCCGGAACAGGCTGTGGATCTGGTAACCATGCTCGACGGTTTCACGCGGGGCCCGGCTTTTGCCGACTTCGACGATGATGCCGGTGTTCTCGAAGTCGGGAAACGGGCCGATCTGGCGGTTCTCGACCGCGACCTGTTCGTGATTCCGGCATCTGAAATACACGAAGCCCGTGTCAGGCTCACGGTGGCGGCCGGCTGCATCACCTGGCGCGATCTGTCCCTGTGACTCCCACGCAGGCCGGGCGAACGGGGGAGGCAGGCGTCCATGCCCTCGCGACAGGTGGAAAAAGAGGGGTGCGTATAGCATGAATGAGAATAGTCATATATCCGATGATACAGTAGAGTTCGTTTTCATACGCCATGGCGAAACCGAATGGAATCTTGAAAACCGCATGCAGGGCCAGCTTGACGCCCCGCTGACCGAAAAAGGGCGCCGGCAGGCCGATGCTCTTGCCGCGCGGCTTTCCCGGGCCGGCCTGACGGCCCTCTACAGCAGCGACCTCGGCAGAGCATGGCAGACGGCCCTTCCGATTGCCGCCGCGACGGGGCTGAAGCCGATTGCCGCGCCCTCGTGGCGGGAACGGCATCTCGGCATTTTCCAGGGGCTCGATCCGGAGACGCTTCAGAAAACATATCCTCGGGAATGGGCGACGTTCATGTCTTGGAACCCCGCCTGGCGTATTCCGGAAGGCGAGAGCAGCATCGATCTGCGTGACAGGCTGGAGGTCGCGGCGCGCGAGTCCGGTACCCGCCACCCCGGTTCCAGAATCGGTATTGTCACCCATGGCGGCGTGCTCGATATGCTGATGCGGATGGCCCTGGGAATTCCGCTCGATGAGCACCGGCGATACTCGCTTTTCAACGCGAGCCTGAATACCTTCACCTGGCGCAGGGGCGCCTGGCGTCTCGGCACATGGGGAGATATCGGCCACCTGCTCGAGATCGGAAGCGGGGACAACCGTTCCGTCGCCGCCAGAAGCCTGTAACGGGCTGGCTGACGCAGAGACCACTTGTCGCCCTTTGCCCGGCCGCAATGGTATACTGAATGTCGTCCCTCGAACTCCGCGCTTCTAACGTCTTTTCTGAGGTGGAATGCATGTACCGAATCCGCAGCTCGATTGTGGCGCTCTTTCTGGCGGCAGTACCCGCTTTTGCCGGAGCTCCCGGCCAGTCTTCAGCCCCTCTGCCAAAACCTCCGGCCCGGGAAATGCCTGCGCCAAATCCGCTTCCGGCACCGGTCATCGATCTGACGGCGCTGGGCCGCGATCGACTTGCGTTGCCCGGAGTCTCGGATGCGCTGCTTGGAGCTCTTGCGTATCTCGAAAACACGCAGATCCGCAATCGCCCCGGAAAGGGCCATTGCGCTGTTGATTCATCCGACGAGGGCGACGGCTGCCGCAACGAGATCATGCTGAATCTGCCGTTCGCCGAGCTGCTGACGCTCGACGCGCCGCCGATGATCAAAGCGCGAAATCGCGCGGGAGAGTGGGCGAGTTACATCCATTTCCTGCCGAAAAAGACGGGGTTGATGGGGCGCAATCTCGTTTCGTTGCAGGATTCCAATCTGTTCATGACGGCGTTCATCGCGTATCCGCTGTTTTTGTTCGATGAAAGCTTTCTGTCGGCCGAACGCCGTTCGATCGAGCCGATGCTCGACCTGGCTCTCAAGAACGTTCTGAGCTTCAAACGGGGCGATGCCTACAACTTCTGGGCTGTTTTGCCCGGTGTCGACGGGACCGCGCCACGCACCGGTCCGTTCAATATTCCCGTTGGAATGGTTAAAACCATGGGCAGGATGTTTCTGAACCCGCGATTCGCGAACTTCTTCGCGATGTTGACGAAAGGCCAGAAAGCTCCGCCGCCCGACTGGGTCGCGGCATGCCTGGACCGCGCTCAGAACCCGACCGGCGCGGATGCGCTGTTCAATATTCCGAATGATACCGATGACACCTCGGTGGCCGTCGGCTTCCAGACGCTGTATGCAAAGCGGTTCCCGGAAAAGAAGTTCCAGCCTGACGTTGCGGCTCTCGCGCAGGTTGCTTCATTCCGCGATTCCGGTCGCGTGAAGGATGACGGCCGCGATGTCTGGCGCGGAAAGGGGACCGGCGCGTTCATGACATGGCTCAAGGATGAAAACCAGCCGACGTTCTCTGCTCCGGAAACAGGCGTCATGCCTCTCGGCGTGAATAACGTCGATGCCGTCGTGAATGCCAACGCCGCGTTCGCGCTTGCGATGACGAAACATCGCCGGACGTCCGGGTATCGCGATTCTCTCAAGCTCCTCGCAAGGGCCATTGAAGCGAAAGCCTGGCCTGAAGCGGGTCTCTATTACCCGCAGAATATGATTTTCCCGTATGCCGTGACGCGTGCCTGGCGCGATGGCGGTGCCCGGGAACCCTCTCTCGATGCCGCCATGGTGACGCTTCTGCGCCAGCTCCTGGATGAGCAGGATGCCTGGGCGCGCATGCAGCCGCTGCATCCGGGCGCCTTCCCGGGCGGGGAAGACCGGAGCTGCGAGCTTTCGACGGCGCTCGGCCTGATTTCGCTTCTCAATATCGGTCGATCGACCGCCGAACAGGCCAAGCTTGCGGAACGGTATGACGCCGCCGTGCTGAAGTCCGTTGCGTATCTGCTTCGCCAGCGCAGGCAGGCTCCGGAAGTCTACCCGACGACCGCGGCCCGCTTCCCCGGGGTCATTCCGAACTACTGGGAGTCGGGCCTGTTTTTCGCCGCCTCCTTCTGGGATCTCGCCCACTGGCGCTCGCAG
>CAZQYQ010000213.1:0-8339 GCA_964597625.1 uncultured bacterium
CCGTACGTCCGGTGGTGTGGGAGGTCGGCGGGGGTAACCCCGCCTCCTACCCGATTCAGATTTCCGGCATCGTCAGCGATCTTCGCACCGGCGATCGCAGACGCGTTTTTCAAACACCCGTTCCGGGATGCTTACGGCTTCATGATCAGTTGAGTGCCGTCAGAACGAAACACGATATTGCCATTCATATCCGTTCTCAGCACGGTTGTTCCGAGCCCCTGAAGGGTTTCTGCGACGCCCTGGTCGGGAACGTCGCCGTTTTCAGAATCGCAGGTGATCACGGCATACGCGGGTTTAACCGCCGTGAAAAAGGCGGTTGCGGAATTCTTTTTGAACGTTCCGTGATGCGGCACCTTCAGCACATCCGCCTTGAGGTTGGGGCAGCGTTTGAGAAGATCAGCCTGCCCTTCCGCGAGGATATCCCCGGCGAAAAGAAACGATACCGTTCCGAAAGCAAGGTTCAGCACGAGAGATGAATCATTCTCATCGGTGAAGAGCCGGGAAGGCCCCAGGGCGGTGAGAGCGAAGCCCTTGCCGGCGATGAGGACTTCACCCGGCTTCACGCGAAGCGTGTGCGAGTCGTCTCTGGAGTCGAACGGCTGAATCACGCGCGCGGTTGGAAACTCCCGCACGATGGCCGGATATCCGCCCGCATGATCCTTGTGGTCATGCGTGATGACAATCAGATCGAGAGATGTAAGGCCCCGCTTTTTGAGGTTTCTGATCACGGTTTCAGATGTGTCCGCATACCCGGTGTCAATCAGGCACGACCTTCCATCGGGAAACCGTATGATCGCGGCATCGCCTTTGCCGACATCGATGAACGCAGCCTCGAGCCAGCCGGGTTGGAGCGGATTTTTCTGCGGGCCGGCATCGGCCTTTTGCGCAAAAACCGGAACGAACGCGCAAAGGCCAACCAGCAGAATCAGACAAATAAAATTATACTTACTATAATAACGTTGAATATGCTTCATCGGCTTGTTCGTCTCCTCGAATGCGGGTGGTGCATCACACCAGTGGACATTATACCGAAAACTGCCCGCGATGGTAGCGCTGCGGGATTATTCGACGGTTATGCGGACCTGTGCCGCCTCTTCACCGGGAGTGAGGACCGTTATCTCGTGCGCGCCGGGCTGCATGGGCCAGAACGCCTCATACGGAGGGCCGGCCCGTGCTGTTTCCGTGCCGTCAACCAGCCAGATGACCTCTGAAAGGGGCTCTTCCGGAATCGCCCTCAATCGTACAAGATTCTCCTCGTCGGGTGAGCGCACGAACCTGTCGCCGTTGTGAGGGGAAATGATCGTTATCCGGCCCCAGCCGATCGATCCGGCATCCGCCTGCGAAATCTTCAGTCGGGCAGAGCCGGTCGATACGGCAACGGACTGAGAGGCCGCAACCACGGAAGCAAGCTGAGCTGACCCGGATGCCGGATGTTTCAGGTGAACGCCCGGACCGTCGGGGTGGCCTCCGGGAAGCGGGGCGAACGGATCGCCGAGATCGATGCCGCCGGCGAGCACGAATGGATCAGCCGAACGGGATATGCCGCGCGTCTGCAGCCAGCCGGCATACTCGGGGGGGAGTTCGTGGAACCGGCCCTGACGCTCATGAAACCTGCAGTCTTCTGCGGGCTCCTCGCCGCGGACGAACAGTTCCATCGTCTGCACGGGGCAGAACCGTGTTGGCCGCTTCCCGGAAATACCGCATACGGCGGCGGTAACGACGGATGACGGCTGTCTGAACCAGCCGCTTACGCCACCTGCCTGAAGGTTCGTCAAAAGATCGTGTGCCATCGGGCCGCAGGCGGTCGCTCCCGATAGACCGTAGGTGGGCGTGCCGTCGAAGTTGCCGGCCCACAGTCCCAGGATGTAGCGCGGTGTGATGCAGAAGAGCCAGGCATCCCTGTAATTCGTGCTGGTGCCTGTTTTGATGGCGACCGGAAAAGGATACGAGAAAAACTGGGGGTTGCCGAAGGTGAGAAGCCGTGCGGAAGGATCGGCCATCATTTCGAGCGTGATCCATGCTGTAGCATCAGATATTAAACTTACTGATATAGAAGCTGGGCCGGGCGTCATGCGCAGCGAAACGCGCCTGCCTCCGTGGGCAAACATGCCGTAGGCAGCCGCCAGCGACGTCATCGTGAGTTCCGGGTTTCCGATCGCAAGACCGAGCCCGTACACCTCCGCCAGACGCTCGTCCAAAGGCAGCAGACCGAGCGCGGCAAGAAGGTGACAGAACCGTTTTCCGCCCAGAGCGTTCAGCATTTTAACGGCGGTGATGTTCAGCGAGTTGCCCAGGGCGCTGCGGATCGTGGTGGGGCCGTAGGAACGACGGTCGGCATTGACCGGAAGATAATCGCCCTGCGGCGTTCTGAACGTCTGCAGCGTGTCTGAAATGACGGAGGAGGCGGAATACCCGTTTTCGAGGGCGAGGGCATAGAGAAATGGTTTGAGAATCGAGCCGCCCGAGCGGCGCGCCGTGCAGCCGTTGTTGAAGCCTCCGGACTCAGGGCCCCAGTTCTGCGAACCGACCATTGCCAGCACCGACATCGTCGAGGTGTCAATCACCAGCCCTGCAGCCTGGCGGGCACCGGAACGGGCAAGTCTGCTCCGGTGGGAGATCAGGACGTTCTCGAGCTGCCGCTGAATGCCCAGGTCGAGCGTCGTCGTCAGCCTGCCTGTCGGCGTGCCGGTCTCGGCGAAGACCCATTCCGCAAAATGCGGGCAGCTGAGCGGAAGGCCCCAGGGGCGCACTCCCAACGGCTTTCTGGCCGCGGCGGAACACGCTTTGCCATCGGCCAGCTTCAGCTTCATCATCCGGGAAAGAACCCAGTTTCTCCGTGCGATCAACCGTCTGGCGCCCCCCGGCAGGTAGGGATGAAGCCTGGAAGGCGACTGGGGAAGGGCGGCAAGGGTCGCTGCCTCGGCAAGATCGAGCGCCGCGGGCTCTTTTCCGAAAAGCAGATAAGCCCCGGCCCATGCTCCACGAAGATTGCCGGCCATCGGGGCGAGGTTCATATAGGCGGAGAGGATCTCCTGTTTCGTCATCTGCTGCTCGAGCCGGGCCGCGAGGAATAATTCGGATAGTTTCACCGCGAGAGTGCGTGGGCGTGGTCGGGAAATGCGCATCACCTGCTGGGTGATCGTACTCGCCCCCGACACGACGCGCCTGTGAAGCAGATTGTCCCAGGCCGCCCGTCCCATCGCCACGAGGTCGAATCCGCCGTGACTGAAGAATGACCTGTCTTCGGCGGCCAGCAAGGCATGGATCAGCAGGGGTGAAAAACTCGCCAGAGGCGTGTTCAGTCGAAGATCGCCCGACGGGCTCGGAAACAGGCGCAGCAGCGTTCCGTCCTGCGTCAAAATCGCGCCGCCGTCTGCTCTCAGCGCCGCTTTGACAAATCCCTCGGCATCCGGCACCAGCAGATGTACCGCCGGCCTCCAGCAAATCACCAGCGCAAGGCTGATGAATGCCAGGATCGTCATGAATTTCACGGTGCGCTTCACAGGGTTTGCCCCTCCTCACGAACGGATGCCGAATCCCCCAAGTATAAGCCGCAGAGACGCGGATTTCCCTCGATACGTGACTTTCGTGGAAAGACAAGAAAAGGCCGGCCGCCTTGCGGCGGCCGGCCTGAACATTCAGAAAACCGCCCTTCTCATTTCGCGGCGGGTTCGATCCGGATACTTTCGCCGGTTGTCATGCCGAAATAATCGGGCTCGTACATGAGCGATATGCGGGTCGGGCGCATCCAGAACGTGCCCTCGCAAACGGCGCGGGCGAAGTAGGTGAATCTGAACCGGTTGCTCCAGAGCTGGTTGCGGAAGGCGAGAACCTTGTCGTTCCGCATCTCGAAGTGATCGGGCTGGAAGTTGTAGCAGCCGTCTTCCCAGGACGCATACCACTCGGGATCATCATCGTCAGCCTCGGCTGCTTCATCGCTGTCCTCACTCGAACGCTTCGGAGAGGCGCCTTCGGTTCTCAATGCTGTATTGATTGCTATAAAACCAGCCGGCAGCGGGTCTTCGAGGGCGACATACTGGAAGCGGCTCCATTTTCCTGCCCGGTTGAAGGAGTCCTCGAACTCGACCACGATTTTCAGCAGATCGCCGACCCGGATCGTTTCGCTTCCGGTCAGGTTCATGACTTTCTTGGTAATGCGGTATCCGTTGTCGAGGTCTTCGGACCGGGAGGCGGGATCGGGATACTCGAACCTGAATGCCCAGTGGACCAGTCCTTTCGCCGGGCCTTCGATGGCGAGAGTCGGCGACGCAAGCAGCGCTTCGGCATCCAGAGAAACGTCAGCGCCGGTTTTCCCTATCGTGACATCGATATCCGGCTTGCCGGCCTGGGAGATCTTTACCGGCAGTTCCTTGTCGGTCATGACATCCTTCTTCTCGAAATACTGCGCCAGGGCGAAGAGCGCCCAGCCGGTGTCGGCGGTGGAGTTCCAGCGGCCTTCCGTGCCGATCGATTTGAGAAGCATTCCCGCCAGATCGTCCGCCTTTTTCGAGGTTCCATCGATGACCAGCGTGGCAAGCAGCGTCGCGGCCACCTCGCGCACGCTCGAATTATACCAGTCGGTATGTCCTTCGGAAAGCGTCGGATTCAGCTTCCTCAACTGCTTCTTGAGCTGATCTGGAGTCTGTCCCTTGACGATCGCCGCCGCCCAGAGCACCAGCGCCTGGGATTCATAACTGCGATCCGTGAGGCCCGACATCAGGGTTTCGAGGTTTCCCGGGGTCAGTGCGTCGTTGCGCGCAAGATTGACCGCGGCAAGGTCGTTGATGCCGTATTCGCGCCAGCCGTGCTGATTCTTGTCGAAGAGAATGTCGTGAACCGTCTTGATGGCCTTGTCGATTCGTTCTTTCGGCACGTCGAACCCGACCTGCCGCGCGAGCGTCAGGGCGAAGACGGCATACTGGGTGCCCCACCAGCTTCCCGTGCGCTCTCCGGGCCAGTATGAGAACAGCCCGCCTGAGGTCTGCATTCGCAAAAGCCTGGCGATGCCCGCCGCAAGATACGTGTCGATTTCTTCGATCGTGAGTCCGGGTATCAGGCCCTGTTTTACAAGCGCCCGCATCGCCGCGAGAGGGATGATGCCGGAGCTGGTCTGCTCGACACAGCCATACGGGTATCGCAGCAGGTAATGCATCCCCGGCGTCAGCCGCGACAGTTGCGTCGTCGTAAGCGCCAGCACGGCCTTGAGAGTTCCCCGGCGGTCCATCGCCGGCATCGAGGCGACGCCTTCCGGCGGCTCGAACCCGATCTCCTGCCGGCCGGTGCCGGAACCCTGCTTGATGTGCGTGATCGTCATATGCCTGGATACGATCGGAATCGGCAGCTGAATCGCATCCTTGAAGTCGCCGTATTTGCCGCTGAGCGTCAGAACGCCTTCGCCGGGGCCATTTTCAGCGGCGAGCCGGGTTCTCACGACGGTGTTCGTCATGGGCGTCAGCTCGGCCTCGGGCTGGTCAAGGGTTGCCGTCAGGTTGGTCGCCTCGGCGACGGCCAGGCTTGCTTTCCCTGTCGTGTCCGTCTTGTTGCAGGCCGAAAGCGGGAAAAACGCCTCGTCACCGGCCGTGAGGAAGCGCGGCAGACCGGGCTGCAGGTAGAACTCCTTGGTCACGACCATGTTGCGCTGGGCCGTGCAGAACGCGGTGCCGGTGCTCAACGCGATGACATACACGCGATAGGCGGTTGTCGAGTCGGGAAGCGTGAAGTCGATCGACGCGTTTCCCGAATCATCGGTATACAGCGCCGGGTTCCAATAGGCGACCGGCCTGAAGTCTTTTCGCAGGGCCATGTCCGAGGCGAGAGCGCCGCTGCCCATGTCGCCGCCCGTAAGCGGGTTCGTCGCAAAAAGTTTGTACAACTCCTGCGTCAGGACCGACAGCCGCAGGTCTCCGGTGAACACCGACAACGGCAGGGAAAAGTTGAGCAGCCTCGTCAGAACCGGCGTGACATAGCCCGTGAGAGCGAGAACGGCCTCGTCGACGACACAGACGGCCATTTCGCATTTCGTTCCCTGGCCCTTTTCATCCGCGACATGGAATGTCAGATGCCTCGGCTCGCCGGGCCGGCCGCGCAGATCGCCTTTTCCTTCGGTTTCATCGGGCGCGATGGCGACTTTGAGACCGTCGACCGTATTCCGTACATCGACCGACGCCACGCCATAGAACACGCGCGGGGCACCGATATCGAGCTGGCTGCGATAGGTGGTCAGGCCTGTGCGTCCGCACGGGACCGTCAGCGTGACGAATGCGTTCGGTCTGCAGTCGGCACCGAACTTCATCTCGAACGAACCGCGACGGCTGGTCAGGGGCACCACGCGCCATTCGAAGATGCGGTCGCGCTCGCAGGTGACAAGTGCATGAGTGGCCGCGCGGGGCAGCGAAAAATCGACACGGGCCGTTTCATCGACCTTGAGTGTCGAGCGATCGGGCGACAGAACCAGCTCGCTGTCGCTGCGCCGCTTTGAACGGCTGTCCTCGTCGTCCTCGCCGCCTTCGTAAACATACCCCACATCGGCGACCTGACAGCATTTGAACTCGCCCTCGTCGCTGGTATAGACCGCTTCGAATCTGTAATCGCCGGAATCGTCGAACGAAAGATCGAACGTGGCCTTGCCGTCCGTGATCGGTTGGGAAGTGGTCAGCGTGCGCGTCCATCCTTGATCCCAGCGGTAGAAGATGTTGCCGTCCGTATCGCGTTTCTGGGTGTAGAACCAGCGTTTCCGCAGAATATCGAGCCTGACGGTGCCGGTGTCCTTGCGTTTTCCGTCGCTGCCGATCGCGACGACATCGATCGATGCCTCGTCACGCTCGCTCAACTCGGGAAGCCGCGTCATGCCGACGTTGACGGCTGCTTTCGGCTCCCAGATTTCAACCTGGGTTGCCGGCCGCGCATCGACATCCATGACGGTGGCGCTGATCTCGATGCCGAACGGCCCGTTCATCAGCGTGCGATCGACAGGCAGGGAAACGGCCAGCCGGCCATCCTTGTCCAGCAGGGATTCTCCGGATTCGATCAGTGTCGAGTCATCACCGGAGCCGCCGAAATGGTAGCCGCTGAACCCCTCGACCGAAGGCTCGATCGTGACCATCCGGGCGGTCCACCGCACCTTCGCGTGGCGCAGAATGCCTCCGGTGTAATACTTGCCGCTGATACGCGCTTCCAGATACTCTTCGGTCTCACGGCGCCCCGGAACACGCTCGATCTCACGGCTTTTCGTTTCCGTCTCGATCTCGACGAAATGGCGCGGCGGCTCGAACTGCTGGACCTGGAACCCGACCGACGTCAGCTCTTCGCGCCCTGTCTTCGCTTCCGCCTTCTTCTCTTTTTCGCTTCCGAAGAACCAGTTCCAGACCGAGCTGGTCAGAGAAGCGGCGGTCGTCGGCGCCGAGTAGGAGTAGATGACCTTGAGATTATACTGACCGAGCGGAGCGAACTCCTTGAGTTTCATGCTGCCGGAGCAGGTTCCATACTCGTTGAGCACCAGTTCCTGGTCGAGAATCTTTTCATCGCGGGCATCCGTGATGACGATCGTCACGTTCTCGCCGGCCGGCGCCCTGATCGAATTGTCCTGGTAGGAGCGCAGGGCTGCCTTGAAATGAACGGTTTCGCCCGGCTTGTAAATGCCGCGCTCGGTGAAGGCATGACCGTTCCTTGATTTGATGCTGACGTTCCCCGGCGGGGCCTGGGTCACGGTGTAGGGGCGGAAACGGTTCGTATCGAGCTGCACGAAAGCGGCATCATCAGCCGTCGCCGCAACGACGATGGCCGAATCCGCGACATGGAGCGATGCCGAGGAAATCTGCGCTGATCCGCTGCTCATGTCTATCGTCGGGAAAGACCTGCCTTCTTCGGCAATCAGCAGCCCGTCACGATCGGTCGAACCGAGAAGCAGGCGCTTGTCGTCGCGCGTGAACAGCATGACGGCCGTGTCCGGAAGCGGCTTGCCTGTTTCCATCGATGTGATCCAGATCAGAAGCTGCGTTGCGCTGAACTTGTAGGTCACCGACAGGTCGGTGATCTGGAAGAGACGCGTCGCATGCTTCATCTCGGGCCGTTCCGGGTCGAGTAGCTGGACGAGATATGCGCCGCCCTTCGTCGAATCCTTCCGGAAGGTCAGTGGGAGAGAAAGGCGGGCGGTCTTGTCGGGGGCGCCATTCGCAAAAAACGGCTCGGCGGACTGGGCAAAATCGCCGGTGAACCAGGTAAGATTGGTGTTGCCGGAAGGTGCGGGAAGGGTCTGAATTTCTTCAAGCCGCTTCACGCCCTCGACCATTTTCTGTTCCGCGAATACCGCGGCGGATGCGATGGCGGTTTCGATATCGTCG
>CAZQYQ010000214.1:0-8314 GCA_964597625.1 uncultured bacterium
CGACACGGTAATCGTCCTCGCCGAACGCGGGCGCAACGTGAACGATGCCGGTGCCGTCCTCGGTCGAAACGAAGTCGCCGAGAATGACGAAATGCGCTTTTTTATCGATCGTTGCGAAGGTGTAAAGCGGCTCGTAATCGATCCCGGCCAGTTCGGCGCCGGTGCAGCTCGAAACGATCTCATAGCCTTCCTTCAGAACGGCTTCGAGACGGGCTTTGGCCATGATGAGCGTCTGCCCGTCATGCTTCACGCGCACATACTCGATGTCCTTGCCGACCGCGAGCGCGACGTTGGACGTCAGCGTCCAGGGCGTGGTCGTCCAGACCAGGAAGAAGGTGTTTTCCTCGCCTTTCACCTTGAACCGCACAAAGACGGACGGATCTTCGACCTCGTCGTAGCCCTGCGCGACTTCGTGTGAGCTGAGTGCGGTCCCGCAGCGGGGGCAGTAGGGAACGACCTTGTGGCCCTCGTACAGAAGGCCTTTTTCCCAGAAGCGGCTGAGGATCCACCAGACGGTTTCAATATAGTTGTCAGTACATGTGACATACGGGTCTTCCATGTCGATCCAGAAACCGCCGCGGGTGACCATGCGGCGCCACTCGCTCTCGTATTTGAAGACGCTTTCGCGGCACTTCCTGATGAACGCCTCTATTCCATAGCGCTCGATATCCTGTTTGCAGGTCAATCCG
The DNA here is from genome assembly GCA_964597625.1 of uncultured bacterium. Taxonomy (GTDB): domain Bacteria; phylum Muiribacteriota; class Ozemobacteria; order Ozemobacterales; family Ozemobacteraceae; genus MWAR01. The sequence goes on from CAZQYQ010000214.1 coordinate 690, forward strand.
AGCTGCTTTTCGACTTCGAGCTCGACCGGCAGGCCGTGTGTATCCCAGCCGGCTTTGCGTCCGACATGGCATCCGCACATGGTCTTGTAGCGCGGAACCAGGTCTTTTATGGCCTTGGTGAGCACATGGCCGGGATGGGGCATGCCGTTGGCGGTCGGAGGCCCCTCGAAGAACACGAATGGCTTGCAGCCCTCGCGATTCTTGATGGACTGCTGGAAGATATTCTCTTTCCTCCAGAAATCGAGGATCTCTTCCTCGCGCTTGGCGGTGACAACAGAGGCGGTTTTCTCGAACAACATGTGCTTCCTCGTGGTACGAATTTACGCCCGCAACGTTCCGGCCTGGTGGGCCAGAAGCAGGATGTGGGCTGAATGGTCGAAACTGCTTGTCCAGTGGAATGCTTCCTCAAGATCGGCGCCGATCGCGAAGGTGCCGTGGCCGCGCACGACGACGATCGGTACGAGCTTCAACAGCGGAACGATGGCGGCCGCCACCTCATGCGATGCGATGGCGTTCTTCACCTCCAGCACCGGCACGCCCTCGGGAAAATAGTAACCGCCTTCGGAGTCGCACGGGGTCAGACGGTCGTAGAGAAATGCCAGCGCGATGGCATGAGGGGTATGGGCATGCACGATCGCATTGGCACCGGTGCCCAGGTAGATGGCCCGATGAACCGGAATCTCGCGGGAAGCCCGCTTCGTTTCAGCATCCTCGCCGTCGATCAGCGTTTCGATGATGTCGGTCGCGGCAAGCCTGTGAAGCATGCTTCCGGTGCGGGTGATGGCCATCATGCGGGTGCTGCGCATGCTGAGGTTCCCCGAATGGGAGTTATTCAACCCGGCGTTGAACAGGTCTTCACCGACGGTCTGGAATGCCCGGAGATGATTCATTTCGAGACTCCTATAGATTTAGCTATAGATTCTCGATACGGGGGGCGGAGCGTCCCGCGATTCGTGAAGATCGCCGTCACCAGGTCGGGCGGCGTCACATCGAATGCCGGGTTGTAGACCGGCATATCGGCCGGAGCGGTGGCAACGCCGCTGACTTCCCGCACTTCGCGCGGGTCGCGTTCCTCGATGACGATATCGCGGCCATGGCCGAGTTTCAGATCAAACGTCGAAACCGGCGCCGCGACGTAAAATGGTATCTGGTGATACTTCGCGAGAACGGCGACCCCGTAGGTGCCGATCTTGTTCGCGACAAAGCCATCGGCCGTGATGCGGTCGGCGCCAACCACGACACCCTGGATTTTGCCCGCGGCCATCAGGCTCGCGGCCATGTTGTCACAGATCAGCATCGCGTCGATTCCTTCCTGAAGAAGTTCCCACGCGGTAAGGCGCGATCCCTGCAGCAGCGGTCTGGTCTCGTCCACGAAAACACGAAACCGTTTTCCCTGCTCCTGGGCGGCCCGAAACACGCCGAGCGCGGTTCCATATCCGCCCGTGGCAAGCGCCCCGGCATTGCAGTGCGTCAGCCAGGTCTCGCCGTCTTTCAGACAGGCGGCGCCTTCGCGGCCGATCGCCCGGCACATCTCGATATCCTCGGCCAGAATCGCCTCGGCCTCCCGTAAAACGGCGGTCAGCACGGTCTTCCGGCAACCGCCGGCTGACGCCGTGCCCAATATCCCCTGCACGACCTTCTGAACACGCTCGAGCGCCCAGAAGAGGTTCACGGCTGTCGGTCTGGTCGCGGCAAACATGCCGACGAGTTCGTCGAGGCGCCCGTTCAGTTTTGCATCAGAACCGTTCCAGTTTTTGAAACCAAGCCAGACCCCGAAGGCTGCCGCCACACCGATCGCGGGCGCTCCGCGAACCTGGAGCGTTCTGATCGCATGCGCCATCTGCTCGGGCGTATGGCAGGTCAGGATGACATGCTCGGAGGGCAGGCGCGTCTGGTCAACGATATCGACGGCATCTAAAGCGGCGTTGTATGCGACTGTATCTATCATTCAGACTCCGGCTCGGGGCTTAAAATGGCCTCCAATGCCCTTTTGAAGCGACTTTTGGGGCTGGCGCATGATACCAGACGCAGACTGTCTGGGTCAAGGAACACGGGTGCTGTATAATGCCCTTCATGACACAGATCCGGGATACAGGCATCAATGCATCTTCACCCGTCAACACGGATGAAACCGGCTCACTGCTCATAAAACTGTTTCTGTTCGCCACGATCATCATTCTTCCTCTCACCATCGCAGCATTCGCCTTTCGCACCATGTATCTGGAAGAGTTCACGGCTGAAAAAGCACTGCTGAAGCAGAAACTGTCTTTCCAGTCCGGCATGGTCACCCGGGTCGCCAGGCCGGAGTATCAGATCAGGCGCCTTACCGAGCGTCTCATCGAGAAAGGGATCGTTCACGCTCCCACGGAACGGATCACACGCTTCGTAGACGGACTCGAACGCAGGTTCCCCGGCGCATTCAAATGGGTGATCTGGGATGAATCCGGCCGACTGCGGAACGTACAATCCCCTGCAATGCTGAAAGGGCAGAAAACATGGGAAGCCGCAATCCATATGTTCCTGGACCAGATGCAGCTTCTCAGCACCCGCACCGGAAGCGCTCTCCCCTTACAGTCGCAGATCAGTCTGGCCGAGAACCCGGCAATCTGGAGCCTGCAGCGGGCACTTGGACCGTCACTCAAGGTCGAACACCTTACATCCGCCCACAAGCAGGTCATTCCCGGCATGTGGCTTGGAGAACGATGCCAGATCATCTGGACCGTGGAAGCGGAGGAATATGCCGTCAGCGGCGCTCCGGTCAAAAGCCGCGGCGGATTCCTGCTGATGGTCTTTCCAGAGAAACTTCCCACCGATTTCTGGCTGAAGGCCTTTATCGCCGCACGCCCGAACCAGCGCAAGCAGATCCCGTTTCCGGTCATGGCGCTGAGCCTGCGCAATCCTTCGGAATTTTATCTCGATCCAGCGCTTCGAAATCGTCCGCAGTGCGGCCCGAAAATTCTCAGTGCCTACCTGGACAGGGCCGAGGAAGTATTCACAACCGACCGGTGGCTTTGCCACGGAATGATCCTGGATGAGGACAGCCCCATCAGGGTCGTTTCCGTGGCTGATCTGACGCGTCAACAGGTGTCGCTGGAAAAGAACCTGTTCAGACTGTATCTGGTCCTGGCCCTGCTCCTGCTCGTTTCAGCCATGGCAGCGGCATCCGGAAAAGTGACCATCGAATTTCCTCTGCGCGTCCGCATTACCGGCTTCTTCGTCATCGCAATCCTGTTGCCTGTAACCGGGATCATCGCGATCGGCCAATCGTTTGTGACGCATGAGGAAACCCGGCTCCGGGACGAAGCCCGCAAAGACATGCGCCAGACCATCAATGCGCTGGATCTTCGATATCGCGACATTTCCCGCCTCATGGAGCGAACCATCTATACCAGGCTTACAGAGCTCATCGGAACGGAAACGAAAAGCATCGCAACGATCGAAGAGGCGCTGAAGCAGGCCGAATCTGAAGAACTCATCTCCAACTATTTCATTTCTGACGAAAAAGGCGTGCTGGTGAAGCACGACATGGCCAATATCGACCTGGCCCTGGGAGCAGCCATCAAGATCGGCATGAAACAGGTAGTCAAGTTCGAGTCCAAGGCGGCGCAAGGCGTTTCATTGATTGATGCTGCCCAGGACGAGCTTGCCGCGTTTCAGTCCGCCGGGATAGCCGTCGGATTCGATTTCTTCAGGCCGAGTCATCTCAGATACTACTGTTTCGGCGATAATCATCTGTATGTCATGAGCATTCGCGCGATCGTTGCGGGCACGGCACGTGGCATCTTCGTAAGCTCCCCCTCCCAGTTCATTGAACGATACTTTGCACATCGCGAGTTCCTTTCGGGCCGGCATGCACGAGCCCTCTCCGAAAGCAGATATTCCTCCAACGAGCTGTTTTTCTATGCCAGATTGCCGCGATTCAAGCACATGCCGGAAGAAATTCCGATGTGGAAGATGCTCGACAAAAACTTCAAACGCGCCGGCGCCTTGAACGTCCAGGAAGAGGGGGAAGTGATCATCGACGGAGAGTCGTTCCTCTACCTGATCTCGCCGCTTCCGTCCATGACGACCCGCGCATACATTCCGTGCGTTCTGACCGCGGTGCAGCCGATCATCAACCGGTGCCAGGAGCTGCGGCAGTTCCTCCTCGTCATGGTCGCGCTGGCGCTCATTTCGGCCGTTGCCCTCGGTGGTGCGCTTGCAGGAAGCCTGCTTGTTCCCATCCGACGCATGGACAAAGCCGTTCAGCGCGTCGGCGCCGGGAACCTCGAAGTCCAGCTTCCGGTCACGACCCAGGACGAGTTCGGCCGCCTGTCCGGCACCTTCAATGCCATGGTGCAGGGCCTGCGCGAACGCGAACGCATGCGGGCATACGTTTCAGAAACGGTTCTGGAAGCGGTTCGCGATAATTCGGCAAGCCGCACCATCGAGGGGGAGTTCCTCGAAGCCTCGATTCTTTTCTCTGATATCCGGGGGTTCACGACCCTTTCCGAGCAGCATCCCCCCAAAGAAATTTTCGCCATGCTGAATGCGTTCATGAGCGAGGTCGAGCCCATCATCAGGCTCAATGACGGGCGCGTCGACAAGTTCATCGGCGATGCCGTCATGGCGATTTTTCATGCCGGTAAACAGCATCATGCCATCCGGGCCGTCATGGCCGCCGTGTCCATGATGCTGTTCCTCGACGAGTTCAACACCTCCCGGGAAGCGCAAGGGCTGTTCACCATCAAGATAGGAATCGGCATCAACACAGGCCGGGTCATGCTCGGCGATGTCGGCAGCGCAAACCGGAAAGATCTGACCGTCATCGGCGACGAAGTGAACCTGGCATCACGGCTTGAAACGGCCTCTAAAAAAGGCCGCCACTCCCGCATCATTCTTTCCGAAAGCACGTTCACCGCCGTATCAGGCCTGGTCGAAGTCGAAGAAATGCCGTTCACGGAAGTCAAAGGCAAGCAGCAGCCGGTTCGCATGTTCGAACTGATCAGACTCAGACCCCTTTCCGAGGCCCGTCACACATAAGTTTTTCAGGTGCTCAGCCAAACCGCGATACCTTCCGATAAGGGAAGCGGATTTCGAAGGAGCACTGCATGATCCCTTCCGGTTGCCGCATTCTGGTCGTCTGGTCAGCCCTGTTGGCCGCCTGGCTTGGTCTTTTCTCCGGAATCGCGAACGCGAGCCCGGCAACCAATTCGGCCATTCTCTGGCAGGCCAGTGTCGGAAGCCATGCCGATGATGTGTTTCATGCCGTGGAACCCGCTCCGGATGGCGCCTGCATTGCCGTCGGTTTTACGACCCTTCCCGCCGCCGATACGCGGTCGGACCACGGCCGGCGCGAGCTGCTCGCCGTGAAATTCAGCGCGGACGGGAAGCAGATCTGGCGCAAATCCTACGGCGGCCGTGAAGATGATGAAGCCTGCGATCTCGTCGTCATGCCGGATGGAAGCTCTCTTGTCGTCGGTTCAACCTGTTCGCCGCAGGGTGACGTCAGCGGATACCATGGAAGTCACGATCTCTGGGCGCTCAGGCTCGACAACTCAGGTAATATCCGTTGGCAGAACGCGTATGGCGGTGGGGACGAGGATTTCGGCTGCGGAGTCGTCACGGCCGCGGATGGCGGATTCATCATCACCGGGGCTTCCTCATCGAACGACGGGGACGTGACGGGCAACCTGGGTGGAAGCGATGCCTGGATGATCAGAGTCGACGATTCAGGCGCTCTGGCATGGCAGAAATGCTTTGGCGGCCGTGGTGACGATATGGCATACAGTGTCATTCGCGGTATCGATGGCGGATTCGTCGCGGTCGGCCGCATCGAACGGCTGCCGACGGCTGAGAATGTGGAAAATCAGACGAACGGGCTCGGAAACGTGCTCGCGGCAAAACTCGATGCAAGCGGAACCCTTATCTGGCAGGCCGATTTCGGCGGCTGGGAAGAGGACATCGGATACGGCATCGCGACGGCGGCGGACAGCACCTACCTCATTACCGGTCTGTCCCGTTCGTACAACACTTCCGCCGAAAATCATCTCGGCGGCGACGACGCCTGGGTAATCGACATTGACTCAACCGGCCACATGCTCTGGAATAAGGTGTTCGGCGGCTGGGCCGATGATGTTCTGCGTTCGATCCGGCCGACCGAAGACGGCAACTTCATCTGCATCGGAACCACCGCTTCGGCGAATGCTTCCGGTGATGCAAGCGGCCTGCACGGAAATACTTCCGACATGTGGCTTCTTGCGATCGACGGGATGGGCAGTCTGCTCTGGCAGCGCTGCCTCGGAGGTCGCGATACGGATGCCGGCTATGATGCGTATGATCTGGCCGACGGCAGCTTCAGAGCCGTTGGTGCGGGCTCTCCCCGGGGCGAACAGGACATCGCCGGAGGCGGAACGGGCCAGGATGCCTGGATACTCACCGTAACCGCTGCCGAAACATCCGAAACCGGGGATGCCATTCGCCGGGGTGGGGTAAAAACAGGGCGCTGAAGCTGGTCTCAACGAGATCAGCAGGACACAGCGAAAGGGAGCGGGAACGCCGGAACGGGCAAAGAACGGCAAACATGCCGTGTGTTCCGGCGGGAAGAGCGAGCGGGGCGGGCAGAATGCCCGCCCCGCTCTCGTCTTTCCCGCAGAACGCCAGGACGATGTTTCTCTCAGGCGCGGTAGAACTCGCGAATGGCCTTCATGAGATACTCCGGATCACAGGCGCCGGCGAGTTCGCGCACGGAATGCATCGAAAGCAGCGGAATGCCCACATCGACGGCCCGCGTGTCGAGATGGGTCGAAGAGATCGGCCCGATCGTCGAGCCGCCGCGCTCGTCGGAACGGTTAAGGAAGCGCTGAACCGGTACGTTCGCGGCATGACACAGGGACTCGAAGATCGCCGCCGACGGGGCATCGGTCGTATAGCTCTGGCTGGCCGCGACCTTGATCGCCGGTCCGCGATTGAGCATGGGCCGGTTCGTCGGATCGCACTTTTCACCTTTGTTCGGATGGACTGCATGCGCCGCATCCGCCGAGATCAGAAACGATTGGGACACGGCCCGGAAGAAAGCCTCCCGGTCGCCACCAAGTGATGTCGAGATCCGCTCCAGAAGCATCGCCAGCATCTGCGAGTCGGCGCCCTGCTTCGTGGAACTGCCGACCTCTTCGTTATCGAATGCAGCCATGACCGTCGTTGCCTTTCCGGCACCGGCAGAGATCAGCGCTTCAAGTGCCGCATGGGTCGAAGCCAGGTTATCGAGCCGCGGAGCCGAGATGAACTCCTGCCCAAGCCCCACAAAACAACCAACGCCGGGCTCATACAGAAACAGGTCATAATCGAGAATGTCTGCCGGCTTCACCTTCAGTTCCTTCGCCAGCAGCTTGACAAAAAATCCTTTTTTATCGAACTTCGCGCCGGTCTGCCCCATCAGCGGCAGCATGTCGACCTGGCGGTTCAGCTTCACTCCATCGTTGACCTCGCGGTTCATGTGAATCGCCAGATTCGGAATGATCGCCACCGGCCGCCTGAAGTCGACCAGAACCGTTTTCGGCTGCAGGGGGCCACGCCCGGCAAGCGCCACTCTCCCGGCAAGCGAAAGCGGCCTGTCCATCCAGGTGCTCAGAATCGGCCCGCCGTAT
>CAZQYQ010000215.1:0-8283 GCA_964597625.1 uncultured bacterium
CCCACTCCGGCGGGATCGAGCTGGCTTCCATCTTCGTGATGGCACCTTCGCCGGCTTCGAGCTCCAGCTGGTTCTTATCGAGACCGCGAATCGGAACGCGCTTTCCGACCGGAACCGTCAGCGATTTCCCGGCTTCGAGCTTCGCGGCGATCACTTCGACGGTGCCGGAAACAACCTTGAACTTCGCAGGGCCTACAAGCAGATGATTTTCTTCACGTTCGATACTGTAGTTCATCATTGACCCTTTTCTTTCGGGAATACCAGCGAGGGCCACAGCTCCTCGAGCACCTTGTCGTTGATGACGGAGACTTTTTCCATTTCCTTGTAGCCGAGCTCGAGTTCATCTTCAGACATGACCTGGCGAACATGGCTGAGCGTGATGCCGTCTTCATCTTTCGATGCGACCGTGCCCATGTAGCAGTCTTCACGGTTCTTGATGTACACCTTCTGGCCGACTTCAACGTCGGCTGCCGGTACGTTCTTGATCACTTTTCCGAGGCACATGTTCACGATGCCGGGATACACCGGCACCTCATCGTACAGTTTTACAAGCTGCAACACGACCTGCTTGAGCAGAAACGGATCTGCCTCATCGGTCGCGACGGTTTTCAGATACCTGAGAAGCCCCGGAAAATCAGTTTCCTTGTAGGTCATTCGTTTGCCCTTTCGTCAGTTGCCAGCAGCGGCAAGATACTCGAGACCGAGTTCCTTGGCGCGTTTCGCAAGTCCCTTGTTGGGTTTGCCTTCGGTATATTTCTGATCAATTTCGGACATCTCGTTGAGATGCGCCATCAACTGGCTGAGCACGTTGAAGAACGTCACATCCGTGGTTCGAACCGTGCATTCCGCCGCGCGGGGGTGGCCGCCGCCGCTGATCTTGTCTTTGTACTTCGCGTATTTTGCCTGCAAGGCATCCTGCAGCGAACCGCAGATCTTGCCGGAATGGACGCGGTCGCCGGTTCCGCGAACCGAAACGTGGGTGTAATCAGGGGAAACCGAGCTGACCATGATGATCTGCGCGTCTTTATCGCCGGCCATCTGCTTGAGGTCGAACAGCTTGATCGAGCCGATCATGGGAAGCAGCGGCACTTTTCCGCCGACGAACAGGTAGATGCCCGTATGTTCGAGTTTGAGAGCCTTGACGGATGAGTTGAGCAGCTTGTCCGCGCTGTCCCAGTCCTGCAGGAAATAGCGGAAAATCTTGTCGAGCGGCTGCTTGAACTCGGTCGGGATCATCTGAACGAAACTCTGCAGCGTCGAAATCTTCGTGAGCGCCCCGACCTGTGGGGCGACCGCTTCCAGGGCCCGTGCGATGAGCGCCGGGTGGTCGACGGTTTTCAGGGACGGCTCGCGGTCGTTGTAAAAATACTGGAATCCGCCGCCGCCCGTCGCGTGAACGAATTCGGTGATCCGCGACAGCAGGCAGGTGTGCTCGCGCTGCGATGCGTCAAACATGGTCGGCCGCTCGCGCAGCAGGGTCAGCATGTTCTTGAAGGCCATTCCATAGGTGACGAAAAACGGCTTGGCGAAATCGACGAGCACGCCGCTCACGGGCTCAACGGCCCAGTCGCCCTTGAGGCCCATCAGGCAGAGGAAATCGTCGAACTGGTCGCGGGTTCCAGACAGGGTCGCGATGCCGTGCGCAAGCAGGGAGGTCGAGCACGGGGTGTATTTTTCGAGGCTCGGGTTGAACAGAACGCAGTCGGTCGGCGCCTTGGGCGTCGGGTGGTGGTCGACGATATAAACCGGCAGTTTCTTGCCGAACTCCGAGTAAGGAACGAGAGTGCCCTTGTCGAGAATGAAGACGGCCTTCACACCGGGAACGTCACGTAATGCGTCTTCCCACTGCTGGGGTTGAAGCATGAAGCCGGCCGGCATGCGCAGTTCTGCCTTCCAGCCTTTTTTCTGGAGCATGCGTTTGAAGATCAGACCGCTCGTAATGCCGTCAGGGTCATCGTGACTGAAGATCAGAGCCGTGCCTTCGGGCTTTGCAACGGCCTCGACAATGTTCGCAAGACCCGCGTCGGCTGACCTCATGGTCTGCCACTGGGCCTGATAATCTTCAACATTGGAGGGGATGTTTTTCAAAATGACTGCTTCTTCCATACCTTTCCTTTCTCGGAAAAAAATGTATGAGGATGTGAGTGAATACAATTAAGTATAGAGATGCTACAGGTTACGGTCAACCTCGATTGAGTAGTCACGCTCATTTTCTCCGCCGACTTCAAGCCTGACGGAACCGTTGGTATCCGTCCGTTTCAGATCGACGTTCAGCTTGCGATACAGGTCCAGTGCCTCGATCTTGGGGTGCCCGAACGGGTTGTCCCGGCCGACCTGGATGATGCCGGTCAGAGGCTTTACGAAATTCCAGAAATACGTGTTGATGCTGGTGTCGGAACCATGATGAGGAATTTTCACGATCTGCGCCTTCAAGGCATCGCCATACCTGGCCACTTCCTGCTCGGCCGCGGTTTCGATGTCACCGCACAGCAGGGTCGTCACTTTTCCATACCGGACGAGAAGAGTCACGGACATGTTGTTCATTTCCGAGAACTCCTGGGATTTGTTGACGGCGGCGGGATGCAGAACCATCACGAACAGGTCCGGGCCCCAGTCAAGCACATCGCCAGCCTTTGCGGGTTCACGCGGAATGCGTTTCTTCTCGCACAGATCGGCATATTCTTTGTATGTCTGTGTGTTGGAAGGACTTCCGCAGTCCCAGATGCGGTCGACCCGGAACAACCGGAGCACCGGGATAATCCCCCCGAGATGGTCGTTGTGATTGTGTGTGACAACGATTCCATCGAGGCGGCGGAGACGCTTCGTTCTCAGGTAATTCTGCACCAGGTCGCGATTTTCGCGGTTTGCCTGGGTCGAGGGAACATTCATGCCGCCATCGATGAGGTAGGAGCGGCCGCGCGGGGTCCTGACGAGAATGGCGTCCCCCTGGCCGACATTCACGAAATCGATTCTCAGTTTCGCGTTCATCGAGGATGGCCCGAGACCACCGTGATCGGGGCTGAGAACCATCGCCCAGATGCCGACCATGAGAAGGAAGCCGGCAATGAACGCGGCCTTTATCTTCGTGCTCTGAAACGATTTCTGCTCAAAGCCGTATTCAGCCATTGATCGTTCCGTTCATTTGATTTCTACGAAGGGTTCGAACAGTTTATATTTTTTTTCAGAAAGTCCGGGAATGTCTTCGAGGTCCTTGACGGACTTAAAACCGCCTTTATTGTTGCGTGCATCGAAGATCGCTCTCGCCAGTTTCGGACCGACCCCGGGCAGCGCTTCGAGCTCATCCAGGGTTGCGAAGTTCAGATTCAGTTTCCGCTGCTCGCCCGCGCTTTCCCCGGCGGCGGCAAGGACTTTACATAGTTCAGAATATTTTTTCGGGGAAACGCCTTTGATCTCCTTCAGCTCGGAAAGGGTTTTCAGTCCGCCCTTCTGCTTGCGCAGTTCGATGATGCGCTCCGCCATGACCTTGCCGATGCCGGGCAGCGCATCGAGCTGCGCGAGTGTCGCCGTATTGACGTTCATTCTCGGCAGACTGCCGGGGGATGATGATTCATCCGCTTCCTCATGGGCTTCGGCTTTGGCTGGAACGGATCTGTCGGTGAGGGCCGCGATTCTGTCGATCTGGCCGGCGCAGGACAGGTTCGAGGTGCGTTCCCGGGCAAGCTGAAAGAGGAGCAAAACCATGCCCAGAACGATCATGCCGCCCATGAGGCTGAACGTCGTCTTTTCGAGAGTGGTCAGATGTTTCACTTTCCCCCCTCTTCGACCGGCGTGATATATGTTTTGATATTTATTTTATCCTGCCGCGCGGTGACCTGAACGGCGCCGGTGCGCTCGGTCCGGTAAATCGGCATCGGGAAGTCGCGGGTGCGCCTGTTGAACTGCATGGCGCGACCGTCGAGCAGTTTCTGCATGTAATACCGCTCCATGGTCCAGGAGGACGGTTTTCTGAAACTGACGCCGATCCACGCGGGTTTCGCCTGCCGCGCATAGGCATAAAATTTGTCGAACGGATACGGCAGGTCGGCGAGGAAAAGACCGCTCAGCTCCGTCGGCAGCGCTTCCGCATACAGATAGGCATTTCCCGGGGCATACGCAATTCTCTCGGCGCCTTCCTTGAAGAGAAGGGCCGCCCCGTCGTAGTAGCAGGAGAAGCGTTCGCCGAAACTCGCCGGCGCCAGGACTTCGACCGTATCAGAGAAGCCGTCGATGATGCTTCCCTTCTGCAGGGGATACACCTTGACGCCGTATTTGTTCACGGACTTGATCAGGGCGTTGAACGATTCGGCGGCTTGTTCCCAGTAATAGCAGGGTGGCGTCGATACGACGATCCCCTTGCGGAAGTCGCCTTCAATCTTCATGTCGGCAAGCGAAAATTTCCGGACGTAATCAGCGAAGGGAAGCCGCTTCCCATCGGTCGGAATTTCAAACGGGGCATAAAGAGCGCGGACGGTATAATTGTCCATCACGGAGATGAGCCCGGAAATCCGCTCGGGAAGAGCTGAAGTCAGCACGACAGCATCGATCTTATTCGCCATTTTCGATGACAACGCGGGCTGGATGACCCGTTCCCCAACATCATACCCCGAGAACGTGTCGCTGTATCCACCATCGGCAAGCAGGATTTTCCCGTCTTTTTCGTAGAGAAGCGATGAACCGAAACCGACGTCGAGCATGGTCAGCCGCATGGTCGGCCTGCCCTCGATGCGGGAGATGCCGAAGACGATCAGAAAGCAGGCGGCGGCAACCGCTCCGCCGGCGACAAGACCGAGGCCCCACTTGTAATCCGGGTCATCCCATAATTCGACGGCCGCGGACCAGAGCGCCGAGCCGTAGGCCGTGATCTCATCCCAGAAGAAGAACAGATGCAGGATGCAATAGTATCCCAGCACGATCCCGATTCCGGGCTGGGATACCCGCGGGAACGGGATCAGCACGGCGAAGAAATGGGCCATTCCGAGGAAGAATTTGACCCCGAGCCAGTTTGCGGCATTGATGACCAGCGCGAGATGAAGCCCGATGACCGGAACGAACGAGCCGATGATGCCCGCGATCATGCCGAGCTGCACGATAACGCCGATCAGCGGAATGGCGATCATGTTCGCCATCGGCGCGGAGAGCGACATCGAACCGAAATAGAACGCCGAGAGCGGCCCCATCATCGCCAGAAAGATCGCCACCTGGGACGAAGTAAAGCTCATGAGCCATTGAGGGAGCATCTCGAAGCTGTAACTCTGGAAGCCGGATCGAGCCGAAAGTCTGCGGGAAACAACCATCGTGGCAACGATGTACAAAATCACGCAGGGAAAGAACATCGGTGCGAGAACCAGATCGCGCTTGATCATGACGGCCAGGTAAAAAAGCGCCGTGGCTCCGAACGCGAACATCAGGCCCGGGCCACGGAGACAGTTGCGGAGCAGGTTTTCGGCAGGTCCGGAGAACATCGCCAGCGCATAGATGGCCATGAACGAAAGAACGAAACTCGGCTCTGTCAGCTGCAGAGGATTGACGGTCAGGATGTAGACGGCAGCGACACTGAGCGCGAAGATGATCGAGGCCCTGAATCCCCGGTCTTTCAGGTATGCCCGCGAGAGCAGCATCAGACTGTTCATCATCGCCGCCCGGACGGCGGAACTGGGCCATCCGACAATCAGGGCGAACGTGAACAGAAAGAAAATGACGATCGGCGTGAAGACTCTCAGGGGGACCTTGAAGAGCACGAAGAGGCCGTAGAACAGACCTGCAATGATGGTCACATGAAGCCCCGACACGGCAAGAACGTGCGAGACGCCGGTTTTGCGGAACTCGGTCGTGACGATCGGCGGCAGACCCCCTCTGAGGCCCAGCAGAACGCCGCCGAGGAAGGACGATTCGGGATACGGCATGGTCTGCTTGATGACGCCCAGAAAGGATGTGCGCAGATAAAGCGCGAAACGATACCAGGCCGAGCCGCTCGGATCATCCTCGAGAATGTCGAGTTGCGCCCCGCGACCGGCGATACGCACCGTACGGAAAATGCCGCGATTCTTCAACGTGCGCTGATAATCGAGGCTTCCGGGGTTGCGGGCGGTCGAGGGAACGGAAAAATGGCCGCTGATCTCGATGCGTTGATTGAATTTGATCTGTTTGAAGGCATCGCTTTCCTCGAAAACCTGCGCAAGCACCAGACCGTCATCGACGGTCGTTTCCGCTGGAGGCGCGGCTTCACCGGGAAGATCAGCCGATGATGCCGCAGATGAGCCGGTCGCGACGGTTTCCGGCACGGATGCGGCCTGGAAGGGTGTGTCGGAACCGGCGGAAGAGCCTTGCTTTCTGCCGCGTCCCTTTCCACGGCCTTTTGGAGCTTTCTTTGTCTTGAACTTCGGCTGGCCGAAGGAAACGATCTCCTGAACTTTTTCCGGAGCGATCACGACTTCAAGGTAATCGTTCTTGAGCGTGGGTTCTTCGATGATCCGCCCCACGAGCCGCCATTTGCCGAACGGATTCGTCGCATCGAGAACGCGGTCGATGTGATTCGGCGACATGAAATTCAACGCCGATCCATACCGGAAAATACCGAAGAAGAGGCAGCCGCCGACCAGCAGAAGAATCGCCAGGATCGGCACCGGATCTTCATCTTCGAATATTTCGCGAAACTCTCCGGCCGCGATTCTATCGCCGTGCTGCTGCCAGACGGGAATTGCCGCGGCGGCAAAAAACATGGCGGCCAGAAGCAGAAAAAAAGGACCACCCTGAAGCCCGAGCAGGCAGACGACCGACATGCCGGCGATGTATGCCAGGGTGAGGATGATGAAAAGCGTCACGTCAGTTTTGCCCGTCGTCCGAGCCGCTGCCGCTTCCGACGTCGACGTTGGTATAGTAATCTTCGTTCGATATGATGATCTGGTCTATACGGTAATCGGACTTCGCGACGATCACGAGCATGCCCAGAACGAGCGTTGTGAGCAAAAGTCCGAGAAGAAACGCGTTGCCGTTGCCCTGGTCCTGGGGGGTGTCAGACATGGATCAATCGCCTATGGCCGCCCAGGCATTGGTCGTTCTGACCCAATCCTTGAACATCGCGAAGAATTTTTCAAAATCAAGATTGCAGGTCTGACGGAAAGCGGACTCAGAATCCATATCTTCAAATGCGCCCATGAGTGTCGAGTATCTCTTGAAAAACTTGTCGCTATACGTCGAGATCAGCAGCTGCACCATGAAGAACGCCTGATGCAGCGCCAGCTGCCGGCGAGTCGGATCGGGAATGAAGTTGATGTTTTTCAGCATCAGGGTCGGCTTGATCAGCTGATCCGTCTTGTTCGCTTCCTGAAGAGAAGTCCAGCCTGCGAGCAGGGAGCTGTTCGAGTCTCTGCGGGCACGGAGCGGCACCTGCAGGCAGATTCCCTCGCGCAGCCAGGAAGGGGTGCGATTCTGCATGATGCCGATTTCGCGCTCTTTGACGCCGCGGTTGAAGATGCTGTAACACAGGCTTTTGAGGATTTCCTCGCCGATATTTTTCGGAAGGTGCTGCGCGCTCAGCAGCATGGCGCCTTCATCGAGCATCATGCGCGAGGTTTCGCCCATCCCCATCGGATGTCGTGTAACCCGCTCGATGCCGGCCAGGTCGGGATAGATGTACACCTCGAAAGACGGCTCTGTTTCAAGGCTGAATACCTGCTTAAGTCCAGCCGTTCCGCGATCGAGATAATCGAGAATCTCTTCGGCGGCAAGGCTGTCCCTGATGTCGAAATACACGTGGTAAGACTTCAGCTCAAATTTCTGATTTTGCGATTCTACGAGAAATGATCCCATATTCGACACCCTCCGTACCCTTGTAAGATATCATAAACAAGAACGTTTCAACACCTCCCGAAGCTTCTGCGGGAAGTTCCCGTTCTGTATTATCCTGTATGGCGTCATGTTGAAGGAAAAACGGCTTGCGGAGTTTCTGCGCGGGATCCCCCGGGCGCTGTTTTCTTCGATCGAGACCGGCCGGCTGATCAGAACCGCGGTCTCCCGACAGCATACAGCGGCCGATTTGATCTTTTCGATCGGCAAGGCATCCCGGGAAATGCTTTCCGGCGCTTTCCGTGCCGGTCTGACAGGCGTGCCGTCATTCCGCGTCAGCCCTTCGGAGAGACAAGGTCCCGCCGCGGCTCTCCCGGACAACCCGGCCGCCTCCTTCGAGTCAGGCCACCCGTTCCCCGATGAAATTTCGTTTCGGGCCGCCCGGGAAGCGTTGTCGATCGTTTCAGAGACCACCCCGGGATCGCATGTTCTCGCCCT
>CAZQYQ010000216.1:0-8254 GCA_964597625.1 uncultured bacterium
AGAAGTCCGGTCGTTTCCGTGTCGATGTGGCAGCATCGGTCGAGGAAGCGATCGCGAAGGCGAAGGAAGCGAAGGCGGCGAAAAAGCCCCTTTCGATCGGCCTTCTCGGCAACTGCGCGGATGTGCTGCCAGAAATGGTGAAGATGGGCTTCGTTCCGGACGTGCTCACCGACCAGACTTCGGCTCACGACCCGCTGAACGGGTATATCCCTTCCGGTATGTCCATGGAAGAGGCCGCAAAGCTGAGGGTGAGCGACCCTGCCGCCTATGTCGAGCGCGCGAAAGACTCGATCCGTATCCACGTCGAAGCGATGCTGGCGCTCATGGATAAAGGTGCGGTCACGTTCGACTACGGCAATAACATCCGCACTGTCGCTCTCGATCGCGGTCTCAAGCGGGCATTCGATTTTCCCGGTTTCGTTCCCGCCTACATCCGGCCGCTGTTCTGCGAAGGCAAGGGTCCGTTCCGGTGGGTGGCGCTTTCGGGGGATCCGGAGGACATCTACACGACGGATCGCGAGCTTCTGAAGCTGTTCCCCGAGAATGCGGGGCTCAGGCGCTGGATCGAAAAGGCCGGAAAGCTGGTTCATTTCCAGGGTCTGCCGTCGCGGATCTGCTGGCTCGGATACGGCGACCGCGAAAAAGCCGGCGTGCTGTTCAACGACCTGGTGCGCACGGGCAAGGTGAAGGCCCCGATCGTTATCGGTCGCGACCATCTCGATGCCGGTTCGGTCGCTTCGCCGTTCCGCGAGACCGAATCGATGAAAGACGGCTCTGACGCGATTGCCGACTGGCCGATATTGAACGCCCTGATCAATTCCGTGAACGGAGCGACCTGGGTCAGCGTCCATCATGGCGGCGGCGTAGGGATGGGCAACTCGATCCATGCCGGCATGGTCATCGTCGCCGACGGCACTCCGGCTGCCGAGGTGCGCATCCGCCGCGTCCTGACCAGCGACCCGGGCATGGGCGTCGTTCGCCACGCCGATGCCGGATACGATCTGGCCATTGCGTGTGCGAAGAAAACCGGCGTCGATATGCCCAGTCTGAAGTAGGAATCAAAAGCTTCGGCAACAGGGATTTTATCGTGCGCTATTTAATAATGTAGACTATTGAACAGGGAGGGAAGAACATCTCATGGAGATCATTGAAAGCATCATCAATATCAGCGAAGGGCAGAACAAGGAACATATTGATTATATCGTTGATTCAATTAAACAGACGCCGGGCTGTTTCCTGCTCGACTACTCGTCTGACGCCGATCACAACCGAACGGTCATCACGTTCATCGGCAACCGCCAGAGCCTGATGCCCGCTGTGAAGGAACTGTACAAGCGCGCGCTCGAAAAAATCGATCTGCGCAGCCACAAGGGCGAGCATCCGCGCATGGGCGCCGTCGATGTCGTGCCGTTCGTCCCGATTCAGGACGTCTCGATGGAAGATACGATAGCATTCAGTATTGAAGTTGCGAAAATGATCAGCGAGACCTACGGGGTGCCTGTATATCTGTATGAAGAAACCCAGAAACAGGCTGACCGGAAGAATCTCGCCGCGATCAGGAAAGGCGAGTTCGAAGGCCTCCCGGAAAAGATGAAAAAGCCCGAATGGAAGCCCGACTTCGGCGAGTGCGCTCCGCACGCCACCGCCGGCGCCTCCGTCGTGGGTGCCCGCATGCCTCTGATCGCGTTCAACGTCAACCTCGGCACGAGCGATATCAAGATAGCCGACAAGATCGCCAGAGCCGTTCGCGGCATATCCGGCGGCATGTCCTCCGTCAAGGCCATGGGCGTCGAACTGAAGGAACGCAACATCGTCCAGGTTTCTATGAATATGGTAAACTATAAAAAGTCCCCCCTGTTCCGCGTGTTCGAGATGATCAGGAGCGAGGCTGAGCGTTACGGCGTGCCCGTTGTCGGCTCCGAGATCATCGGACTGGTGCCGCAGGATGCGCTGTTCGAGACGGCCGAACATTACCTGCGCTGCGAAAATTATTCTCAAGCCTGCGTGCTCGAAAACAAGATCAACGGCGTGCTGCATTCGATGCTCCCGAAGGGTTGAGACAGATGAAAACTCGCGCCCGTTCCGTAAAATCAGGCAAACCCGCCGCCGATCTCATCGTTCACAATCTCGATTGCGTCATCCGGTTTCCCAAGCCGTACTGCGGCAAGGGAACCCCGGTTGGCTGGGATATCCGTGAAGAGCATCACGTCTCTATTGCTGGTCTCGATGGAATCATCGTCTGGATCGGGCCTTCCGACAGGCTTTCCGAAGAAGTCACCATTCTGCCGGACTGTCGCTTCGTCGAAGGCGAGGGATTGACCGCGCTTCCGGGCTTCGTCGATTCGCATACGCATCTGGTGTACGCCGGTGATCGCAGCGACGAATTCGAAATGAGAGTCGCGGGAAAAAGCTACCTCGAAATCATGGCTGCGAACGGCGGAATCATGCGGACCGTCGAAGCCGTACGCGAAATGGATGAGGAAGAACTGTTTGACGAAGCCTCGGAACGCCTGATGGAAGCCATCGAGTGGGGCGTCACGACGATCGAGATCAAGAGCGGGTATGGCCTCGACCTCGAAAACGAGCTCAAGATGCTCAATGTCGTGAAAATGCTCCAGGCCGAGTATCCGGTCCGCATCGTTTCGACCTTCATGGGCGCTCACGCCATTCCGGCTCAATACGCGAAAAAACCCGAAACGTTCGTCGATATGATCTGCCGCGAGTGGATTCCGCAGGTCGCGAAATACCGGCTTGCCGAGTTCAACGATGCGTTCTGCGAGAAGAAGGCATTCACTGTCGAACAGACGCGGCGTATTCTCATGACGGGCCTTGAACACGGTCTCAAGCCGAAGATCCACGCCGATGAGATCTCCGTCATCGGCGGCGTCGATCTCGCCGTCGAGGTCGGGGCGGTCAGCGCCGATCATCTCATCTGCACGGAGCAGAAGGGCATCAGGAAGCTTGTAGGCTCAGGCGTCATTCCGACGCTGCTTCCGGGCACTTCCACGTATCTCATGGAGCCGCATCACGCGAAAGCCCGTGAGATGATCAAGGCCGGGCTGCCCGTAGCGATCGCTTCGGATCATAATCCCGGCAGTTGTCAGTTCCTTGGCGCCGGCATGATTCAGACCCTGGCGATGCTCCAGTTGCGCATGACCGCCGGCGAGGCCCTCATTGCCGGCACGCTGCATGCGGCTCACGCCCTCGATCTCGGCGATGAAATCGGCGCGATCGAAATCGGACGACGGATGGATCTTGCGCTCATCGTGGCGGATTCCTGGCGTTCGGTCGGATACAGAGCGGGTCAGAACCAGGTGCATACCGTTATCGCGAATGGAACGGTCATCATGACGCCCGATGGTTTCGAGCTGGAGTGACCCTGCCATGCTGATCCGGGAGGTGGGTGCGTGATCATCGTTATGGCCCCATGGGCCTCAGCTGACCATAAAAATAAAATAGTAGATCATGTAAAAACACTGGGGCTCGATGTCCATCTTCTGCAGGATGAGTATCGGTCAATCATCGCCATCATGGGCGACGAGCAGCCGGCGATCGAAGCCACATTCGAGACCTGGGCGGGCGTCGAACGGGTCATGCCCGTCAGGCAGCCTTTCCAGCTTGCTTCCCGTGAGTTCAAGCCGGAAAACTCGTTTGTGCGCGTCGGCGGCGACGTGGTGTTCGGCGGCGATGAGATTCAGATGATTGCCGGCCCCTGCGCAGTGGAAAACGAAGAAACGGCGATGGCCATCGCCGAGGCCGTGAGCAAACTCGGGTGCAAGCTGTTCCGGGGTGGTGCCTTCAAACCCCGGACTTCGCCCTACTCGTTCCAGGGGCTGGGTGAGGAAGGGCTTCGCATCCTGAGCCGTATTCGTGCGAAGACGGGGCTCAAGATCGTCACCGAAGTTCTCGATATCCACGAAGTGGAACTTGTCGCCGAGCATGCCGACATGCTTCAGATCGGAACCCGGAACATGACGAATTATCGGCTGCTGAAGGCTCTGGGTTCGATCCGCAAGCCCATTCTGCTCAAACGGGGGATGAGTGCGACGATCAAGGAGTTTCTGATGGCTGCGGAGTATATACTGGCAAATGGAAACCCCAATGTCGTGCTCTGCGAGCGCGGAATCAGGACGTTCGAAAATTACACCCGTTTCAATCTCGATATCAGCGCCGTGCCCGCGGTGAAGCGGCTTTCGCATCTGCCGATCATCGTGGATCCGAGCCATGCAACAGGCCAGTGGCGCCTCGTCGAACCTGTCGCGCTCGCCGGAATCGCTGCCGGCGCGGACGGCGTGATGATCGAGGTGCATACGGACCCGCAGCACGCGCTGAGTGATGGATGCCAGGCCCTCAAACCCGAGCGCCTCCCTTCCCTGCTCGAGAAAATTCGCGGGATCAGCGCCGTTCTCGGGCGCCGGGCGGCCTTTGCCTGAACAGGAGATGATGATGACCGGGCACAAGTTCGATCCTCAGAATTTTAAGAAGCTTGATAATCCGGATCGGCTGCGGCTCTTCAACCCGGATATCCTGCTCGCCGGGTTAAAATTGCCTTCAGGCGCCCATCTGGTCGATATCGGCGTCGGCACGGGCTTTTATCTGCCTGCCCTCAGCCGGTTTGCGGGCTCCTGCGGTACCGTTACCGCGCTGGATACGGAACCCGTCATGCTTGAGCATGCGGCCCGCAAAATCCGTGAATTGTCGCTGACCAACGTCACGCTCATGCAGTCCGGCGAAGATGAGCTGCCGCTCGAACGCGGAACAGCGGATTTCGTGCTCATGGCCTTCGTATACCATGAGGTCGAGCGTCCGGAAGCATTGCTGGCGGAGCTCAGACGTGTCATCAAAAACGACGGCCGGGTCTGCATCGTGGAATGGACGGATGGGGAGCGCGACAAGGGCCCGCCACCCGATCACGTGCCGTCTCTCGATAAAATACAATGTGATGTGGAACGTTGCGGCTTTACCGTCGAGCGCATCGACCAGCCGAGCGCTTATTGCAATGCCATTCATCTGAGATGCTGATATGAAGCGCTTTCACCTGATAGAAGCCGGCATTGTCGCCATCCTTTTCGCGGTATTCACGATCCTGCTCTGCTATGGCTCTCTCGACGGTCTCGAAAACAGGACGCTCGACTGGCGGTATCGCGCACGGCCGCTGCAGGAGCCGAAGGCGAAGATTGCCCTGATCCTTCTGACGGATGACTGCCTGACGCAGCTTGGTAGCTGGCCGTTGCCGCGCTCCATGTATGCTGCCGTCATCGACCGGCTCGCATCGGCCGGGGCGCGTACGATTGCATTCGATGTGATATTTGAAGACCGGTCGACGGCTGATCCCAAAGGCGATCAGGCATTCGTCGCGAGCTGCCGCAGATTCGGAAACGTCTTGTTCCCGCTTGTTTTCTCGGAGTTGCAGGTGTTCGACAACCCTGCATCCGAGCCGGTCCTGATCGAAGAGATGCGGCTTCCGTTCCAGGCCCTTGCTGAAGTCGCGGCCGGATTCGGGTATATCAACGCGGATTTCGATTATCTGAATCCTGACGGCGTCATCCAGAAAACGTTTCTGGTACACCGGTTCGAAGACCAGTGGTTCCCGAATTATCCGTTGGCGGTAGCCGAGAAGGTCACCGGGCAAAAAGCCGTCATCACGGATCAGGGAGTGACGCTCGGCGGGCGTTCGATCTCCCTCATCGATCTGCCGCCCTGGAAGCCGGTCAAAAACTCCTGGCATGCGGGGAGCGGGAAGGCCGTGTATATCAATTATCTGGGGGCCAGATACAAAGAACCGTTTCCGACGGTTGCGTTCGCCGACATCATCGAGGGACGATTCGACCCGTCGGTATTTCGCGATGCGATCGTGTTCGTCGGCCCGTCGGCCGTCGGCCTCGGGGATCTCCAGCTTACGCCGCACGGCCTGAAACCGGGCGTCATCGCTCATGCGAACCTGCTCGAAAACATCCTGGCGTCAAATTTTCTCGAGGCGCCTTCGATCAAAGTCCAGATCGCCCTCATCGGTGTTTTCGCCATGCTCACGTTCGCCGTTCTCTGCTGGGAAGGCGCATTTGTCGTATCGACGACGATCTTTATCGGGATACTGGTTTTTTACTCGTTCCTCTGTTACCTGGTTTTTTCCGGGCGCCGGCTGATTCTGCCGATGACGATTCCGCTGCTGATGGCCGGCACGCAGTATGTCGTCGTCAGATTCGTGCAGCTGATCGCCAACCTCAGGCGGGCGAACGCCATTCTCAAAGAACAGAACATCAAACTCGATCAGAAAGTTCAGGAGCTCATGGCCCTGCACAGTGCCGGCAGCAGATTCCCGGCCATTCTTGAAATGAGCATTCTTTCAACCGAAGTGATCGCGAAGTTTTGCGAGCTGCGCGGTGCCGATGCCGGGCTGCTTGTCTATTTCGATCCCCAGACCGGCCAGTCGCAGCCGCTCGGGCAGATGGCCGGGGTACGGGGTGATGCGTATATTCAGGACTACAGAAACGAACTCGCGGAGCAGCTGAAAATCGTCTTTGACGGGAAACGGCAGATGACGGTTCCCGGTTCCCGGTTGTACTCGACCTATCTGCCCCTGCTGGTAGGTGAGGCATGCTGGGGCGCGGTCTGTCTCCATGAGCCCGAATCTGCGCAAAAATCCTGGCAGAGCGAGTATTTCTGGACGACCCTTCTGGGAATATCCGGCACGGCTCTTCAAAACGCCCGTCTCTACGAGATGGCGCGTGAAGTCTCGCTCGCGCGGCAGGTTCAGGCGAATTTTCTCCCCAAAAAGCCTCTTGAACTCAACGGATACAGGGTCTTCGGAAACTCCCGGCCGGCGACACAGCTTGGCGGGGACTATTTCGATTATTTCATCGTGGATAATAAATACTTGGTAATATTGATAGCCGACGTCATGGGCCACGGCGTTCCGGCGGCACTGGGCATGACGATCGTGAAGACATCCGTGCTGCAGAGAGCGAAAGAGGAATTTTCGATCGAAAAGCTGGTGAATACCATTAACGATACGCTGCTCAACAGCCAGGAACGGAAACTCATGGTTACGGCCCAGTTCACCGTCATCGATACCGTCCAGCACACCAGCATGATTTACCATCGTGGCCATGTTTTCCCGTTCCGGAGAGCGGCCGATGGAACCTGGTCACAGCATCGATGCATCATCGCACCGCCGCTGGGCGTACGAAAGCAGGCCACAACCCCCGGAACGGCTGTCGACATCCTTCCCGGCGATCGATGGATGTTCTACACCGACGGTCTGTATGAATCCCTCGGAGAAGGCGAAGAAAGCGAAATGAAAATCGCGGCTTTGCAGACATACCTCGGGACACGGCCACTGATTCCGATCACCGAAGCCTGCGCCGACATTCTCGACCATCACCCCTCATTCCTGACCGGGCAGCCGCAACCAGATGACTACACGGTGCTGCTGCTCGAACGCGATGCGGAAAACAAAACATCCCTGTGAAAAGAAGAGATGGCAATAGATAAAACGGATTGCCGGGGGATTTCCTGATGCTTGGAAAAATGAAGATCTTCGATTTCGGGACTCTGGCTATCACGGGTATTATTCTCTTTTTTCTGATCGTTCTGGGCTGGATCATCGCCGGACAGATTCTTCGGCCCATGCTGTTTCCGACGGCGAAAGAGGCGATGGACCCGGCATACAAAAGCACCTATCGCCTTGGCCCGACGCTGATCGGACTGGGGATCCTTTATGGCCCGTTTCTGGTGGGATTCTGGTGGGCATGGGGAAGACCTGTTTTATTCACCATCGAGCAGAATGGCGAATGGATTCTCCGAAACTCGCTGTGCATTTCCCTTCTGAGGATTCCGCCGGACCAGCCGCGTCAGCTTGAAGGCTGCTTTTCCCGCGAATATGCCGAGGATTCCAATAGAGACTCTTATTTTGCCGGTGATCTCCACGTTCTGGTTCCTTCACGGCCCGGCATCTCGATTCGTGCCCTGTGTGACGAACGGCCTGACGGAAAGCCCGATTTTTTTGAGAAGTTCGGGTATGGCAGCGCGACGACATTTCTTACGGGACCGCACGGTGGCCAAACGACCCCGCTGCACGCGTGGAATGCATCCGGACCGGTGTTTCTCGCGGAGCAGGCACCCGCTGCCACCGGCTCTCTCCCGCGCTGACCACCTTCCCCGGGGGTACTCCGGATGTGATGGATTCCGGATATAATGAGAGAAACTCATTGAAGGGACATCATGCGCATGCGTCTGAACAGACTGCTCGTTCTGG
>CAZQYQ010000217.1:0-8188 GCA_964597625.1 uncultured bacterium
TTTCGCAGAACACTGGCCGATGAAATGATCGTCGACGAGATGTCGTATGCCGGCTTCTGCTTGAAAAAAAAAATTGTGCCGGTTCGCTCGGGCAACTCCTCCGTCATGGCTGGAATGCTTGTCGCGCAGATCATCACGGAACGCAAACAGGCGGAAACCTCGCTGCGTCAGGCCCGTCAGGCTCTTGAGGAGGCCAGGGAACAGGAAGCCGCGACCGCCGCCGAGATCCAGCGGACGCTGCTGTTCGGCAGACTGCCGTCTCATCCGCCTTCGATCGGCATGGACGTCGTCTCCATTCCATCAATGGAGGTCGACGGTGACTTTTATGATTTTTACCCGATTCGCGAAAACATCTTCGATCTTGTCATCGGCGATGTGATGGGCAAGGGAACCCCGGCTGCCTTGATCGGTGCCGCCGCGCGAATCGCGTTTCTGCGCTCGCTGTCGAGGCTTCTTTCGAGCGGCGGCGGAACCCTTCCGGACCCCGAAGCCCTTCTGGGGATGGTTCACGCCGATATGGCAGGCCGGCTCGCTCAGCTGTGCTCCTTCATCACGCTTGTTTTTGCCAGAATCGATGTGCAGCAGAGATCCCTTCAGATCATCAACTGCGGCCATCCACCCGTTCTGATTTACAGGCAGAGCACCTGCGAGTTTTTTCCCGTCGAATCGACGCGGCCACCGCTTGGGATCGGTGATTTCAGGGATTACTCGTGCATCCGCATGTCGCTGCAGAAGGGCGATCTCATCGTCTTTCTGTCGGATGGCGTGACCGAGGCCCGCAACCAGGCAGGCGAAATGTTCGGCTTCGACCGGCTCATGAACGCGATACGATGCAAAAGCGCTGACCCGGTCAAGACGCTTATCACGCATATCCGCGATGAGGTTCAGTCATTCGTCGGGGCGAGAGGGCTGCAGGACGACTTCA
Organism: uncultured bacterium; assembly: GCA_964597625.1. Classification (GTDB taxonomy): domain Bacteria; phylum Muiribacteriota; class Ozemobacteria; order Ozemobacterales; family Ozemobacteraceae; genus MWAR01. The sequence continues at coordinate 926 of CAZQYQ010000217.1, forward strand.
CCTGTCTCGCCATCCGCCTTGAACCGTAAGGAAACAAGCGATCATCACCGGTCTGATGCGGTGCTCAGAATGACGAGTTTCTTTTCACTCCGGGAAAGGGCTTTCAGGGCAAGTTCCCGGCGAAGCGCGTCGCCCCTGTCGGCGCATGACTCAGAGAATGCCAGTCGCACCGGTCTGCGCGAGCGGGTGTAGCGTGCTCCGACGCCGTCGTTGTGCTGTTTCACCCGGCGGGCGATGTCGGTCGTAACACCCGTGTAGATGCTGCCGTCTTTACAGACGAGCATATACACATGCCATGTTGATGAGGCCTTTGGTGGTTTGACCGGTTTCTGCTTTGTGCCGGCAGCCCGTTGTTGCCTTGGTTTATTTTCCGTTTTCAAGTTTGTAATAGACGAGCGGCTCTTTCACATTCTTGACCGGGGCCGAGTTCGGGCCGCTGAAGCTCCAGGGACAAGCCCCGGCTGATTCGAGCTGTTCCTTGATGGAGGGCATCAGCAGAATTTCGCCGTGTTTCGCCAGCCCCTGAAGCCGGGCGGTGTTGTTCATGCCGCTGCTGAAGGCCGTCAGATCCTGGTTCGGGCCGATCAGGCCGACGTCGGCCGAGCAGTAATTGATGCCGATCGCCACGCCGAAGTCCTTGTAGAAGGGGGACTGCTGAATATCAATGTTTTCCGGTGCCGCAAGAAACTCGTCGGTATAGGCCCGGATGGCCATCGCCGACCCGATGACATTCCTGGCCAGGACGGCAGCGGAAGCCTCGTAGAAGGGGGGGCCGAACAGAATGATAACGCAGTCGCCGACGATTTTGTCGAGAACCCCATTCAGCGGAAACACCCGTTCGACAACAGCCTTCGACCAGGTATCGATGAACCGTGCAATGCGCTGCGGGTCTTTGAGGACCTGTTCGCTCATCTTTGTGAAGCCGCTGATGTCGGCGAAGAGAATGCCGATGTCGGCCTTGCGCGCCGAGAGGAAGCGTTCCTTGTAATCATCCTGCTTGAGCAGGCGCCGGGTGATTTCAGGAGAAAAAAACTGTCTGAGGACATTCTTTTCACGGTTGAAATCCACCAGCCGCTGACGCAGCGTCTCGGCAAACACCTGAACGATCTCGCGGCTCGTTACGGAAAGGCCGCAACCGGCAGGCGGCTTGATGAGCATCTTCCCGACGAGCGTTTCGACGATCAGGCCGTCCAGCAGGACCGTTTCCGTAATTCCCGTTGGGGGGAACACTTTTTCCAGGTCCTTGTTGCCGGGGACGACGACGTCACGCCCTGCCTTGATCAATTCGTCGAGGCCGGGCATCGGCTTTTCGAGAGAATCGTAAATTTTATTGTAATCTCTATAGATCGAATATTGGACGATTTTGCGACCGTCGAGGTCCTCGTCGAGATACAGCAGGATGAGCTCCTCGATGGGAACCATATCGCTGAGAATGTTGACGGCCATGTCGAGAGCCTCGTTGAGCTGGCGGGACTTCATGCATCGCTGGATCTCCATGATCGTCATGTGCTTGTACCGGCTTTCCTGAATGCCGTAAAAGTAGTTGTCGAGCTCTTCCGAAATGGATCCGAGCCATTCGAAAACATCCTTCGCATCGTTGGGATGGCCGATCGGGAATGCCAGCCCGAATGAACCGATTTTTTCACCCGCCATATCGAGCGGCATGACGAACCACTCTCTGCCATCCTGCTGCCGGGACGTTTTCTGCCCGATGCTCAGCAGATCCGACAGCTTGTTCTCCAGCTCTTCGGCTGTGATGCCGTGGGAAAAGATCGTGTAGACCAGCTCTTCGTTCTGGGTCTGCAGAAAAACCGCCGAGGGCTTGAGAACGCCGTCTACATAGGCGTAAACGCGATCCATGGTTGCGCTGAGGTTTTTCTTTTCCCGGAGGCAGCCTTCGATGACCGCATCGATTTCACTGGAAAGCCGCAGTCTGAGCTTGAGCTGGCGGAGTTCATTTTCCATCGCGGAAACATCTGGAGCCCGCTGAATCGTCTGAGCCATTGGTGATCCTCTCTCTCTTGCCCGAGTTTTCATCAAATTACCCGATTTCAGCCTGTTTCTCAAGCTTCCCCTGCCGGGGTTGGGGGGTTGTCTGGATGTCGTCATTTCTGTTACCACTGGAAGAGGCCGTGCGGTCTTTAACTTTTCCGGGAGGATTCAAATGACGGATGCGAAGATGTGGTATCTGATCGTGGGCGGGCAGATTCAGGGCCCCATGGGGGCTGAGGATATTATTGCGAAGCTGCAGAGCGGGGCGGTCAAGGCGATGACGATGGCTCACGCCGACGGGGTTACGACCACCTGGACGCCGCTGAGCGAAATTCAGCAGTTCGCGCATGCCCTGCAGAACGAGGAGTTTCTTCCCCCGGTCCCGACGACGGGTTCCAGACAGCAGATTGCGGATGTCGTCGATTACAACATCTTTGGCGATGATCTCCAGTTCGTCGAAGTCGAGCTGGATCCTGGCGAATCCGTCGTTTCCGAGGCCGGCGCCATGATGTATATGGATGAACCGATCAAGATGGAAACGATTTTCGGAGACGGATCCACGAAATCTGACTCGGGCGGCTGGCTGGGAAAGATCGCGAGTGCGGGAAAACGCCTGCTGACCGGTGAAAGTTTGTTTATGACTGTTTTTGCCCATCGGGGTGCGTCCGGCAAGGCAAAAGTCGCTTTTGCGGCCCCTTATCCCGGCAAAGTCGTCGTGGTCGATCTCAAGGACGTCGGTGGAACCCTGCTGGTGCAGAAAGACTCTTTCCTGTGCGGCGCAAAGGGCGTCTCGGTCGGCATCGGCCTGCAGAAAAAATTCGGCGTCGGTCTGTTCGGCGGCGAGGGATTCATCATGCAGAAGCTGGAAGGTGACGGCCTGGTCTTCTGCCACGCCGGCGGCACGATTATATCGCGTGATTTAAAACCTGGCGAAAAGCTGAAAATTGACACCGGCTGCATCGTCGGATACCATCCGTCGGTCAATTTCGATATCGAGATGGTCGGCGGCATAAAGAGCGCGCTGTTCGGTGGAGAAGGCCTGTTTCTGGCCACCCTGACCGGCCCGGGCCGCATCTGGCTCCAGTCGTTGCCGTTTTCGCGATTCGCTTCGAGAATATACGCCGCCGCGAAGCAGACCGGCGGTGGAGGCAAGGAAGAAGGCTCTGTTCTCGGCGGGGTTTTCAATATGCTGGGCGGCAAGGACTGAGCCTGCATTTCTGAGCCCTGTGCTCAGCTGAGATGCCTGGCGGTGATCCTGGCAGCATCTGCGACAAAAAACGTGTGCGGTTGTCCGCACACGTTTTTTGTCGCACGTCCTTGTCTGCGGACATCTGCCTGCCTCTTGAAAACCCGAATTGATGCCGTTGAGGGAGCGGACGGCGCTGGCCCGGAACATGTGCGGCACGGGAGATGCATTACCGATGGAAGGTCATGCATCCGGGAGGCGCACATGAATTCGAAATTCGCTTCGCAGCGCTGCGGTTCAGGGCTTTCAACACGGGTACAGGTGGCGGATGACGAACTGATGATGCTGTTGTGGCAGATCGAGACCGCTCTCAGGAGCGGTGCGACGATGGAACGAATGCTTGCTCTCGCGGCGGAAGGCGTTGAAAGTGAAACCGCGAAGAATCTTGCATCCGGGTTGTCTGAAGATATATTGCATGGCATACCATTTTCGATTGCCCTGAACAGACGGCTCCATGGCTGTTCAGGACTTGTCTATGCGATCACGGCCATGGGGGAAACGGCCGGCCGGCTTGATCTGTCGATTTCCGTGATTCGCCATATGCATGACATCAGCAGACGCTGGTGGCGCGAGTTCGACAGTTGGATCATCAACTCTCCCCGCATGTGTGCGACGTTCTGGGGGGTCATGATCCTGGCGGCCTGTGACTTGAGCGCATGGCAGATGCAGGATTCGATGTATGAGACGCGCACGCCGTTCGTTCCGCGTGTTGTCCAGACGCTCGCCTCCTGGAGCGGTGAACCGCTTGTCTGGCTTCTGATCGGCTTGTTGGGCCTCTGGTATCTGATATGGCGTGGGCGCGGAGGAACGGGGCTTGGCTGGCTTGTCAGAGACGCCTTCCGCCGTCTGCCCTGGTTCGGCCCGTTTTGCCGCAGCCGGCTGGCGGCAAGATGCATGCGGCTTCTCGCCTTTCTTCTTGAGACCGGCCAGTCCCCATTCCTCGTCGCCGCCATCATCGCGGAAACCGTGGACCGGCCCGATGTGAGAACGGTTTTCAGCGCATCATGCAAAACGCTGAAAAACGGGGGGCCCCTCTCTCAGGCGCTTTCCATGAGCGGGTTGCTGCCGGAACGGGCGTTGCTGACCATTGCCACGGCAGAAGAGGTCGGAACGCTTCCGGAAACGGTTGCCTGGCTCGCGGAATCCTACGAAGTCGAGGTCGAGCGGAAAAGCGCGGTGATCGGAGGCATCTTTACGGTCGTCATGATCGTGTTTCAGGTGGGGGTGCTGGTCGTCATGGCCGAATCGGGTTTTGATCCGTTCTTTTTCCTTGCCGGGTTTTAGACCGGGCTATCGGCCCTCGAGAAGTCTCATGATGGCCTTTCTGTCGGCGTCAATCATGGCCGCGAGTTCCGGCAGCCGTTCGGGCCTGTAGAGATCATATATTTCCTTATCTATTGTATTGTTGTTCCGCGCGGTAATGACCCACTCGAGCCGCCGATCGGATGTGAGCCGGAACAGGGTCATGCGGTCCTTTCGGCGCATTGCGAGCCGGACGCCCGATGACATGTCGATCGTCACCATCCCGTCGCGCTTTTCCAGCCGGGCGTCTCTGCCGATCGTGCCCTGCGACTCATACCCGATGATCGGGCCCAGCGTGGGAACGAAGTCGACATGGCTGGTCGGCGACTCGACGACCTGGGGGGGCAGACCGGGCGCGAGGATGATGAGATTCGTTCTCGCCTGGTTTTCGTGCGGGCCGTTTGCGTGGTAGAGCGTGTCGTCCTCGCCGAGACATTCCCCATGATCGCCGGCCAGGACCAGGACGGTATTCCGGTCGAGCCCTTTTTCCTCGAGCCTGCGGAAAAAAGAGGCGAACAGGGTGTCGAGAAAAAAACAGGAGTTTTTGTATCTGTTGACCAGACCGGCGGCGATCTCCTGGGAAAAACCGTTCTTGATGAAATCAGCTTCGAGAGGCACGACAGGCTCGTATTTACGGAACGCGTCCGGATAATAGTAGTTGAAATGCGTCGGATACAGCTGGGTCTCGAGAAAATGCAGGCCGGGTTTTTCCAGTTCATGAACGATCAGGTCGAAGACCTGGCTAGCAACGCCGCACACCGAGAGATCCTTCGGCTCGGAGAGCCCCTGCATTCTGCAGTAGTCTTCGATCGGCGTAAACCGGTATTTGTTGTTCGGCAGATACGCCCCGAAATTGCCGAGCTTTTGCGACGAGTATCCGCTCGACTTCATGAACTCGATCCAGTTCGAGTCGACGGATCTGTCCCATTTCATCGTATACGAGTCGATCGGGTGAACGCCGTAGTAAAAGCCGATATTGCCGCCGATCGAGTCATTCGAGGCGGAGTAGTGCTGTTTCAGCCAGAGTCCCCGGCTGATCTGCTTCATCAGATCCGGCATTTCAGACAGCGCATCGGGGCGCCAACTCTCGATCATGAAAATGACGACGTTGAAAGCCGGTTTTGTTTTCCAGACAAATGTCCCCTGTGTCGAGGTTCTGCCTGCGTCAAGCTGCTCCCGTGAAAACGCGGCCTCCCGGAAACCCGGAGAATCGAACCGGTGCGGCAGGGGCATCGGAAAAGCCGAGTTTTCAAGCCTGCATGCCAGGTATTCATGAAAGGGGCGAAGCTCGACGATTCTCTGGAACCCCGATGTCCAGACGATGCAGAGCAGCAGGATCATGCCCGCTGAAGCGGGTGTCGAGCCTTTCGCGGGCTCCGGTGATTTCCTCCGCAGGAAGACGACGGCGGCAGCTACACCAGCAGCTATTCCTGCTGTTCTGAGAACGGGAATGAAAAAAGCCGGTGTGATGCCGACCGCTTTCATGCCGAACGGATCGCCGGGCTCCTCAAACAGCGTGTTCATCAGGTAGGTGATATGGCCCAGAGCCAGATGCGAACGGGACATCGAGTTGTAGACGACTTCGGCATACAGGAACAGAAGAAAGAGGGCGTTGAGTGCCGCAAGCATGTTCTGCAGGCGTGGCCGGTCCTGCGACAGGGCTGTCTGGAGGAGAAAGGAAAGGGCGATCGCGCCGAGCAGAACGCTCAGCATCCATAGCTGAAGATATGGAAAAAGGAGGATCTGTACCGCCGCGAATGCGGCGCATGCCGCGAAAACAAGACCGCGATGCAGGGAAACCAGAGAGGTGAGAGAGAGAGCCGCGAGTGCCGCCAGCCAGACGAACGGCGTGTCGACAGCGGAAAGCGCGTCCAGAGGCCAGTAGATGTCGGGAAACATGTTCCGCAACAATGCCAGAAACAAGAGCAGTGCCGTGCCGTGCTGGAAAAAAAGAAGCGGCATCCCGTTCTAGGCTCTTTCGGAAAACGCGATCTGCTGGTTGCCCGTATGATCGCATACGACATGTGACGATATATATATCATATGATGTTTATGTCCGCTCGCGGTCTGATCTTTGACTACTTTGTCTTGAGAATATACCTGCCGTCCCAATCGGCCGGTGGAGGCTCTTCCCTGAAATGCAGGCTGCGCTCGATATACACGGATGCGGGGCCGTCGCCCGGCCTGAGGGCGAGCACGCGGTTGAATGCCGCGTCTGCGCCGTCCCAGTCGCGGGCCAGATACAGCCGCATGCCTTCATCGTAAGCCGGCAGCAGAGCGTTCCAAAGCGTGTCATCCTCGCCGTCGACACCGATCAGTTCATACACCTTGACCGGCTGCGCCTTTCCCTTGACGGCCAGAAAGTCGAGCAGCCGCATGCGGATCCCGCTTCCGGCGAGTCGCTTGTGGGTCATTTCCGAAACCATCATCAGCGTGTGATACGCCTTGTTCGCGCCTTCGAGACGCGATGCGAGATTGACGCCGTCGCCCAGACAGGTGAAATTCATTTGAATATCGCTACCTATAAAACCTACCATGCACTCGGCGGTGTTGATGCCTGCCCGCATCTCGACGCGCGGAAGCCCCTTCTCCAGCCACTGTTCACGAAGCACGGCAAGACGCTGTTGCATGGCGATGGCGCACCTTGCGGCCCTGAGCGCATGGTCAGCCTGGTCGGCGGGGTGGTTCCAGAAACCCATGAGGGCGTCGCCGATATACTTGTC
>CAZQYQ010000218.1:0-8145 GCA_964597625.1 uncultured bacterium
AAGGATAAAATAATACATGAACGACATCTCCTCCGGAGCGGTGATCTTGGTGGCGGGACGTTTTCGGGGGCAGGCCGGGCACTGGCGGGAACCAGGGGCCATCAGCGGATCCAGAAAAGCCGGTCGGCGGATTATGAGCCGGAGATTGCCGTTTCCTTCACGCTCGTGACCCCGTCATTCGAACTCGAAATCAAAGGCCGGATCGACGGAGTCTGGCGCGGGGCCGATCCGGTCGTTCTCGATGAGATCAAGACGACGACCCTTCCCCTTTCCGGGATTTCGATCGGGAACCAGCCGCTTCACTGGGGGCAGGCCAAGGTCTACGCCTATATCTTCGCAAAGCAGAACAACCTCCGGCGCATTGCCGTCCAGCTGACCTACCTGCATCTTGACTCCCTCGAACTCCTCGAGCTCCGACAGGAGTTCGGCATCTCCGATCTGGAGCCATTTTTCGACGATCTGGTTTCCAACTATCTCGAGTGGGCCGGAACAATGAGGGATTGGAGACTGCTGCGGGATTCCTCGATCGCGGGTCTTGCTTTTCCCTTCCACGGGTATCGTGCCGGCCAGAGAGCCTTCGCCGTTGCCGTCTATCGGGCAATCGCCGACGGGGTCAACCTGTTTGCGCAGGCCCCGACCGGGATCGGAAAGACGATTGCCGCCATTTTTCCGGCTTTGAAAGCGCTGGGGGGCGGAAAGGTCGCCAAAATTTTCTACCTGACCGCCAAAACCGTCGGAAGAGGCGTCGCGGAAGACACCCTGAAAGGCCTGGCTGGACACGGTTTGCGGTGCAAGGTTCTGACCCTGACGGCGAAGGAGAAAATCTGTTTTCTCGATGCTCCCGATTGCCGTCCAGAGGCCTGTGAATTCGCGCGGGGCCATTTCGACCGTGTGAAATCTGCCCTGAGTGAAATGTTCGACCGTGATGCCTTCGACCGGCAGGCAGTGGAAGAGGTTTCCCGTGCTCACCGGGTCTGCCCGTTCGAGTTTTCCCTGTTTCTCTCGCTCTGGTCCGATGTGATCATCGGCGACTTCAATTATGCCTTCGACCCCCGGGTTTACCTGCGCCGTTTTTTCGATCCCCCCCAGGAGGAGTATGCGTTTCTGGTGGACGAGGCTCACAACCTCCCTGATCGCGCCCGGGAGATGTTCTCGGCCGACCTGCGGAAGAGCGAGTTTGCCGACCTTCGAAAAACCTTGAAGACGGCTTGTCCGCCGGTCATGAAGACTCTTGCCAGGATCACCCCGCATTTCAGCCGAGCGGCCCGGGAGATCGACCGGACCGGTGCTTCAGCGGTTCCTGCCGCTGCAGAGCCGGGGCGGCATCGGTTGGACGCGCGCAGGGCACTGGTTTCGGCTCAGGTTCCGAACGACCTCGTGCAGGCTCTCCGCCGGTTTTTAAAGGCCTCCGAGCCCTTTCTGACCGGGGAGGCCCCGGTTGCTTCCCAGGAGTCTCTTCTGGAAACGTATTTTCGGGCAACGGCTTTCGTGCGCGTCGCCGAGACGTTCGATAAAAATTTCGTCTGCTATATTGAGTCCGAAGGCAGGGATGTGCGGATCAGGCTGTTCTGCCTCGACCCGTCGGAACTGCTTTCGGATGCCCTGAAACGCGCCCGCAGCGGAGTATTCTTTTCCGCCACGCTGCTGCCCATGACGTATTTCTTCGAAATTCTGGGAGGCAGGGCCGGCGGGAAAGTCACCGACCGGATCCTGAGGCTTTCCTCTCCCTTCACTCCGGAGCGGCTCGCCCTGATGGTTCTTCCGCATATCCGCACGGAGTTCAACGTGCGGGACCGAAGTTTCGAGGCGATCGCCGATGTCATTTACGCGACGGTTTCCAGCCGGAAAGGAAACTATCTGATCTATTTTCCATCCTATCGATATCTGGCCTCGGTCAGGGACGTCTTCGCTTCCAGGCATCCGGAATTCCGGATCCTCGAGCAGCTTCCGAAAATGCCTGAAGAAGCACGGGATGCGTTTCTGGGGGCTTTTTCCTCGGATAATTCCGAACCCCTGATCGGATTCGTGGTCATGGGCGGCATTTTCGGAGAGGGAATCGATCTGCGCGGGGAGCGGCTGGTCGGTTCCATCGTGGTCGGGGTCGGGTTGCCGCAGATCTGCCTCGAGCGTGATCTGATCCGCGATTTCTTCGAAAAAAAATCGGGAGCCGGATTCGAGTTCGCCTATCGGTATCCGGGGATGAATCGCGTCTTACAGGCTGCGGGAAGGGTGATCCGGACCGAGAATGACCGCGGGGTTGTTCTGCTGATCGACGAGAGGTTCATGCGACAGGGGTATCGAAGCCTCTTTCCGAAAGAGTGGTCGCATTTCGAGACGGTGAGTTCGGACGCTGCCCTGAAGCGGGCATTGTCGGCATTCTGGAAAAAATTTCCCTAGACGTTTGGAGACGCGGGATACGCGTTGACCGGCTGATGATTTGAGCCGGCGCGGGCGGTCAGATCCACTCGGAGACGACGAGTTTGCCGGCGGCGCGGAGACGGTCGATAAGCAGCGGCATGATGGCGGTTCTCGGCATGATGCCGCGCTGACGGAAGGCGATGTCGGCGTGGCCGGTGTTTGCTGCCCGGCCGATCAGGATGTTGATGCGGTCGGCGGTGCGCAGTGCCTGGCAGAGCTGGGTGACGCCGGTATCGGGCTCGTATTCGGTGGGGTCTGCGTCGAAGATGTTAAACACCTGGTTCAGCGTGACGGCACCTTCGGTGACCAGGTCGATGCCTTCGAGCCTGTAAGCCGGCGGCGCGATCAGACTTTGCGCGTTCGGTTCCATCTGAATGGGCTTGCCGAGACGTTTCGCGACGATCTGGGCCGATGTTCCACCACAGACGATGTGCATGCCGGCCATCTGCAGAAAGCGGCCCGCGACTTCTCCGTCGAGATGCTTGTCGGAAGGCGGCCCTGTGAATATATTGATAACTATTCCAGGGCGGACGCGCGCGAGAAGCGTGGTGCAGTCGTCGCCGAACGGGCCTTTCCAGTAGGTTCTTGCCTGGTCGTGAACGAGGCGGGCGATGTTTTCCATCGGAAGCCCGTCGGAACGGCAGTCGTCGAGATAGCGGCGCACGCCCTCGGTTGTCCAGCCGAGTCGGAGGCCTTTTCCCATGCCGGCCTGGGTGATGCCGTCGCTCATCAGCATGATGCCCTCGCCGGGTTCCAGAAACAGGCTCGCTTCGCCGATCAGCTCGGTTTCGAGCGTAATGGTGCGCATCTGGAGGGGAATCACGGTGTTGCGCGACACGTAGATCGGCGTGGGCATCTCGTAGACGAGAATCGTCGCTTCGCCCGTGTTGAGCAGCCGGATGACGCTCAGGACCGCATAGGGCAGGTCGGTGCCGCGCGCATCGTGCATCGTGTGAACGACCCGCGAGAAGGCCTGGCGGATGGAAAATTCGCGATGCCCCAGTTCGATCATGCGGGAAACAGCCATCTGAGCCGCGACCGCGGCTTTCACGCCAGATCCGAGCCCGTCGGCGAGAATGATCGTCGTGGCCTCGGCCGTGCGTTCGACCGTCCAGACATCGCCGCAGGCCGGAGCGTTCTTCTTGGCCGAGCTGGTGGCGTCTACTTCGACGTGAAGATATTCCATGGTGCGGTCCGATGCAGGGCTGAATCTTTCTCGTCAGAGTCTTTCGCGGCCGGAGCATCCGTCACGAGTTTGAGAAGGTTCTCGACCAGCTCTTCGCCGCGGGCGCTGCTTTCGCCGAGAAGCTTCGCCATCTGCTGCGCCATCGCGACCTGGTGGCTGAGGAGCTCGCGGGCCTGGTTCACCGTCTGCAGCTTCAGATCCTCGAGCTGCTCGCGGCTTTTCTGGGCGATCGTGATGTTCACGAAAATGCCGACCAGCTGTTTCTCTTCGCGCAGCGGGTAGACGATCTGGTGCGTGACGATGTTATACCGTTCGTGTCTGAGCGTAGCCTCGATAATCTGTTCTGAGCCGGTCAGGACCTTTTCGAACGGCTCTGGATCGAGCAGATACGAAATGTGTTTCCCGATCGCCGCTTCGGAACAGGAGAAAAACCGTCGGAAGGTCGGGTTCATGCTGATGATGCGAAGCTGGTCGTCACAGATGACGATGCCGTTCGGGCTGGTTTCGATAATGCGGTCGGTACGCTGCTCCGCCAGCCTGCGCATCCAGGGAATGCACATCTCTGCCTCGGCCATGCCTCGAAGAACCGCGATCGCCTTGTCCCGGCACGAAGAGTATCCGCAGGCGCCGCAGTTGAGCTGGTCTTCGGGGGCCGCCTTGCCGGTCGCCTCGAGGACTTTTTTGATCTTTTCCTCGGTGATTTCAATATCGATGTCTTTACTATCTGACGCATACTTCGCCGCTGTGTCGGAATCGGCTTCGCGGGAGCCCGGGATCGTGCCGGGAGCCGCCGTCGCATAATTCAGGACTCCGTCGCGGCGGGAAAGAAGCGGCCGTTTGCTCGGCATCGCGGGGCCGTTCACGCAGCCCTGATTACAGAAAAGAGGCTCGACGATGCGCGGGCCGGCGGTGGGGGACATTCCGTCGAGCAGACGTTTGACATCCTCGAACCCGCTGACCGCGACAATGTCCGAGACCAGCGCATCGGCGCCCAGTGCCGCCGTGCGGGTGAGCCCTCCGGGCAGGGGAAAAAATCTCGCTTCGCCTGCCGGTTCTTCATCGAACCGGCTTTCTTCGAGCCGGTCGAGCCTGATGCCTTCGCGCTCGAACCACTGTTGAAGCTCTTCGAATGTGAGCACGCAGTCGACGACTCCGGCAAGTTCCGGCCGGTCGGCTTCCGCTTTCTTTGCGACGCACGGGCCGATGAAAATCACTTTGGCTGAAGCTCCCAGACGCTTTTTCAAAAGCCTGGCATGGGAGATCATGGGTGAACTGACCGGGGTCAGCGCCCCGACAAGCTCTGTTCTATATTTTTCAATATAACTCACGAATGCCGGGCAGGCTGTGCAGAGATGGGGCCGGTTCGGCTCGTTTGCGGCGGCCGCCGCCGTGGCCTGGGCTACCGGGTAGGCGCCGATCGCGGTTTCCGAGACATGGCTGAAGCCGAGCGCGCGCAGGGCCGAGGGGATGCGGTGTTGCTCCCAGGTCGAGTAAAGCGCCACAAATGAGGGCGCGAGGCTGACGGCGACCGTTTTCGACTCTTTGACGAGGCGAATCGCCCGCTCCAGATCCGAACGATAGGTTTTCGCATGCTGGGGGCATTCACGGATGCAGGTGCCGCATGCGATGCATCGTTCGGAGACGACCGAGGCCTGGCCGTTTTCCATGCGGATCGCCTTGACGGGACAGACGCGCAGGCATCTGTAGCAGTCGCGGCAGCGTGCCTTGTTGGTAAAGACCACCTGGCCCGGAGAAAGCGTCTGGTCATGTTTCATATCGCTCATGTCCTCATTGTATCAGACGGAGATGGACCGAACTACCAGGGGGCGACTGTCTTGGAAAACTGCGGTGAGGCGCGTCGGAAACGCGCCTCACCGGGATGTGGATCAGTGTTTGAGCAGACTTTCGATCAGTTGAACCGCGTTCTCGAAGGTGCATTTCTCGAGCACCTTGTCGCCGATGACGACGGTCGGGCCGCGATCACACCGTTCGTGGCAGAATGAAGCCTGAACGTCGACGGCCGAAGCGAGGCCCTGCTCTTCGAGATGCTTGACCAGCTTCTGAAGCAGGGTCTGCGAACCCTTCACGTAGCAGCTTGTTCCGACGCAGACCGTGATCTTGAGCTTGTCTGCATCCGTGCCGGTGATCAGCGGAATTCCGCTCTCGCCCAGGCGGCGGCGCGAGTGATACTGCGTGTGCAGCAGATCGTGAGCCTTGTGCCCGCCGACCTCGCCGAGATTTTTCTGGTACAGTTCGGTGATGTAGGGATTCTCCTGCGCCTTGTGAAGGGGCTGGGTCTTGTCGGCGTCGTAGAGGCCCTTGGCGCGGCGGCGTCTGGCGGCGACGTCACGGCTGAGGGGCTGCCCCGCTCCGCCCACGCATCCGCCCGGGCATGCCATGACTTCGATCAGGTGATAGGTGCTCTTCCCGCTCTTGACCTCGTTCGCGACCTTGCGGGCATTGGAAAGACTGTGGACGACGCACAACTTCAGCCGTTTGCCGTCGACATCCAGCTCGATCTCGCGTCGGCCGTCTTCCCCGCGAACCTGTACGAAGTCCGTGTTTTCGAGCGTGCGGCCCGTAACCTTTTCGGCCGCGTACCGGAGAACGGCTTCCGTGACGCCGCCGCTGGCGCCGAAGATGACGCCGGCGCCCGTTTTGAAGCCCATCGGCATATCAAGCGACTCGGGCGACAGTTTCCGGAAATCGATGCCGCGTTCCTCGATCATGCGGGCCAGTTCCTGCGTCGTGAGCACGTAGTCGACATCCCTGAGGCCGTCTTTCGTGAACTCGGAACGCTGCGCCTCGAACTTTTTCGCCGTGCAGGGCATGATGGAAATGACGACCAGATTTTTATTCTCGATCCCGAGGGCTTTGGGAAGCGTATCGCGGGCGACCGAACCGAACATCTGCTGTGGGGACTTGCAGCTTGAAAGCTTCGGGAGGAGCTCTGGATGATATTGCTCCGCATATTTTACCCACGCCGGGCAGCAGGAGGTGAACTGAGGCAGCTTTTCACCCTTTGTGAAGCGGGCCAGAAATTCTTCTGCCTCTTCGATGACCGTCAGGTCGGCGGCGAACGAGGTGTCGAACACCTTTTTGAAGCCCATCGTTTTGAGGGCTGACACGGCCTGGCCGGTCACCACGTCGCCTGCTTCGAGTCCGAACATCTCGCCGAGCGCGACGCGGACGGCCGGGGCGATCTCGGCGATGACCGTCTTCGACGGGTCGTCAAGCAGTTTCCAGACGTGTTCGACATCGGAGCGCACGGTGAGGGCGCCGGTGGGGCAGACGGCCGCGCACTGGCCGCAGTTCACGCATTCGACCTGCTCCAGGTTCTTGCCGAACGCCGGGAGAACGGCGGCGTCCCTGCCGCGACCGGCGAAGTCGATGGCGCCGATTCCCTGGACTTCGGAGCACATGCGCACGCAGTCTCCGCACAGGACGCATTTATTCGGGTCCCGAACCAGCGAGGGGCTGGAAAAATCGATGTGACGCGGCTGGTGTATCGGCTTGAAGCGGTTTTTCGTGATGCCGAGCCGGCGCGACAGATTCTGAAGGGTGCAGGCGGCGCTTTTCGCGCAGGTCGGGCACTGGCCGTCATGGTTTGCGAGCAGCAGCTCAACCACGATTTTGCGCATCTCGCGGATCTCATCGGTGGTCGTTTTCACCTTCATCCCGGGTTCGGGCTTCGTCGAGCAGGCGGCCATGAGTCCGCGACCTTCGACATGCACCAGGCACATGCGGCAGGCACCGTAGACGCTGAGATCGGAGTGGTAGCAGAACGTCGGCAGCTCGATGCCGGCCTTGCGGACCATCTCGAGAATATTCCGTTCCCCTTCGATCGGAATCGGGCGGTTGTCGATCAGGACGGTTGCAGTCGTGTTGTTCATTGTCTTCACACTCCCATGACGGCGCCGAATTTGCAGGCGGCTGCGCAGGCTCCACATTTGATGCAGACCGCCGGATCAATGACGTGAGGTTTCTTCACTTCGCCTTTGATCGCATGAACAGGACATTTACGGGCACAGGCGGTACAGCCTTTGCATTTGGCCGCATCGATCGTGATCGTGCGCAGGGCCTTGCAACGGCCGGTCGGACACCGCTTCTGGAATACATGCGCATCGACCTCGCTTCCGAAGTAGCGAAGGGTCGCCAGCACCGGATTCGGGGCGGTTTTCCCGAGACCGCACAGCGAGCCTTTTCCAACCGCGACCGCCAGTGTCCGCAGCGTGTCGATGGTTTCGGCCGTGGCGCGACCTTCGATGATATCGTCGAGCAGCGCCAGCATCTGCTTGGTGCCTTCGCGGCACAGCACGCATTTGCCGCAACTTTCATTCTGGGTGAACTGCATGAAGAACCGGGCGACCGATACCATGCAGGTGTCACGGTTCATGACGACCAGACCACCGGAGCCGACCATCGCGCCCACGGTTTTGAGCGAATCGAAGTCGAGCGGGAGATCGAGATGCTCGCTGGTCAGACAGCCGCCCGAGGGGCCGCCGATCTGGACGGCCTTGAACCCGTCGGGCCAGAGGCTG
>CAZQYQ010000219.1:0-8107 GCA_964597625.1 uncultured bacterium
ATCGATCGCCGTCGCCGAGGCATTGTCTGGCGATTTGAGAGAGCGAGTCGCCTGAGTTGACGGTGTAACTGCCTGTGCCTCCAGACGTGTTCGACGAGGCGCTTGTCTGTGCGCCGGCTGGCAGGGCGAGCGTCCAGCCGGGGTAGATCAAGTCGGGATTGTTTCTCAGCGAGGGGTAGCGGCTCACATTGAGATTGACAATCTCCATGTATCGATCGCCGTCGCCGAGGCATTGTCTGGCGATTTGAGAGAGCGAGTCGCCTGATCGGACGGTGTAGCTCTGCGCAGCTGATTCGCTGCCGGCGCCAGCGTTCGCAGGAACGAGGGCACCATTGATCATGACGGTTCCCCCGTCGTTCGTCACCTGCACGTTGTCACCGCTGAACGGTATTTCAGCCTTGGTGGACGCTTGGGAAAACAGGAGAGACGTTACGAGAAGGACTCCGATGCCCTGCTTATTCATGCAACACCTCGACGATCATTCGTAAGAGTAAGATGAACTCAGATATTCCGGGGATACTACCGGCGCTGCCGGCCAAAAGTTTCTCCGGAAGAGAGAATCACACGGCACTCGTCTGCTCTTTTCTTTGGGGATATCGTCTTCCCTGAAATTGCAGCGGATGCAACGTTCATGAACGGATGAAGGCCCCGGGGGACCCAGGGCCTTCATGGTATCAGATCAAATCAGAGGGTGTCGAGAACCTTGGTCTGGGCGTTGAACTCTTCGATCAGCTTGTCCCACTGCGGAGCCTGGCGGGCGGCTTCCTGCCAGAATTCCGGATCCCAGAGCTGGTTGATCTCTTCGAAGGTTTTGCCCTGCTGCTCGACCCAGGTGTAATACTTGAGGTTGTGCAGCTTCTTGCGGTCGTGGTACCCGAGCTCGTGAACATGCTGAATGCTTTCGCCGAGCATGTAGCGCTCCCAGTCGATGACCGCCTGGGTCTTGTTATACACGCCGTGCGACTGCTGCAGCTCGGTCAGGCGGGAAGCATACATTTCAGCCGCGTCGGTGAACGACATGAACAGCACGTCGTTTTCATCCATCTCGAAGAATTTCGCGGTCTTGATGGCGGAAAGCATGTTACTGATGCTGCTGATGCCCATCAGGGGGAGCATCTTGATGACGTCTTCAGAGACGCCGGCCTCCCGAAGCGCCTTGTGTCCTTCGGGCTCATTGAACAGGCGCAGGATGCGCATGCAATTCTCATCATCGACGGCGACGACGCAGTCGGTGTTGCGGACATTGTGAACCCACGGCACGTGCTTGTCACCGATGCCTTCGATGCGATGGTCGCCGAACCCGTTCCAGAGCAGGGTGGGGCATTGGAGGGCTTCGGAAGCGACGATCTTGCTGTGCGGGAAGACGGTCTTCAGATAATCGCCGGCGGCGATCGTTCCGGCCGAACCGGTCGCGGAAACCCATGCGGCGAGCCTGTTGCCGGGCTTGGCGACCGCCTTGAACGCTTCCTCGACGGCCGCGCCGGTCACATGATAGTGCCAGTTATAGTTTCCAAACTCGGCGAACTGGTTGAAGATGACGACCTTGTCGCCGCGGGTCTTGATCAGTTCCCAGCACTTGTCATAAATCTCTTTGACGTTCGATTCGCAGCCGGGGGTGGCGATGACTTCGCTGGTGCCGATCTTGCGCAGCCAGTCGAACCGCTCCTTGCTCATATTCTCGGGTAGAATCGCGATGGCGGGCGCATCGAGCAGCGCGCAGTCGTAGGCGCCGCCGCGGCAGTAGTTGCCGGTGCTGGGCCAGACGGCCTTCTGCGTGGTCGGGTCAAACTCGCCACTGACGAGTCTCGGCACGAGACAACTGAACGCCGCACCGACCTTGTGTGCGCCGGTCGGAAAATACTTGCCGATCAGGCCGAAGATGCGGGCCTTCGTGCCGGTGATCTGTGAGGGCAGTTCGAGATAATTGACGCCGCCGTAGGTTCCGGAGTTGACGTCGTTGTGCCAGCTGATGCGGAACAGGTTGATCGGGTTGACATCCCACAGGCCGACGCCCTTGAGTTTTTTCTGGACCTTCTCGGGAATCAGCTTCGGATTCTTCATCTGCGCATACGTCGGAATCAGGATTTTCTTTTCCTGGCAGCGCTTTACGGTATTTGCAAGAACATCCTTGCGCATCTTGAGCTCGAATTTTTTTGCGTATTTAGACATGATTTTCTCCTCTGTCTTGGAAAGAAATCCGGCCGGGGCTGCCCCCGGCCGGACTCAGACGTTGATTACGGGTAGATATGGGTTCCGGCCTGGCCCTTGACGGCCCGCGCCAGATTCTCGGGATTCGTGATGATCGCGTGCTTGCCGCCCGAGCGCAGGAAGCTGAGAACGGCTTTGCACTTGGGAAGCATCGAGCCGGGCTTGAAGTGCCCTTCCGCGATGTATTTCTCGAGCTCGAGCGCAGTGCACTTGTCGACTGCCTTCTGATCAGGCTTGCCGAAGTTCAGATACACCTTCTCGACCGCGGTCGAGATGATGAAGGCGTCGGCCTTCAGGTTCTTGGCGAGCAGTCCCGACGCGTAATCCTTGTCGATGACCGCCGCGGCACCCTTGAGCATGCCCTTCTCATCGCGAATGACCGGAATGCCGCCGCCACCGACCGCAACGACGATGAACCCGCGCTCGGCAAGAGCCTTGATCGATTCTTCCTCGACGATTTCCTGGGGCAGGGGCGAGGCAACCACGCGACGCCAGCCGCGGCCGGAGTCTTCCATGATGTCCCAGCCCTCTTTTTCCTTGCGCGACTTCGCTTCGGCTTCGTTATAGAACTTGCCGATCGGCTTGGAGGGCTTGAGGAACGACGGGTCGTTCTTGTCGACGACGACCTGGGTGACGACCGTCACGACTTCCTTTTTCATTCCGCGCTTTTTGAACTCGTTCGCCAGGGCCATCTGGAAATTGTAGCCGATGGCGCCCTGCGTGTCGGCGACGCAGGAATCAAGCGGAACGGGGTGGATCTGCGAGATCGACAGGTCGCTGCGAAGAAGAATGAAGCCGACCTGTGGCCCGTTGCCGTGCGTGACGACGACATTGTAGCCCGCCTCGATCATGTCGGCGATGTGAACCATCGTGTTGCAGGCGGCCTGATACTGGTCGGCAACGCTCTGGCGCTTCTCGTCCTGAATCAGGGAGTTGCCGCCGACGGCCACGACGGCCAGTTTGCTGGTCTTCTGTTGTTCGGTCATGTGTCCTTGTTTCCCTTTCGCTGTCATCGGAACGTGTATATGTTGATATATACTGCTTACTTTTTAAGTGCCAGCGGCAGCATGGCGTAGAATTCGGCGCATTTCACGACCTCGGCGAGGGGCACCTGGTCGTTGACGGTGTGCGCATGCACTTCATTGCCGGGACCGAAGCCGATCGACGGAATGCCGGCCTTGCCCATCCAGTAGGTGCCGTTCGTCGAGAACACCCACTTGTCGACAACCGGCTCTTTGCCGTCGTGGCTGGCTTTGTAGGCATTCACGCCGGCGGTGACGAGCGGGTGCTTCGGATCGAGCGCCCACGGTGGATAATACTTGCTGACCGGAAACACGAAGCCGGTATAGCTGGGAACATCATAAAACAGTTCTTCGACCTTCCCGTTCTTCATGCTCGGCAGAGATTCGAGCTCGGCGATCGACGAAGCCTCGTTCTCACCGAACGTCAGACGGCGATCGAGATAAATCGTGCACTCATCGGGAACGGCGTTCAGGCTGGGGGTTTTGCACTCGATCTTGCTGACGACGACCGAGCCCTTGCCCAGGAAGGGATCATTCTTGAACATGTGCGACATCGCACTGATCTCATTGATGATCGGCGTCATCTTGTAGATCGCATTATCGCCGCGCTCGGGGGCCGAAGCGTGGCAGGTGCGCCCTTTGGTCGTCACCTTCAGCTCGACGCGGCCGCGGTGGCCGCGATACACGCGCATGCAGGTGGGTTCGCCGATGACGACGAAGTCGGGCTTGATTTTCTCGGTCTCGACCAGAGAATGCGGTGCAATGCCGTCGCACTCTTCTTCCATATTCCCGAAATAATACAGGCTGTATCCGTCGAGCAGCTTGAGATCCTTCAGGATCTTGAGCGCGTAAACCATGCCCGGCGTGGAACCCTTCTCATCGCAGGCGCCGAGGGCATATAAAATGCCGTTTTCGACCTTGCCCTTGAAGGGGTCCCATTTCCACTGGGTCGGGTCGGCGATGCCGACGGTGTCGATGTGGCTGTCGAACACGATTTTGGTCGGCCCGTTCCCGACGCGGCCGACGGAGTTGCCCATCTTGTCGATGAAGACTTCGTCGAAACCGAGCTTTGTCATCTCAGCATTGATGCGCTTGACGACGTCACCGATCTTCGACTCATAACTCGGAATCGCGCAGATATCCCGCATGAACTGGATCATCGCCGGTTCATGCTTTTTGACTTCGGCCTGGATCTTTTCAATCATGCCCTTGTCGATCATTGTTCTACTCGCTTTCCTTGTTGTTGTTCAATCCTAGAACCGTTCCCAGAGGGAACGGGCCAGTTCACGTGATTTGGCGCACATCTCGGCTTCCTCGCCGTCGGCCAGGAAGGTGAGTCTGCCGTTTTCGTAAATCGTTTTGCCGCGGCAGATGGTGGTGTTGACCGTGGCTCCGGTGAGCCCGAACAGCATGTGCCCGAGGGTGTTTCCCGCATTGATCGGGGTCGGAGCCAGGTAGTTCCAGATGACCAGGTCGCTGGCGGCGCCTTCCTCGATCGTGCCGATCGGGGTCTTGAAGATATTCGAGGCCAGGGCCGGATTGCTCTGGGAATACATTTTCCAGACTTCCCCATATGCTTTGCGCGGATCGCCGGCCTGATGCTTGTGCAGAATATTCGCCAGGGCCAGGTCGGGCAGCGGGGAAGAGGACATGCCATCGGTTCCGATCATGACCGGAACCTTCTCGCGCATCATGAGTTCGATATTCGCGCAGCCGACGGCGTTGTTCATATTGGAGCGCGGATTGTGGACGACATTCGTGCGCGTGAGGGCGAGAGTGTGGATGTCCATCTCGTCGACGTGGATACAATGCGCGAAAATGCTGTCGGGGCCGGTAAGGCCGAACCGGTGCAGACGGTCGACGACCGAGCGGAAGCCGCGTTTGCGGGCGTCTTCAAGGTCTGCCTTGTCTTCGCAGACGTGGATGTGGCAGCCGACCTTGAGGCCCTTGGCCAGTTCTGCGGCGCGGGCAAGCGTCTGGTCGTCGAGCGTCATGCTGGCGTGGAGGCCCATCATCGCGGCCATGTCGGGCTCGCTGTCGAGCTTGATCCCGCGGATGAAGTTCGCGTTCTCTTCGAGACCGGCGTCGCGGCGGGATGCGCCGTCGCGGTCGGAAGTTTCATAGCAGAGGCAGCCGCGGATGCCGGCTTTGCGGAATGCCTGCTGCAAAATATTCAATGAGCCACCCAATGCATGCGGGCTGGCGTGATGATCAAACAGGGTTGTCACGCCCGAGCGTGCCGCTTCCAGAAGCGGAACCATCGCCGTGAGATACAGATCATCAGGCTTGAGAGCCTTATCGAGGCGCCACCAGAGACGTTCAAGAATCTGGACGAAATTTTCGGGCGGGGCGTCTTTCAGGGAGATGCCGCGCGAGAAGGTCGAATACAGATGCATATGGGCGTTGATCAGGCCCGGGGTCATCAGCAGACCGTTCGCACTCTCGAATTTCGCCTTTGGAAAGCGTCTCTTCAGCTCATCCGTCGTTCCGACACCGTGAATCTTCTTTTCGTCGAAAGCGACCGCGCCGTCTTCGATTACCTGGTGGTTGGCACCGAGCGTCGCTACTGTTGCATGTCCGATGATCTTCATCCATTCACCTCGGGTAAAAGTATCCCTCTTATCAATTACAAAACGGCGATCCGTCTCAGACGTTCGCCGCTCATACTCAAATCATGGAATATGGTGTGGAAACCCGCACCGCGCATCCCGTTCCTTGTCGTGATGTTCCTGCCCCGCTCTTTATGGGGAGAACTCCGGCAATCTACCACACCCCATACCCATTGTCAAAAAAATCCCTCGCCCTGGCATGATTCGAGCTGGTTCGGCAAAGCCGCTTCCCGCGGCCATGTCGAATCGATGTACCGCCTTGGAATCATGCGTGAAACCGATATGCGGCTTCGATTGGCTGAACCACCTGGATATCAGGCTTTGCCGAAATAGAGTTCGCGGCTGCGGCAGTTCTGGAGTCGGACGATTTCAGAGAGCTCGTCGTCGCTGAACCGGGTGAACTTGCCGTCGTGAATCAGCAGCTCGCCGTGAACGACGGACAGATCGACGGAATCGGCGGCACAGAAGACAAGCGCCGCGAGCGGGTCGGTCGAGCTGCCGGCCTGTCTGAGAGAGTCGAGTCTGAATCCGATCAGATCAGCTTCAAAGCCGGTCTTGAGCATGCCGATGTCGTCGCGGCCGAGGACCTTCGCTCCGCCGATCGTTGCCATCTGGAGCACCTGCTTCGCGGTTATGCATTTTGCGCCCTTCTGGACGCGCTGAAGAAGAAGCGCATTACGCACTTCGAGCATCATATTCGAGCAGTCGTTGCTGGCCGAGCCGTCAACGGCAATACTGACGGGAACGCCGGCCTTGTGATACTCGACGACCGGGGCGATTCCGGAGCCGAGGCGCATATTGCTGGTCGGGCAGTGGGCAACGCCGCCCTGAGCCTTGCTCATGCGGGTGATCTCGGCCGGCGAAAGATGGACGCAGTGGGCGTAGAACGAGTTGCTGTCCATCCATTCAAGCTGTTCCATCAGCTCGAATGGGCCGCAGCCGTACATCTTTCTGCAGAAATCGTCTTCGTCATGGGTTTCGGCCAGATGGGTGTGGCATTTCAGGCCGTTTTTATTGGCGTATCGCTTGGCTTCGACCATCAGTTCCTTGGTCACCGAGAAAGGAGAACATGGGGCGACGACGATACGCACCATCCCGCCCGGCTGTGCTTCGTGAACCTTCTTTACGAGCCGGTCCGTCTCTTCCATGATGACAGATTCGGTCTGTACAACGGAATCGGGGGGCAGACCACCGTCTTTCTTCGAGCGTGACATGCTTCCACGGCAGAGGTGAAAGCGCAGTCCGGCACGTTTCGCGGCATCGACCTGCCGTTCATACAGGTTCGCCTGGCCTTCCGGAACGAGATACGAGTGATCGACGGCCGTCGTGCAGCCGCTCTTGAGCAATTCGAGCGAGGCGATTGTCGTCGAGAGGTGAAAATCTTCCGCCGTGAGTTTGGCCCAGAGCGGATACAGGTTTACAAGCCACTCGAACAGTTCGGCATCCTGGACTTTCGGGAAGTTGCGGGTCAGTGTCTGGTAAAAGTGATGATGCGTGTTTACAAGGCCTGGAAGAACGATCATGCCTTCGCCGCACACGGTTCGTGCGGAACCGGCTTTCTGTGCAAGCTCTTCGGCGCGGCCGACGGCGGCAATTTTCGAGCCATTGACAAGCAGCGATACATTTTCCAGAACCGGCTCATCTCCCCCGGCCCAGAAATGGCTGATATTTTTGATGAACAGGTTCATGCCCTTTCCTCCACTGATTTTCAGATGACCCATTTTATCACGAAACGGCACGTTGCAGGTGTATTTCGATGGCTTTTCCCTGTGATTTGCCGGACTGTTCCGGTTGCAACGGGAGCGGACCGGTTTCATCGGGGCGGGATTGACCGAGGTGGGGGGTTGTGCTAGACTTCGCTCAACATTGGTTCAAGGAGCGTCAGACAAGATGAAGAAGCGGATCGCACGGGCTTTACTCGGCGCGGGAGTCGCGGCCGGTCTCATGATGTGTGCCCCCATGGCGACGAATGCCGCCGAAAGCAAAGACCCTACGAGCATGGTCAATATCGGCGGTGAGGCCGCCGCGGCCGTTGAACCAGAAATCGAGCTGAAGGTCGGTGATCCGGCTCCTGAATTCTCTCTTCCGAACCTGGTCACGGACAAAATGGAAAGCCTCAAGGATTACGCGGGCAAGCCGCTTATCCTGTTTTTCATTCAGAGCGCCTGTTATTCCTGCCTCCAGGAAGCGAAGGCCCTCAAGACTCTCAAAGAGCAGAATCCCGGCCTTGAAATCCTTGCAGTGGGTGTCGACCTGCTTGGAAAGCCG
>CAZQYQ010000220.1:0-8092 GCA_964597625.1 uncultured bacterium
CGAGGTAGTTGTAGCTCTCAGTGAAAGTAATTGTGGCTGTTCCGGATGATCCTGAGAAACCCGTGAATCCAGGCTCTCATTTTGCCCTGGATGATTATCCCAAAAAAGGCTGGGAAGCATGGGACCCGTGCATTGATATCGAAAGGCCAGCCGCGAAGGTCGCATCGTTGCCGGATTGTCTCCCAATCAAGGCTTCCACGACATCTCTCTTTGGGACAAAAACAAGCGAAATCATTGGCTGCGCGATCCCTCTGGCGAAAAGCCTTCTTCTTGCAAGGCAGTTCCTGGAAAATCCTGAAGCACGCCTTGTCGATCATTCCATCGAACAGAGGATCACGGCCTCTGGTGGCGTTTTGCCGAATCAACCTGTATGTATGGGCTCTTCTGCCATCGCTCCCGCCTCATATTGGGAAGAAAGCAGGCTGGCAAAACTGCCCGGCGACGGCGAACTATATGTATTTTTAAACTCAACATTCCAGAAAAAAATCCTTCTCAAACAATATCTCAGATATACTGAACCCAGTTCGTCAATTCAAATCCTGCGAAAATCTTTTTCCTCAAAATGGAATGGGGCTGCGGTCTTAAATCACAAAGATGAATTGGTTGGCGTTCTCGTCAAGTCGGATGAACAATGGTTCATTCACGGCTTGCCACAACTCGTTTCAAATCCATAAGGCCGCATTTGAGCGTGCCTGACAACAGATTCTGCTTCAACCAGGAGGATTCTTCCAGATGCCGTTTCTTCGATTGACCAGCTCAGATCCCGGAACGGAAGCAAAAGCGCCCGCGCTGTCCGCAGAGCTTTCACAGAGCATTTCAGCGCTTCTCGGCAAACCCGAAATGTATGTCATGATTTCCATCAGCACATCAGTCATGCGGATGTCCGGAACCGATGCTCCGGCCGCGTTCATCGATTTACGCAGCGTCGGCGGCATCTCGCCACAAAAGAATAAAATACTGAGCAAGACGCTTTCCGGTATCGTTCAGAAGCATCTCGCCGTGCCGGCCGATCGAATTTTCCTGACTTTCACGGATATTCCGGGAGCATCCTGGGACTGGAACGGTGACACGTTCGGCTGAGCCGCTCCGCCTGAGCCTCAAAAACAGTTACAAATATACTCTTTTTGTTTCTCCCGCTTCCGTTCTCCCAACTCTTAGAACACCCAATAGGCGCAACCTGCAGCACAAAGCACCCAGATGAAAACAATTATCGCCGCCGCCAGGTTGCTTGTCGGTTTAGAAGTTGCTTCCACTGCTTTGGTGCGGCTCTCTTCGATGATATCTGCCGGGACAAGCTTCATGATGAGGAGAATTCCGAGCGGTAGAAGAATGAGATCATCGAGATAGCCCAAAACCGGAATGAAATCCGGGATCAGATCAATGGGGCTTAATGCATAGCCGGCAACAGCGAGAGCGAGCAGGCGCGCAATGACCGGTGTCCGTGGATTGCGGGCCGCGAAATACACGGTCATCACGTCCTGCTTGATGCGCTTCGCCGCCTGTTGAAGCCTGGCAAACGCGCTCATGAAAACAATTCGATCCCCTGGTCGAGAAAACGGATTTTCTCGCGAAGGTCTTCGATGACATCAGGATCGGCATTTTCGTTCGACTCAACAGCGTCAAGGGTCGCTTTCAACTTGTCGCGACTGCGGGTCATGGCCTTCAGCAGGGTGCTGTCGGATCTGATTTTCAGGGGCTTCACGAGTTTCTTTCTGGAAAACGAAACCACCTTGCAAAGGCCGTTCGGGTCAGTCGGCGGAATGACGATCAGATCGACATTCTGGCCTTCCCGCGGGTCGTTCAGGTCGTTCGCCGGCACATACAGTTCCCGTGTCCCGTCATCCGGAACGATCGCCGCCACGCCTTCCGCGACGCGGTCAACCACCCCAACCAGTTTGAGCAGTTTCATAGACACTCCTGGATAATCAGATATTCCAAGAATACCTTGCAAACCCGGGAATTTCCATTTCCAATGCCTTCCGCCTTCTCAGGCGTTGGGTATCAATGCTGTTCGTCGTGCCGTTGCATTTCAAACTTCGTTCGATCGGCAATGCGATTGTGTTGACCTTGAAACGCGGTATAGATACCATGTTTGCATGAATCACGCCGCTGAACCCTTTGCCTTTGAACACACTCCGATTCGCGCGTTACCATTTGTGACACTCGATCTCGAAACGACCGGTTTTGCCCCGCCGGCCGCGAAAGTGACCGAGGTCGCGATGATATCGATCGTCGAAGACACCGAAGAAAGCTTTCACACGCTCATCGACCCCGGAGAGCCCATTCCAGCCGAAATCATTAAACTGACCGGAATAACGGATGAAATGGTAAAAGGAAAACCGACAATCCGGGAAGTCGTGCCGATCATGGCCGGCATCCTCCAGGGCAGCATTTTCGTTTCGCACAATGTTCCCTTCGACTGGTCGTTCATCAGCCATGCCTGGCGTGAATACTACAACGTTCCGCTTCAAATGCCGTCAATGTGTACCCTTCGTCTGTCGCGCAGATATCTCGGTCTGGCCTCGAACAAGCTCGGGATCGTGGCTCGTCACCTCTGTGTGGAGCTGACCGATGCCCACCGCGCCATGGGCGACACACTCGCTGTCAAAGGCGTTCTCAAACATCTCATCACCCTTCTCGAGGGAAAAGGCCTGCGAACCGGCGGCGACCTTCTCCGGGCCGGCCTGATTCACCCGACTGTTCCGCCTGCCCGGTGAGCGATGATGGGCAGGTGCAGCGTGCCCGACAGCTTGTTGATCACATCTGCGTCATCTGCGACATCAGCGGATGAACTTTTTTCTGTACAGCATCTCCTTTTCCGGCCACACGCGACGAAAGTGACAGGCATATCAAGGAACAGGCTCTGACAGCCTGTTTCATCTGCGTCACTCATGACGCATGGGGACAGACAGAGTTGTCATCCGGGCCGATCAGATACGGGGAAAAGCCTGCATCAGCGTGTTTTTCAGTCATGGCACATCTTTTGCGAACTATGAGATCGCCCCGTGGAACCTGGGAAGGCAGGACGCTCGATACCGTAGACAGCGTTATATTATTTGAACTTATACCGCCCTCAGATGATTCAGGTGCTGTCACGGCAATCATCCATCAGGCCCCAGCCCCGGCCAGCGGGAGCAGATATGAAGGAGGTATGGCCATGACACGCATCATTTCTGTGATTTCGACCCTGATCATCCTCGTGTTTGCGACGCTTCCCGCATCGGCGCTGCATCTGTATGGTTCGCAGGGGCAGCTTCCCATGCTCGAACAGCGGGTAAAAGTGACGATCGATAACCAGGTTGCCGTCACAAAGCTCGAGCAGAGTTTCATCAACAACGGAAGTGTCGTCCAGGAAACGACGTATCGGTTTCCACTGAATGAAAAAGCCTCCGTGCAGGAGTTTGGTCTGACCGGCCCAAACGGCATCCGGCAGATCGGCGCCATTGAGGAAAAGCAGGAAGCCCAGCAGATCTATCAGCACGCCCAGAGCGCCGGCGTCATGCCCGCGATGGCTCAGCAGGCGGATCCAAACAGTTTCGAAACCAAGGTCGGCGCCGTTCCGCCCAACGGCCGCGCCAAAATAGACCTGACCTACAGCGAACTGCTCAATTACACGAACGGCATCATCAACTACAGCGTTCCGATGAATATCGCCCAGATTCAGCAGCAGAGCCTCGATCTGGTTTCCGTCGTCGTCGATATCCGTGACCAGAAGAAGATCGTCTCGGTCAAAAGCCCGTCTCACCAGATCCAGGCGCAGCGCATCGATGACAACCACTGGCAGGTCACATTCGAGCGGTCAAAAGATCTTCCGGCCGCCGATTTCCAGCTGCAGTATGAAGTCACCGCACAGCGCATGGGATTCAATTTTCTTTCGACCCAGCCCGGTTCTGACGACAAGGGTTTCTTCATGATGATGCTCGCCCCCCAGGAAGTCGTCGATGCCCGCGACATCGTTGCCCGCGACATCGTCTTCATCATGGATGTTTCCGGCAGCATGAGCGGCTACAAGATCGAACAGACCAAAGCCGCCTACAATTTTTTCATCGATCATCTCAACCCGGACGATCGGTTCAACGTCATCTCGTTTTCAGATCAGGTGAACTTGTGGCAGGCAGGGATGGTCAATGCCGATCCGAAACATCGCGCCGATGCGAAAGAGTTCGTTTCAAAGCTTGACGCCACGGGTGGGACGAATATTGATGCGGCGCTGCAGCGTGCGGTCTCCCTTTTTGGAACAGTCGGTTCCACCAGGGCGATCGTGTTCCTCACAGATGGAGAGCCGACTTCCGGCGTCACCGACTTCGATTCTATCGCGTTGAATATGAAAAACTGCAACACCGCCGGTATCCGGACGTTCACCCTCGGCGTCGGCGACAACGTCTGTTCACGCCTTCTCGACAAGCTGGCCCTGGAAAACCGCGGAGAGGCGTTGTACATGCATGAGAATGATGCTCTCGAAGCAAAACTGACAGGTTTTTACGAATCGATCAGCAAACCGCTCCTTGTGGATCTGAACATCGACTGGGGCGGCATCAAGGTTTCAGAGCTTTACCCCTCGACTCTCCCGAACGTGTATAAGGGGTCTCAGGTGGTCGTCGTCGGCCGTTACGAGGGAAGCGGCATCGCAAGCCTGACCCTGAAAGGCATGCTGAACGACTCGCCCCAAAGTTACCCGGTATCAGCGAACTTCGTGAAAAAAAGCATCGACAATAAATTCGTCGCCCGCGTCTGGGCCAAAACGAAAGCTGATTCTCTGATTCAGGAGATGCGGGCCTACGGCGAAACTCCTGAGAAAAAAGCCGAAGTGATCAAGCTCAGCAAGACCTGGCAGTTCACGACCGCCTATACCTCCTTCATTTCGGTGTCGCAGGAACAGATTGCAGCCGCGGTTCCCAATGACGTGAATGCCCGCAGGCAACAACTGAACGGCTGGAATCGTCAGGCGCCGGTTACGGCCATGAGCGCCCACACACCCGTTTCGATGCCCAGTTACGCCGGCAACGTGACCATGCCTCCACAGGCCAATCAGCCCCGGCCGGTTGTGACGGTTGTCCAGCGCCAGGAGGCCAAATCGGTCAGCATGTGGGGCGTATCGGGCTTCTTCCCGGCCGCTGTCCTCGTGCCAAACTTCAGAAGAGCCCGCGAACAGAGCCGCGAGAAGGCATGTTATGCCAACATGCGCGTGCTGCTCGGCGCGGTCGAGATGTATAACATGGACAATCAGCAACAACTCTGCATGATCGACGATCAGATCATTGATGGCCTCCAGCAGGGCAATTATCTGAAGGGTGGCATCTCAAAACCTGAACAGAACTGCGCGTATTTGAGCTCAGGCGATCTGGCAGGCACCGGGACAATCTACTGCGCAATACACGGATGCGTCGAAGGCGACAACCCGAGCAACGTCCCATCCATCAATTTCCAGGATGGCACACCCTGGGAAACCAGAGCCTGGAATACGATCTTGTATCCGATAATAAACCTCGCGATCAACATTCCGATCTTTCTGCTCGGCCTGTGGTTTACCTGGAAAGTAATCACTCTCCCGTTTGTTTTCCTGAAACGCCTGGTCTACGGCCCCGAAACCCCTGAACTTGCCGAGGCAACCGCTTCCGATCTGCCCACTACGAACGTTGAACCGGTCAACGCCGAAATACTTGAAAATGGAAATGTTTCGGATAATGATATTGACGGGGAACCCCCTGATTCAGACAATCAGAGAAAATAATGCTCTCCCGTCGTTCGCAATCGGAGGTCCGCATGTCACAGAATTCTCATCGCCCCGCACAACCAGGGGAAAGAAGCACCGGAACCATCAGCACCAGAACCCCTGCTCCGATTGCGGTCGTTCTTCCCAAGAAGGCACGTTCCAGGGAACCCGTGACGGGAAACCCCGCCATGGGTTCTCTGGTTTACGAGCCACGGAATGTCGTAGCCGGAACGGTCTGTTCCCTCGCCTGCTTCCTTGTGAATCTCTATATCGTATTCAATATATATGGCGGCACGATCGAGGATCCCGAGCGAAGCCTTATTGCCATCGTCTTTCTGACGACGCTGCTTATCTCCCTTTATCAGCGTGATCCCGGCTGGTTTTTCGGCGGTCTCGCGATTTTTTACGTTCCGCTGATTGCACTCAAGGCCGGGTTTGCCGTACCCACGCTGATAGCGGCAGCATCGGCCTTTCTGATGGCGACCGCCATGGGCTGGATCCCCGCGCAGAGGCTCTTTGCCTTCGCAGGCTCGGCGGGCCTGAATCTCGGCGCCGTCGTCAACCGCGGGAGAATCGTTAAACGTATCCTTCACGCAGCCGGCGGCAAATCCGACGGAGAAGCCATCGGAGAAGCCGATCTGAACGATTTTTTGAAACTCGAAGCCGATGTCGCACGCGTGCGGGGCTTTTTTAACGGCTCTGATCCGTCGTTTGAAAAGGTCCTGGGTGGAACGATCGAGCAGATCGATGGCTTGCAGCGAGATCATGCGCGACTTCTGCTGCGTTCGGCGCATCTGTGCGCCGTCATTTCCCAGACGGATCTCCCCGCCCTCGAGAAGGAGCTTTCAGAGCTCCAGGATGAAGCTGCATCAGCGAAAGACGAGGTCGTTCGATCACAGCTGAACGAAGCCGTGGAGATGAAAAAACAGCGCATCGGCGAACTTGGCAAGCTCGATGTCTGCCGCCAGAGAATCAAGGTTCAGCGGCTTCAGATCCTCGAAACCGTACGGGGCACGTTCGACCGCCTCAACGCCTTGAAATTCACCGATATCCAGACCCTGCAAGCCTCCTCAGACGCCATTTATGCGGGGATCAAAAATGTCCGTCAGGAGCTCGCCGCCCTCGAAGACGGCATGCAGGAAGCTGAACATCTTTCCCGGGGAGAAGAAGAGCCCTGATCCGCAGATTCCGCAGATTTTACCCTGAGAGACTTCCTGAACGAATGTCCGTGCCATCCCTGCACGAGGCATCATTCTGAGGAACCTCTGCGTCCGATAATTGATCGGATAGGAACATACCAGAGCACAGCTGACGAGCTTGCCCAGACCTGTCAGCACCCTGAACGCAGGCAGGTCATGATATACTGATACTCGATTTATCCTGCGAGAGAGGGGAATTCAAAAGGTGTCTGCGCCTCCCGCGGCGGGAAAACTGCCGTGGTATCGCCGTCTGACGACCCGGGTCGTGCTGACGGCCATGCTTGCCGGGCTCGTTCCAATGCTTCTCGTCGGCGGGGCCGTCGCATGGAGACTGCACGACGAACTGGTCACACAGGCAATCAGCTCGATGCAGACCAGCACGACGGCTATCAAGAACGGCATCGAAGCCGTCATCGGAAGCTACGAGCGGCAGGTCAGTCTGCTGGCAACAACGGCTGAAATTCAACGTTTCGACCGCGACGCCCAGATGGATCCCCTGTACCGGTTTTTAGATCTGAACCCCGTGCTGTTCAGTATTTTCGTATATAACGCGAGCGGAACGATCACGAATCTCGCCTATAGAAACCGCGACAGGGGACTCGATGATTTTTATATCGGCCGCAGCCTTGTCGGCGCGAAAAATCCGTCGCTCGTCGCTGCCAGAGATGCGTTTCTTTCCTGTCTTCATACGGGAAAATCGGCATTTGCCGCGCAGATCGTCACCTCTTCAAACGCCGATTCCATGGTCATGCAGGTTCCCATTTTCGATTTCGAGACGCTGCGCCGGGTCATCGGGGTCCTGAGCTGTGCGATAAACCTGGACAGTCCCGAACTGATCGACATTTTCAAAAATTATCCACTCGCTTCGGGTGACGTTCTTCTGCTCTGCGACGGAAACGGAACAGCCGTCACCTCCCGCGGTCAGAACCTGCCTTCAGGCCTGATCGGCATTGCGACCGAATCTCAAAACACATTCTCCGGCGAGCCGGTTCCCATAAGCCTGGAACTGGGCAGCCGTCCGTATCTCGGCGTAATCGCGCCCGTCAAGCTGATGCATGGGTATCTGCTCGCCGCGCGGCCCCGTGAAGAGGTGCTGGGACCACTCATGCACCTTCTTGGGGACATGGCGATGCTTCTGAGCCTCGGACTGATCCTCGCCGCAGGGTTCGGGGCCGCCCTC
>CAZQYQ010000221.1:0-7994 GCA_964597625.1 uncultured bacterium
TGTCTTTTACCCGCACGCGCGCGTAATACGTATTGCCATGCATGCCGGCGGTGAAACAGTATTCGTTGACTGCGCCGACCCACTGGTCGAACACGATCTGGGAAAAATCGGCTGCTTTTGAAACCTGGATGTTTACATCCCCGACTCCCGACTCGCCATCCGTCGCCGTCCAATAGAAATTCAGATTCGAATCGACCGAAAAAATGTAATCCGGGTCGTCGTTTCCGATGCCGTTATCGGTACAGTTCGCTGCCGGGGGAGCGATACGGTCAATAAACAAAGACTGGGTTGATGTTATATACTCACCGATATTTCCGTCGTTGTCGCGTGCCCGCACACGAAAGTTGTGAATACCGTCAGCCATCGCCGTCAATGGCAAAGAAAGCGACGTGAGCGTGGCGATCTGGGTCCAGGGGCCCGCGTTGCTGGATTGCTCAATGAGATAATCCTTCGTTCCCGCGCCGGCAATATCCATTGTCGATGGCCATTCGATCGTCGTGTTGCCGTTGGAAAAGGACGGATTCGCCTGAACCCATGCGGGAGGAGGAGGAGGGAATCTGTCGAGGAAGTTCAGACTCACATAGGTGCCGGTGGTACCGCCGATGTAGAGATACGTTCTGACGGTCTGTTTGGTCGTCGCGTTCACGTTGACCGTTGCAATACCGCCTGATACGGCAGTCTGAACACCCGGATACTCCGGAAAGGCATCCGTCGTGAGCGATGGCGCTTCGACCTGCCAATCCATATCTCTGATGTAGCCACCCGCGCCCGGGGTATTGGTAAGAAGAATGCGCCAGAAACGGTGGCTGTTGACGGATGCCCACTGGGTTTCAAACCAGCCGACACCATTCGGAGAAAGGCCTGTGGCGACTTTCACCCAGCTCGCCGCGTCATCGGAGTATTCGACATCATAGGTGCCGAGATTTGCTCCGGAGGAGTAGAGCCGCACTTTGACATAGGGCTTCGGCGTTGCCGCCCCAAGATCGGCCTGAACCCAGGCTCCGGCGACCGCAGCGTTGGTTTCCCAGGCGTTGTTGCTTGTCGAGCCGTCCACGCAGTTCGTAGAATTGAAGCTCCCCAGACCGGACTGAGTCAGCTGTGCGGCGGTCGGTTCGATATTGTAGATGGCATATGTCCAGGATCCCATGGAGCCGTCAGGGACGGTTCTGGTGCCACCCATGAGAATCGGTGACGTGACCGTGGTTCCCGGGTTCGGAACCGCCGGTGTGATATCGATGCTGGTCGCGCCTGCGGCAAGGGCAAAGGCATTGACTTTGTTGACCGGCACGGCGACGCTCGTACCGCTCGCAAGGCCGATCATTCCGAGAAGCGTCAGATTTCCGGTCGTCACATCGGGAGCAACGACGCTGCACTGGAACCGGCCGTAGTTGGCAGCATCACCGGGAACGCCGAACGCGATCTGATGGCCGTCGCCAGGGATTCCATTCGCGTCGTCGGGTTGGATATAGCCCGGGCCGGTCTTCACGAGAGTCACTTTCTGGCCGTCAAGAACCTTGGTACCGTCGCGACAACCAACCTGTCCCGAAGTGAACGTGGCTACATCCGGCGGAATGAGTCCGGCGACGAGCGCCGTGGGCGAAGGAGTGATATCGATGGTTCCGATCGGTATTGTGCACGTGCTTTTGTAGGGAGAAATGAAGGTTCCCTTGTTGCCGGCTTTATCGAGCGTGAGAGTCTTCACGAAATAAACGCCATCTGCCGTGATGGCTGAAATCGGAACAGCACCGACACGATCGACGCCATTGTTGGAAGTGAAACAGGGAATCGGATAAACGGCGAAGTATGTCGTTCCCGCCTGGAACTTAGGGCCATCAGATCTTGTCAGTTTCATGACATTGGCCGTCGCGCCGTTTGCATCGACATTGACCTTACCGACCGGTATGACCGTCTCGATGATTTTGCCCGTTCCATCTTTTTGCCATACTTCAAGGGTTTTCGAGTTCACCGGAAAAGCAACTTCTCTGTGATCGACGGCCTTGCCGCCGACTGGGGAAGAATTGCCCAGCGGAAAGCTTCGCGTCACGTTGGACATCGTGGGCGTATACTCATCAGTCACACGTTTGTATGCCCAGATCTGGGGTTTGGCGACGTCAAGTTCCGCGCCGGCACCGGCCGTTGAGTCGACGGTGAGAACCGGATCGACAATGCGGGCACTGAAGCTTGTATATCCGTTGGCGGCACCCTCCGGCGGTTCGTTGTCCGCCTTTATGGGACAGACGTTGTCGATCTTGAATGTGGTACTCGAGTTCATTGTTACCAGTCCGAATACATTCTGGAGTTTCAGTTCGATGTAATACGTCGCATCCGGGAAAGATACCGTGCTGCAATTGGTCGTGATTCCCTCATGGACACATTGATTGCCAAGGTTGTGCCAGACGCTGGTGCCACTGACAGGCGCCATGAGCTGAGTCCCAAGGCTGTTCACGATGCGTATCGTCGAATTCGTATAATCGAGACACCACCACCCGCAGCAGGAGCCGGCGCCGTTCCAGGTGTTCGCTTTCGCGGTAATTCGTATCGGTTTATCGGCCGTTTGACGCGCAATCACACCGGGATCCGGATCTACGAAACACTGGACGAATGTCGGCGGATGATCGTTGTTCGTGCCGAAACGAACAGCTCCTATGCAGACGGAAGTTCCGTTGGTGTTTTTCGACCTTGCCGTGATGCAGGTGCGAAGGTTCGGGTGAACGGTCAAACCGAGAAAATTCGGCATCGGTGCCGTCGTGCCGTCACTGACCCCCTTCCCCGCTTCGTCCTTGAAGGGCTCACCCGCCTCCCAGACACCATTCAGATTCAGGTCCTGGAACAATTCGCCCTCGTCATAGACTCCGGCCGTATTCGCATAAGACTGGCCTGAGGGCTTGACAACCCTGGCGTAATACGCCTCATACCCAGCCCGGGAATCGAGAGCCGCCGTCTGCTTGGTTGTCATGGGAGTAACCTTGACGGTGATATCGGGGAGCAGGAGATCGCCGGGATATTTGATATAAGATGTACCTTCGTTCGATGTGATGCTCTGCGGTTTCGGCGGAACACCGTCTTCGAAACTCCACTGGGCCGTCGTTCTTCCGTTGTCGCAGTTCACGTGACCGCCGGCCGAGTCACGTCCGTCAATGTTGATATCGTGTCTTCCATAACTGAATTTGTTGGTGAAGTTGAGCTGCCAGGTGCCATCAGAGTTGATCGGCGTCACCCAGCTTCCAAACTCGCGCTGGCAGCTCCAGATTTCGTATGGATAATACCCGGTATTCGCAGGCAGGCTCCAGTTAGAAATCGTGCCTTTGACGGAGGGCGGGTTGGTCGAAACGGTCATCAGCGGAAAATACTTGACCCACCCGCCGACGGGCGTGTTGGCCGTCGTTTCCCCAGAGCCGGTGTAAATATGATGAGCGGGGTCATAGACGTGAGTGATGGTCGGAGCCGTATTACCCGCATCGATGAAATAATCGTATGACACCGTCTGGACATTTCCCGCATAATCCGCGATCGTGGCCCAGACTCTGTATTCGTGGTGATCTATTTGAGCAGCATCTCCCCAGCCAGCCGAACCTGCCGGGTCCCAGAAGATGGTTGAAAGGTAATCTCTGGTGAGATCACCGGGCACAACGGTTCCTCCGAGAGTTAAATCATACAGGATCATATTTCCCGTCGCGTGGTTGAGTCCTGACCGGCTGTCACTCATGACAGCCTTGAGAAGGTCTGAGTAATTCCTGATGTAGCGCTTGAGCCAGTAATCATAGGCTCTGAAGTATCTGAAACTGATGGATGGCGGAGTCACATCAACCATGATACTCGCGCTCGTGCGGCCGCTGGTAAGAGCCGGAGAAAGGGTATACGCCTCAGCTTGAATGGTGAACGTGCCTTCCCCGGTGAAGGATATCGGCGTGCTCCAGTCGCCCGATGCGGAAACGGGAACACCGCTCGCGATGAGCGTCGTGCCGCGGTATACATTGATGAATACGCCCGCTTCCGCCTTTCCCGCGAGGGTGAGGCCCGTCTGGAGGTTCACATATGTCGTGACACCGGTAACAACCGGTCGCGACATGAGAGAGACGATCGTCGGCGAGTTGATGGCCGAAGCTGAAGCGGCAACGAACGAAAAGCACAGGGCAACCAGGAGCAGACGCAGGCTCTGGAAGCTCATTTTCTTCATAGGTATCCCTCTTTCGTTACCGGAAGCAGTTACTTCGACCCCGGAACCGGAGAGCCGGATGCCGGAGGGGTTCCATTGGGTTCGAGACTGTCGCGATTTCCGCTGATGCCGCTCGGATCGCGGCTTCGGATGATCGGGGCCACTCCAGGAACGTCCGCGCGGTCTCCGGTGAAGCCGGGAGCGAGTTCGGTATAGAGCCAATAGGCAGAGGTCGCGATCCGTTCCGGCAGTTGGCGGAGTTCGGGCTCGAAAAACTCGGAGAAACCGCGCGGGAGCTTTGTTGATGCACTCCCGATGATGTCGGACATTTCCTTGATCGCATGATGGCGGGCAAGCACGGGTCGTCGCAGACCCACTGCCAGTCTGGAAAATTCTTCCGGCGGCAGGGAGGACACCCAGTCGGCGATGTTGAGGCCGGGCGCAAAATCCTGTTTTTCGTAAACCCGGAACAGAAGCTCGCCATCTCCATGTTCGAGGGCCCAGGGGGCACAGCACGCGAGGAATTGCGGATGCATTTCGCGGGTGAGAAGTCTGGAGGCTTCCCAGTTGAGGCCGATCTGCTGCAGAGTCGCGACATTCATCGCCAGCTTTTCCGGCGGCAGGCCCGGCGCGGGAAGAATGAGCGCCAGGATCAGGTGTCTGGGTGTGATCATGTCCATCAATGGTTCTATCA
The DNA here is from genome assembly GCA_964597625.1 of uncultured bacterium. GTDB lineage: Bacteria > Muiribacteriota > Ozemobacteria > Ozemobacterales > Ozemobacteraceae > MWAR01. Next base: position 4,851 of record CAZQYQ010000221.1, read on the forward strand.
TGCGCACAATAGTATTGACCGGCCGGGGAATAATATCAGAAAGAGTATTCAACAAACTGACGCAGGTTTCGGGAACAGGCCTGACAAGCGGGAGAAGAACCCAGGACATCAGTCGTTCAGGCGCGGCATCACCGGACGGCCAGGCTTTTAACAGGCGATACCGCCGTTCGCCGCCATACCAGGCCGGGACTTCGCGCTGCCAGTAGACGGCCGCCGTTTCAGATGCATTTTTTGAAGCCCAGAACAATTCGCCGTCGCCGGACTCGAGGGCAACCCGGCGGAAAATCCAGCTTTGTTTCCCGGACTGGTGCTTTGCGAGCCTTGCGGCCGTGCGAGGCCAGCCTTTCGAATAAAGCGCGAGAACAAGCGGCTCAACATCGGGAACAGCCATGGGAACAAGCGCTTCTGACGCAATTTTCGGGGGCGTTTTCCGTTCCACGACGCGCATGATATCGGGCACGCCCGTGCCCGTGGCGATGTGGGTTAACGGCGTTTCGGGAAGGGGCCTGGGAAGAACTTTTTCAGGAGACGGTGTTCCACAGCCGCAACAGTGCAGCATGCAGATCAGACAGAAAAAGGCAACAGCCGTATCCAGATAGCTCCTCATACACAGACCTCTCTATGCTCTGTGTACAATTCTACTCTAAAAGGCGACGGGTCTGCCAAAATTTCCGACAGGAACCCGGAACAAGCTGTCAGATTTTTCCCGATACGTTCGAAATTCACTGGAGAGTTGCTTCCGATGCTGTCGGGGGGGAGCGATACCCTTCAGGGATGATGATCTCGCCGCCGGCAGCCTGCCAGCCCGCCAGGCCTTCCCTCAGTTCAAGAACATGCGCATACCCCCGGCGGCGGAGCTCAGCGGCAACCCCGATGACCGACATGGATTTTTCATCGTTTCCGTAAACGACAACGAGAGCTTTTATATCGGGCAGATATGTTTTCACGGCTTCGCTCGCAAGCGGAAGCGGAATGCAGAATGCTCCGAGAATGCGTCTTCCATCGTCATCGGGACCACTTCGCGAATCAACCAGAAATGGTCTGGAGGCGTTCTGCATCAGGGGTTTCAGCGTTGCCGCCGAGATCAGCCATTGGGGATTCAGCTCGACAAACGGCTGATTACTCGGCATAGCTCCGACGGAGTGGGCACCGAGATCGGCTTCGCTCATTTTTCCCACCTGGTCCCGGGTGAGGTTCGGATCAGATGCGAGAAGGGCCAGATAAGCATTTTCCTTGCATGGCCCCCAGCACATTCCTTTCAGAATGGATCCCGGGTGTTCAGAACCGGATGCAGGTGTCGAAGCGTATCCGGGATTGATAATCGCAAGCGGGCCCGTGGGCGCCTGGCCCTGCGCGTGATGAAGCCCCGTGGAGACAAGGAAGAAGGCAAAAAGAGCAACACCCGTAAAGCCGTTTCCGAACATTGTTTTCGTCATATCGCGCTGCTCCTTCTTTCATCATAGCATAAGCAGGGGCGGCAGACTTCAAGGCTGAATCTCCATTTCCCCCGTAGCGAACGCAGATTTTCCGACATCTGTCCAGGTCTGGAGCTTTCGAAAATGAACGCTTGCCTGCGAGACAGGGGAATGTATAGAATAAAGGCGAGGTATAACTGACATGACAAACAGCTCTGCATGCCGGATGCACAGAGACGGCTCCTGGCTGATCATCACTCCGGCCGGATATCTCAACGACCAGGCCGGGGCTTCGCTGAACGCTCTATTCAAGAGCAGCGATCTCTCTGGAATCAAGGTCGTGCTGTTCGATTTCGGCGAAACCCTGATCGTGAACAGTCAGGGAATTGCCTGCCTCCTCGACAACTGCGATGCCCTGATCGAAGAACGTCAGATGAAGATAGCCTTCTGCCGCATGCCTCCTCTGATCAGAGAGGCTTTCAGCCTCGTCGGCCTGCTCGAGATGGTTTCAGCCCACGGAACCGAACAGGAGGCACGTTCGGCAATCGGGCATGGCTGACCAGTCGTTCGAGCGTTCGCTTCTCGAGCAGCTCAGCTCGGAAAAGCGGACACTTCGTGTCAACGCCGTCGTTCAGCTGGCAAAAACCGCCGGATCCAATGAAGCCCTGAAGGCTCTTCAGCAGTTGGCTGACGGGGCCGATCGCGAATTGTCGTTTTATGCAGCCCAGGCTGTAAGCCGTATCAGAGCACGCCGGGGCGAATCCCCCTCCGAGGAACAGAGCCCGCAGGCGCAGCAGCATGGCCCCGCAGAACCGAATGGCCCGACAATAACCCGCACCAGGCTTTTATCTCCACAACCCTCAGAGGTTCAGTGTCTTCTGACCCGCATCCGCGCCGCGCCGGAGGCTGTTCCCGAGGAACTGCGCCCTCCGGCGGCGGCTTTTTTCGGCAGGTTCGGGCGTGAAGATGATGTTTCGTTTCTCACCGGATGGCTGGACGACACGCAGAGCGGGCTGATCGTTCCGGTCATCGAGGCCATCGAGGCACTGGCCCCGCACGCATTGACGGCGCATTTTCCACGGCTTCTTTCGTCAGATCATCCGATTGTCCGCATGCGGGCGATATCGGCGCTTCGAAGAATCGATCCCGAGGAAGCCGAGGCTCATCTTTCCGAACTGCTTGCGTCGAGGCACGGCGAGGAGCGGATGGCGGGGCTTTCATCGGCATTTCTGTTCCCGTTTCCAAAAATCCGTGAGTATCTGATGACGATTCTCGGGGAGGAACAGGATCCGGAAATTCTCCATGCCTGCGAAACCTTACTGGCATCGAACCCTGAAATCGACACGGCGTTGCGCATCCTGGATCTGATCGACACGGTGCCGAAACCCCAGGCAGCACGGCTGAGCGCTATTTTTAAAGTCGTCTGCGCATCGATTGCCGCGGCAGGCCTGGTTGATGGCCCGGAAGCGCCGCACGAAGGCATCATCAAGCTCTGGAGGCGTGAGCGGCTCAAAAAAGCTTTGCCGCTACCGCCTTCCAGAGAAAACGTGCCACCGCCGTCGCAATCGACCACATCGACGATGACCTGGGTGTGCTGCCAGAACTCAAATTGCGACTTGCTGATGTAAAACGGGGCGTCGCCGATGGTGCCGAGGTAGATGTCCTGGCTACCGACCGTCAGGTCGCCCGGGAGGTAGCAGTTGGCAGCACTGTTGTCACAACAGCCGCC
>CAZQYQ010000222.1:0-7898 GCA_964597625.1 uncultured bacterium
GCAGGAAGACTTCTTCGATGAGCAGGATGAGCCCGACGAGCAGGAAGGCTTCTTCGATGAGCAGGATGAGCCCGACGAGCAGGAAGATTCGGACGAGCAGCTAAGCGCCGCTGGTGTATCGGATGACTCTGACGAGTCGGGCGTCACAGAGGAATCAGGCAGAGTTGCTTCGTTGGATTCAGAGGAAGTGGATGCCCCGTCAGGCATTGATATATCGACGTCACCGGACTGAGAAATCTTGTTATTCTCGACGAGGACGCCGGGGAAGTTCGTGATCTTGATCGCAGAGCCTCTGACGCCGATAATTTCGTTGTCGTGAATGCGAACTCTCGTTCCGGAAGCGGCGGGAAGAGTTCCCCGGGCGAACACCCAGAAGCCGAACGTGGCGGTCTTGTAAATCTTGTTGTTATAGAACTCCATGCCCGTCACCTGAGCCCCGTCTGACTGCACCTGAATACCAGCTCCTCCACCCAGCTCCGAGAAAATCCGGTTTGAATAAGCCTTGCAGTTGGTGCAGCTATCGAACCTCAGTCCCGAGTTGCACTTGATGCCGATGACGTTGTTATGCGCGCTGACACCGGAGCACTTGATGGCATACAAGCCGTCGTGGCCGTTATCGTGCAGAATACAGTTATAGTATTCTATATTTTTACCGCCGCTGATTTTGAAAACGTCATTGTAGCTGCCCTGCAGATACATATTGTGAACTTTAACATTACTGCAACTTCGAAGGTGAATCAGGTTGTGATAATAAGCTCCTGGCTTGATTCCAGGATTTCCAGCCTTGTTGCCATCGATTTTGAATCCACGAATCTCGATGTTGGAACTGGGCGAATTCAATTCCTGGATCATCGCCTTGTTCTTCGGCCACCCGCAGTTGGCGGCCAGTTTGAGAACCGCATTGGAATCGCCTTCAAAAATCGTTTTGCCACCGACCCGGACGGTGTCATTGATGACATAGGTGAACGGGCCCTTGAGATGGACCGTCGTATAGGCGGGGTTTGCCGCGACGAACTGCAGTGCCTGATTGATCTGAACCTGGGCGCCGCTCGAACCGCAGGTGTAATCACCGCCGCCGCCATTTCCTGAGACATAAACGACGGGCGGAGCCGCCGCAAAGGCCACGTGAGCCCCGGCCACCAGGAACATGATCGCGAAGAACAGGGCAACCCATTTCCCTGCCCGGGCTTCACTTCCATGGGTTGAAACCGCTTTTGAAACGCACATTGCTTTCATATGAACTCCTTCCAAAAAATCATCCCTTTCCCAAGGGTGTCTGACAACTCCCCGAGAACCGATCAACTCAATCCCGGACACTCCTCCCTGTTCTTCATGATTCACTTCAAAAATCCACCAGAGCATCAGAAGCTCTTTCCCGACAGTTCAGCTGCTGATTGAGACGGGTCGGGAAGATCTTCGTTTCGATCAGGACTTCCCTCGTTTTTCCGCTCAGCTTCACTTTCCCTCCAACCGAAAATCTGACTGAAACCCATATCTGGCGGAATCCGGAAGCAATGCCAGGCGACTGGACGAGAGCGGTTCCGACATCCCAGGTCAGGGAGGCAATGTGGTGGTCGATCAAACGTCTCCGGCTGGATGACTGGAACCTTTGAATCGAACCTCCTTCCGGACTTTTCTCATACACATATTCAACCGGATCTACGGCTCCATCAGCATCTCGAAATATCTGAAAGGAAATTTTTTCAGGAGTGACGGTCAGATACTTATCCCAGTCCGGCTGAGATGCATCCCTGGGTCCTACGGCATTGATCAAGTCATATCGCAGAGAGGCGAGAAACATCTCCGACTCACTCAAAATCACACCCGCCTCCTCGCCTTTCGAAAAACCTCTTTGAAATTGAATGAGAAGAACAATCAACCACCCGATCAGAACGACAACCAGTCCAGAAGCAAGAAGAACTTCAACCAGAGTAAATCCGCGTTTGTTTCCACCACACAGATCAATATTCATTTGCTACAAAGACTTTGAAAGAAATTTCACGGTTGGCGCTTTTCCTTTGATTTTCAATGAAATCAATGAATACTTCAATTTTTTTTGATGTCAGATGCAGATCATTGGCCAGTTCTGTAATTTTTACTTTCCTTTTGATTCCCGGAACATTTGAAACATGAAATCGGAACGGGCATCCCGATGCAATCTGGAAGTTGTCACCGATCATGGTGTCTTCAAAGACACCGACAGGAAGAAAACGAACCGGTATGGTCATCAATTGTTCGACAAGCTCGATTCCAGCATGGTGGGCATACAGATCCTCGATCGTCATCAGAATTCCCTTGTTTCCCGTTATGAACACCGAGAGGACGGGGATCAGGATAATGGACAGAAGGACAAAAGCCACGAGAGCTTCGATCATGGAAACGGCCTTCCGCTTCGAGAAAAATCGCACGGGCTTATTCATGCCAGAATGAATCCCATTCGTTGATCCTGATTTTCGCAAACTTCAGAGAGGATGCCTGAGTCGGGTCCTGAGATTCGCGATATTGAACGATTCCGCCAGGGAAATCCGCCTGCGAGGCAATGCCGGCAACCGCGAGTGTTCCGCAGAGATGAAACTGATCCATGACACTGATCTGGGCCTTGGGCGCCGCAATGTTTATCTGATTTGGGAGGGCATTTTCAAACAGAACTTTCGTCCCGCTTTTCACAATGACGGTCAGTGCATCATCTGGAGATGATATCTTCACGCCGCGCAGGATGAGGTTTCCCTCTTCGAGAATGATCATTCCACCGCCGGAAACGGTCATTGCCGGCGGGCGATTCCTTGGCGGAAGAACCAGGTCGAGGTTCTCGGAATTCCGGATTCTGACGATCTGGCTCAGATCGAGGAGATTCTTATCGGGATCATAGAACTTCTCCCAGAACTCTGAAATCGACGTGACTTCCTTTTGAACCCGATTTTCAACGACAGTTATGAGATTCGGCGCGCCCACGGGTCCCTGGAAAATGACCTGGTGATCCCGTTCGAGGGTCAGGTTCAACCCGTTGGTTTCCGCAGGAACCATCTCATCAGCTGTGGACTGGCCGGGAGAATTGCCCAGGCTGGTCGACTCCATGAAGTTACTTGTACTGGCATAGGGGATTTCGACGATCCGGCTCATGAGTTTCCGATATTCCGCATACGATTCGGTTATAGCCTGGATGGGGAGGATCGGACCGCCGATTCTGCGGTTCAGAAATTCCGTCACCTGGCGGGTGGGATCGAAATCCGCTTCAGACATTTCGGGGAAAAGAAAAACCGGCGCGGGGGTCTGGTTTTGGAACATGTCCAGAACCTCGGGATCCTGGGGGGTGACTTCCAGATTGGAAAACGACGGGAAAGCGGCATACACATTTCCCAAAACCCGGGTTCTGGACTGAAAGCCCTTCCGCGCATCACCGAACAGGTGGAACATCGAGGATTTTGTACCATATTTTTTTCGTTCGGCATAGGAAAGGACACCGTTGTCATACATGGCTTCCAGACCAGGATTTGCGGTCTTGCCATAGAACCCCTGAAGGATAAAACCCTGGCCCAGCTGGTATCGGACCTCCCGCATGGGATCGATTTCGATCAGGTCCCAGTAGACGGTGAGCGGAGTGGAAAAAACAGGGGGAAGGAGATCAGGTGAGAGTTTGAAGCTGATCGCCACGTTTTTGCCTTCTCCGGAGGCACTGGAAAAATGGAACAGCTCACCAAGAGCGGTCGCACCAGCCATGAGATTCAGCCGGACTTTTTTCCCGCCGAACCATATCCAGCCGCGCTTTTCACCGATCTCGGGCAGGGTTTCGGCTCCCTGAGGATCCGGGACGGATCTGGGCTCAACGGAGTTATCCGGTGTGTCATGGTTGAAACAGATCACCGGCCTGGGACCATTCAAGAGATTGCCTGAAAGGTCATTCCGGACCGTGTTCAAGCTCCCTTCCTTATCGCGGGCGACATCCTGCACATGGAGCGTGAACTTTGAAACGACCGGGGGAAGGGCGCTTCCCACGCTTACTTTCTTCCGGACGGTCAACGTTCTCTGGAACCCGCGATACTCGCCCTTCGACTCAATGGAAAGCCAGCCGACTTTTGCAACGGGATCCACCCAGAGCGCCGGATCGGTCTCGGTTTGTCTGAAGCCGGTCAGTCCGACCTTGACCCTGATGGATGCGCTCCTGTCCACCTCTTTCGCAAGCCGGGCGAGTTCCTGATTCAGAGTTTCAGGCAGATACGGAAGAAGCGAGACATCAGCAAGCGGGCCAGGCTGGGAAAGAAGGGTTTTGACTGAAGTGCCGCCATCTCCACGAAGGGCCACCAGAGTGCTGCTGATGCCGGATTCTGCAAGGAAATGAGCCATTTCCGAGCTCGCCATGATGTGAACATTCGCATGCTGCTGGTTCGTGAAGTAGGAGAAAACCAGGCCCAGAAACATCAGAAGAGAGCCCCCGACAAGCACATGAAGCAGAATGAATCCACGACTTTTGCTCCATGTGCCGGGGACCGGGTTTATCCGATATGTTCGTATCATGTTCGAAATCCTCCATCCGGATTTCGGAGAACCACCCTTACATCGATTCCAGCAGGTTGCTATTAATAAAGAACAAAGACCGCCGGATGCGCGTTACAAAAAGTTACGGCACATCCCGTCAGCGACGATTGAACTCCGGTATCCCGGAATTTCCTGGATTGATCTGCATTCCCATTTCGAGTGGATCGACGAGTTCTGGTTTGAGAATCTGAGCCGATTTCGAAGCAACGAGCTTCTGTCCGGCCGTCACGATCGTTTCCGCGCCACCGGAAACCGGAGTGAATGAAACGCGTCCCTCTTCCACCCAGATCTTGACGCTGTCGGTCGATACATCCTGCCGGAAAACGGTACCGAGAACGGCCGTCGTGCCGTGCGGGGTTTCGATTTTCGCAGGGGCGGCCTGTTTCTGAAGCCGATAGATCACACCGCCTGAGTTTTGAGTCCCAAACGAATCCTTCGACCCGATTTCAAAATAGGCGTCGGCCTGGACCAGCATTTCGCTCTGATCCGAAAATGTGAGTTTTGCAGAGCTGTTCTGCTCGGTTTTCACGGCACCGCCGATGAACAGGGAGCTCTTGTCCTGAGCGGGTTTGAAGGCATCGCCCGGCATGCTTTTACACAGCACGGTTCCGACAATGCCCGTCACTGTCGCTCTGGGATCTTCTTTCTGACAACCGGAGAACATGATCAAAAGGGCCAAAAGACTTGAAATGAGCTTCATTTTCCTCTCCCGAATATAGAATTTCGGATACACGTTTTATACGATGTCCCGATAGAGCACCATAATGGTCACATCATCGTCGAACGGCCTTCCCGCAGTATGTTTTCGAACCCCCTCCAGGAGAGATTCGAGATCAGGATTCCTGGAAAACGAAGGCAATTTTTCCTGAACCTCCTGCTCCCAGGTTTTGAAGGTATACTGCCTGCCTTGCCAATCGAGCGCCTCGACGATGCCATCTGTATAAAGAACGAGGCCTTCCCCCGGATTCAAAATCAGCTCCTGCGTATTCGCCGGCACCGTCTTTTTCGCACCAAGCGGCAATGCCGGCCTGCCCAGCTCTGTCAGACGATGGGCCGTATCAACATGGAAAGCCGGAAGATGTCCTCCCGAGCTGACGGTTAATACGCCGGTCTGCGGGTCCAGGTGGCCAACGAATGCCGTCATTAATTTTTTCCTTTTCATCAGGGTGAAAAGAACCTGATTGATGGTTACAAGAAGATTGACCGGCGACATCATTTCCCAGGCTTGAAGGATCGTGCAGATGGTTTTTGCCATCGTTGTGATAAGCGCCGCCGAGAATCCGTGGCCGGAAACATCCCCGATCATGAAAACGAGGCTTCCATCGGGCTGCTGGTAGTAATCGTAATAATCGCCACCTGTTTCATTGCACGGGTGGCAGAGCCCGACACAGGAAAAGCCGTTCGGCCCTTTCCAGGCGGATTCGGGAAAAAGGGCCTTCTGAATCTGTCCAGCAGCCTGCGCCTCAGCCTGCATGAATTGAATTTTCAACAGATCGAGCAGGTATTTCGAGGCAAACAGGAAGAGCGTGACGAAAAACCAGGCGGAGAGACTCGGCCCGAAAGGCAGATGTCTTCCCGTCATTTCGCAGCCGGCAAGGCCAATGCAGCAAAAGGCCACAATGGAAAACACCGACCAAAAGAGAGAATAGCTGGCCGCAGCAGAAAAAAGCAGCACGCCGATCATTCCGCCAATAATCGCCATGAGAAGACGGAATCCAACGGCATTATAAAAGTAACCGGTTCGCCCGCACAGGATCGAATCAAAGGACGTTGCCAGAAGAACGACCCCGGGAATCACTCCCATGGCCGTCTGATGAAAATCGTGAAGCGCCTGGGCCGTCACACCCACGAAAACAATCTTGTTCTTCAACAGATCGCCCGAAACATGCCCATCAAGGAACTCCTGGGCAGGGATGATCGGTATTCCCCCCTGCCCTTCGGCGAACGCAAAATACCCGCGGGTGGTTCCGCTGGACAGTTTCGAAATTGTCACCTGACCAGGGTTCACCTGGCGGGCGGCCTGGAGAGCGCAGCTTTCCATCGACAGCCGGTCATCGGCAAGAATACATGAGCGGATCGTCCCGTCGGAGTCGTGGACGGCCCAGACGAAACCGTTGATTTTCGCCGCCTGCCGGAAAAGATCATGGGAATAGTATTTCTGGAGTTCACGCCCCTGAGGCGTGAGGGACTCCTCAACCGTCGAAACGAGAGCGACGTTTCCAAGCTGGCGGATCAACTGGGCAAACTGAAGGTCGTCAGGGCTACCGCCGTCCGCTTCCGGATGCTGGAAAAGGATGTCGAAGACGACCAGTTGAGGCGACTGGGAAGCAACTGCAGCAAGAAGCCGAATCATCATCCTGCGTGGCCAAGGCCATCGATGCGGCGTCCGGGAAAGGGTTTCCATGTCGATTGCCAGGATCACCGTGTCCGATGCGGGTGTTCGGGAAGGAGCGGCCAGGCGGGCGGTAAAATCCATGAAATACTGGTCAATCCCGATATTGAATCCGGCCGGAAAGACGCTCAGCCCAGAGAGAATCACCCAAAAACCAAGAATGCAGACCGCATTCCTCTTTCCAAAGACCAGTGCCAGGCGATTAAATAACAGCACCAGTTCTTTGAAAACCAGGTGGAAGATCCTCATACTTTTTCCATCATCCTCAATCCTCTTCAGATTCCGATTGGCCACAGGACAATCGGAATCTTCAGGAAATGCCGCTCCAGCAGCCTATGTCAGCTCATCCGGTTGCATTCTCCGCCACCGGCTCTGCAGCAGTCCCGAACGTTCTGTGGAAAGCCAATCCTCCCGTCGTCGGGTTGGTTCTCTGAACAAGGAAATAGCTCCATTTTTCCACCAAGCCCCTGGACCTCACTCAAATTGAAAGCGGTGATGGCCCGTCAGGTCGCGCCAGTCAGTTCAGATCCCGCCACATATTCGCCACAGATTCATCTGCCACGCCAGACATGGCGCAAAAGGAAGAAAAGTTAATACTATATATCACAGTTTTCCGCATCTATTTACTGTTTTCAGATTAAAACAAATACGGATCAAGCTTGGTTACAATATAATGGTGAAATTTTCACCATGTCAATGAATATGGCCTTTGCTGGCAGCTTACGGGCTCGCCCGACGGCTCGGCAAGGATCTCTTCGAGCGTCGACCGCCGGGAAATCGGCCAGGCCACTGAAACCGGGGAACCCGCCTAACGACGGGTTTTCGTTTGTCTTTCAGGTCGGGGGATTTGGAGCCACTATCAGACTTGGAAGTTCCTTCGCCCTTGGCCGGACCGGATCACCACGAAGAGCCGAAAGTTGTATCAGATATAGCCATCGTCGGGAACGGTCCCCCCGCTGGTAAATTCATCGAC
>CAZQYQ010000223.1:0-7885 GCA_964597625.1 uncultured bacterium
ATCGCGATTTCTTCGATCATGACCGAGTCCGGCAATTCGAGCATGGGAAGAACGAAATACGTATTCCGCCAGTCCTCCTGCGCCTCTTCGACAATCATGTGTTCCGTTCGAACGGATTCGAGATAGGGGAAAAACGTGAAAAATCCTTTGCAGGCGACTCTCAAGGCGCTTCGCTCTCGCTCGAGCTGCCTGATATCCTGCAACGCCTGCTGCGTTTTTCCGACCGGGGTCTTTGCCATCCCCGTCATGGAAAACCGGGTTTTCGCAAGAACCTGGCTTCGGGAGGGCATGATTCTTCGCCATTCGAGACCGGTTGTCGTGCCGCTGCTCTTCCGGGAACCCGAACCCCGTTCCGAAGCGGTTCTCAACCCCTCTCGAACCGGTTGGGAAGCAACAGATGAAATGCGGTCCCGCCACGAAACATCCCCCCGCGGAGCAAGCCTCGCAAGGAGTTCGAAATCGAGCCCGGTGGAATTCAGAAGAAGCCTGTCAGCCATATTCGCTTCCGTCGATTCAAGAGAGACGACGAAATCCGCGACGCGCTGGTCTATAACGCCAGCGATAGATCGTGAAGCGCTCGCCGCACCGATGACGGGTTTCCGGCCGGGCGGCTTGATGCTCAGTTCGATGGCATCGCATGGCATCGGATAAAGAACCGTCGGGCTGCGCCCAATGCGAGGCAGCCGGGAGAGAATCTCTTTTCTGGCATTCTCGGGCGGAAAAAGGACGAAACCGCATCGGAGAACGCCGAAATCCTGCATCTTGTTCGGATTCCGGGGATCGGGCCTCTGAAACCTGTAATACCAAAGATCCGGGTGCGTGACCCCGTCCTGCTGATACTCGGAAAGAAACGGATTCATCAGCATGCAGAACCACTGGCTCGGATTCAGCTGGCTGCGGACAACCAGGCAGTTGTATTCGCGGCCGTCACGCCGTATGAGCATCTCTCGCCGCTCCGGTGCGTCCGCGAAGCCGGCGGATATCGAATGAAACAATATATACGCAATGATATATATATTTATACATTTATTACAGACATCCATGCCGGGCGCCATACCTCTGCGTTACCTGTGTCCGATCAGCATCATGTCGAAATACCCGTCCGTCGTGGTTTTGTCGCTTCCCAGAAGGACAACGAGCGTGTTCATGCCGGGCTGGAGCAGCGACGAGGGAATTCGTTCCCTCACCCTGTTCCAGTAGTCGAAGTCATGGCCGTCCCTGACTTTCATCAGCGGATCCTCTTCGATCATTTTGCCGTTCAGATACACGACGGCCGCGTCATTACTGGATGTCTTGAGAGTGAGCGAATTGAACGATTCAGGCTGATCGACAGTGAAATCCTTGCGCAGGATCACTCCCTCGGAAGGCTTGAGATAGGTCTTGATGATGGCCGGGGTGATTCTGTGGGAAGGACCGAATCCAAAGGGGCATGAACCGTTTTTTGAAAGGGTGAATGAGGCAATTTGAATCGATTTCGGATAATTCCAGGTGATGTCGTCGATTTCAGGAGTGTCGAAATCATACTGCCAGTCGGTCGATCGCCGGTCGATGATCACGGAATCGGAAGCCGGGAGAGAAACTCGCTTCTGCCGCATCTTTCTCAGAATTTTTGCGACTTCCTTCTTTTCGCTGAGCCCTCGACGTTTCAGTTCGGTCGCATTCTGGGCATCTTCTGTCGTGTCAATTAATTTCGGGGTTAAAAACACCATCAGCTCGCTTTTGCTGCGATTGGTGATCTTGCTGTTGAATGCCTTGCCGATCACCGGCAGATTGCTCAGGAAGGGAATGCGCTTTTCCGTCACATCCGCTTTTTCCTCGACGAAGCCGCCCATGACGATGGTTTCCCCGTCCGATACGGTCAGGTTTGTTTCGGCTTCACGAAGCGTCATGACGGCCGTTCCTTCTTTCGGATCCGAGGAAACGACGCCGTTGATGGTCTGATGAACTTCGATGTCGATCTGCCCGCTGATGTTGACGTGCGGCGTGACTTTCAACTCCAGGCCGACTTCCTTGATGTCGAACGTTTTAATGGGGCCGGCATCGGAAGGCCTTATGGACTGGATCAGGGGAATCTTTTCACCGATCTTGAACGTCGCGGTTCTGTGGTTTGCCGCCATGATATGGGGGGAAGAGAGAATCTTGACGTTCCCCTTCTTCTTCGTTGCATTGAGAAACAGCTTCAGCTTGTCCTGGGAGGTCAAAAAGGCCTTGAATCCATCTACTGCGGAGGACGGGTCCTTCTTGTCGATCGTCCCGTGATCCGCGCCGACGGTAAGCGCTGTCTGCTTCATGTTCAGCGGGTTCTGAACGAGACCCTTCACTTCGAGACCGAACATCTCGTCATCCGTTATTTTCACGTCCACCACGAGCACGTCGATCATGACCTGGCCCGTTCTGAAATCCAGGCTTCGGATGACTTCCTCGATATCCGCGACCAGCGGCGAATCAGCATCCTTCGCTTTAATGAGGATCGAGTTGGTAACCGGGTTGTCGGCGATCTTGATGTCTCCCGCCCCTGTTTCAACTTCGAACAAGGGGGTGAGGGTCTTCATGACGTCTTCCGTCCGGGTGTACATCAGATAGACGGTTGTGCAGTTCTTCGATTTCGTCACACTCGACCGGGTGGAGGGGACAACATCCGCGTCGTAATCATCCGTGAGCGAAGCTTCTCCGGAAGCAGTTCCCGGGTCTTTCGCCGCTACGGCATTCCCAGACTGGCCCTCAGGGACAGGCATTGCCGCGTCCTTCGTGTCCGTGGCGATTTCCACGGAACCAGCATCAGCCGTCGATGTTGCGGCTGCCGCGTTCTCTTCAGCCGTGGCCCCGGCAGCAAAAACGACGAACATCAGCATGAAAAGAATCAGAATATTCGTGCGTATAATATATGACGACATGCGGCTGCAACCTCTTTTGGAATAACTCTCACCCGATGCCTGTATCATCAGCTGTCAGAAACTGTTTGCGACAAGAACGATTTCGATTTGCGCGACAGCCCCCTTGTAACTGGCCGTTACCAGGCAGGTTCGATTCGGTTCGGCCGAATCGCCGCTCGATGGATCCACCCATTCCAGGATAGCCGTGGCAACGCCGTTGACAAGGTCTTCTTTCCCGGAGTCTTTATCCGTCCAGGTAATGCCTTTTTCACCGGCGGAAAAAAGGACTTGCACCGTATCATCTGTTACAGGTCGTCCCGCGTCGTCGGACACGGAGGCCCAGACATGGATACTTCCGCCATTCGCCAGCGTTCTATTCGAAACCCCGATTTGAATTTTGAAACCCTGGCCAGAAGAAAGATCGCTCGAGGACGGTCCCGAAGAGTTGTCACATCCGCTCAGAACAAAAAGAACAAGAGAGAGCAGGCAGACGGAACAGGCCGTTCTGGCAACGGTTGATGCGGTCTTCATCATGGTATGAATCCTCTTCATGGCTTCACGGCAATCGAGGTCGATGCAACCCGGCCGTTGACAATCGCGGTCAGCCAGTCGACGCCCTGCGCGGCAGGAGCGGTGTATGTTGTCAGGAACACCCCGTTTTCCGATTTTCCGGAAGCCGCTTCGAATGTACCGCCCGCAGGGGAATACATGTCAACGGTCCCGTCCGAGGGAACGCCGCTTTCATTCGTGACAAAGACGATGACCGGCATTTTCCCGGACAGGGCAACGCTGTCGCTCACGGGCGACACTTTCACGAGGGTGACAGGCTGCGGCTGAGCTACGATCCGGAAGGTGACACTCGAGAAAGCATGAGGGGTTGAGACCGTGATGGTTTCGATATCGGCCGTATTCGTGGCAGTGACGAGCGCCTGAAGTGCGCCGTTTTTTGTCACCGCTGAAGCCGACGTATCGATGAAACTGCCGAGTCGGGTCGTGATCAGGACCGGAGTCTCGTCCGCCGCCGGACGCCCGTATTTGTCCTTGACGATTACAACGAGCGGCATTTTCCCGCCCGTGGGGAGAATATCCGTGGAGGTGATGGCTGTTATCGTCGCATCGACGCCGGCAAAATTATCGCCGGGAACGCCCAGCCAGCCGCTCGAACGTGTTTCGGAGCTTCCATCGCAACCGGAAAGCATCACGAGCGTCAGGGTACAGCACAGAAGAAACGACAATCCTGACAGACACACCCGACGAATCGAAATCACGTATCCTCTTGCTCCATTCGTGCGATGTCTCGCATCAAGTAGTATGTACCCTCTTATGGAGAATGAAAAAATACACGATTGTCCCTGGGAATGCAAATAGAGGGGTACACTCGGCGTATGCCTGAATTAAAAATCGATTTTAAAGGGAGCAATCGTCATGAGCAGGCCAAGAACCAGGTTCAACGCATTGCCGGAGACGAACATGGGAAAAACACACAGTCCGATTCCGCACAGAAGAAAAACGACTCTGGCCTGTTTTTTTCCGTATATG
Organism: uncultured bacterium; assembly: GCA_964597625.1. Lineage (GTDB taxonomy): Bacteria > Muiribacteriota > Ozemobacteria > Ozemobacterales > Ozemobacteraceae > MWAR01. The sequence continues at coordinate 4,413 of CAZQYQ010000223.1, forward strand.
AAATAGCCCGTGCCGATGGACCCCCATAAGAGGCCCAGGACCATAGAGGTCGTATCCCATCCTCCGCCTTCTTCGGCTTTGCCCGAAGCCAGATTCGTTTTCTCACCCAAAAGCTCGTTTGCCTTGTCCAGTTGGCCCATGTAACTGAGCTCATCGGCCTTTTTCTTCATTTCTTCTTCATCTTTCCGGCTTGCCGCGCAGGCAAAACCCTGAACGAGAAGAGTGAGAGCAACAAGAAAAAACAGCATCTTTTTCATAGACAACGTCCTTCATTCATAAGAAAAACAGCCCCTTCAATTTTTCCATTGTATGCCCAAAAAGGATGTAAACCAACAACTTATTACTATCGGTCACCGAACCTGTCGGTGGCATTGCCATGGGTATCAGTGTCACAATGTTGCGCAAAGGGACGTATTCTTTTCAATACCTCAACGGGAGAGAAATCCTTCTCACGGCGGAGGACAAAATTTAATGTAACGAATGGCCCTTTTTTCTGGTTATACTTAATGCCTTTCTTTTCACATGGCCGGCCTCTTTTTTTTGCCAACGCCTTCGCCTTCGGTTGCAAGGGCAGGATAACAAATTTGAAAGAGAAATCGAATCGATGATCATCAACTCGAGCGGCTTGGAAGATCTTGTTGTTTTCGACAGTTCCGGACTTCGCATCGGCTTACCGTATTTTCCGGATGCCGAGTTTTTCCGGCATGTCGTAATCGGGGCAAAAGCGTATGCCGAAGGTCAGCAGAAGGGCTGTGGTCCCACGAAGGAAGAGGAAGATTCCTGGAAAGTCGTGCTGTCGGATATCGAAAAAGAAATCATTCATGAGATCTTTTTCGTACGAGAATGCATTACAAATACCATTGGCAGGCTGCATAAGATCAAAGACCACTCTGATAATCCAAATTCAACGATCCTTCGCGGTCTTTTCCTGCGGCTTCAGATATCATTTAAAGTTTCTTTTGTTCCGATTCGCAGAGGTTTTCTCTTCGAGGGAGCGACGCTTCTGCGGTTGATTCTCGAGCAGATCATTCTGGGGTATCATCTCTTCAAAAAGAATCCGACCCTGGAAGAACTATTTCGAATCAGGCCTCAGAACATCATATCCGAGTTGAAGGAAATCTTTCCCGACTCGGAGGAGGTATACGAGTTATTGTCCGAAAAGTCGCATCTCATGCCCGAAGAGTTTTCGGATTTTTTTGAAACATCGAGCAACGAGCTCACCCTGAAATTCGCGTTGGAAAGAAATGCTCTCCAATTAACGCAATACCTTCTTCTTTTAAATGATTACCTTCTCAGTATATTCGAAGTTATAAATTATGATGAGCTTCGTCAACACTTCTGCATTTCAAAATGCGACGGGACATTCAACCTCATTCAAGACAGAGCGACCCTCACCAGGTTAACGGATTTCAGAACGAAATATAAATTCTGACCGGATATGATGAACCCGACTCACAGGTTGACGCTGGAGAAAAGAGCGGCATAAACCAGCACGGCGAGAAGGGGAATCAGAATCCGGGAGGCGCGGAGGATCCGGGTTTCCGCCGTTTTCCATTCAGCCCGGCTGGCTGCGAAGATGGAAACGGTGAACAGAACATTGACGAACAGGATTCCATACTGGGCAATCATCATCTTGTCGATGAACGTCAGATACCCGACAGGCGGAATGCCGGTGGAAAGGTTTATGTGGTATGCCACCGAGCTGAACAGCGCGGCCACTGAGAGGCTGATTTTCTGATTCAGCTGTTCAATCGGAAAGATGAGCCCGAGAAGGGCAATGGCGAGAAAAAGCAGAATCGGCGTGACGATCTTGATGAAAATGATCCTGTGATCCCGGGAAATATGCATGCGAAATTCGAGGCGTGAGTAGGTGTCTTCCTCGTTGCCGATGATGCCGAAGTTGGTATGATATCTGTGAAACTCGGAATCGATTTCCCGTTTGTCGATGTTCCAGCCGATGATCTGGAAGCGTTCATCCAGGTTGGTCCCTGCAGTGTCGGGATAGAAAATGCGTTCCTTGACGTTTTTCTCCGTTTCCTCGAGGCAGATGCGTATGACATAGTGATCGAACGGATATTTTTTCATATCCATGTCCTGTTCAAACGTTCCTGTCACGCGGTATGAAAGGGTACACTGCTTCGCGGAGGACGCAACTCCCCCCATATCGATATTTTCCGCGCTCAGAACGGCATTGCGACTGTTGGTGAACTCGATGCGCGGAGGTTCCGACCCGGTGTAATTCATCCAGAGATAAAAATCGAGAGGAACCGAGGAATTCTGGAAGTCGAGTTTTCCGCCGTTGACGAGGTAAAAACCGACCATGATTTCCTGGGGTTTGCCTCCAGAGGAGACGGCTTCCGATGCTGCAGACGCCTGGCGGGCGCTGGGGGCCGCGACAGGATCGGAAACCGAGGCTGGCTGTCCGGCAATGATCAGGGGTACCGCCATGAACAGGCATCCCAGAAAGAAGACGGAAACACTTCGATGAGCAGGAACAGGTTGTCGCAGCCTCATACCGAAAAACCCGAAGAACGATGTTTCATGCACTGGTCAACCTCGGCGGTTCTGAAATAGGGGCATCCTACCACCAACTGATGAATGATTGCCATTGAAAAGGGAATCAACGGATCTTTCAAATACCGGTATGTTCCGCCTTTTTCTGCAGTCCGAAGGCGAGAATCAATGCCGCGGCGAGCGAGAGGCCTGCCCCGAATGCGAAGGGAACCACGGGGCCGAATCTGTTCCACAGAACTCCTGCAATCACGCTCGCCGGGAAGAGGGCAATTCCCACGATCGTAGAATGAAGACCGAGCATCGTCCCCTTCAATTCCTTCGGCGCAATTTCTGAAACGAAGGCGCGTTCGACTCCCGCCGTCATCGCGGTGAAGACGCCGTATAACACGAATGCGGCGACGATGACCGTTTTGCTCGAAGCCCAGGCAAATCCCGCATAGACAGCCGCAAAGGTGAGATACCCGGCAACCAGGAGTCGTTTCCGCCCGACCCGGTCGGACATCCGGCCGAGCGGCAGGGCAAGCAGGGATGACACGATATTGTAAACGAAATAGAGAAACACGACAGAGGCGGAATCGAAACCCACATTCCCGGCTCTGAGGAGCAGGAAGGTGTTCGACGAGTTCCCGAGGGTGAAGACGAAGACGACCAGAAGATAGAGCTTGAGGCGGCTATCGAGATGCTTCAGTCCACGGAAGACATGGAGCGGCTCCGTCGATACGCGCGGTTTTCCCGTTTCCCTGATGAAGATGAACATGAGCAGCGATGCAATGGCTGGAATGCAGGAAAACAGGAACAGAGGCTTGTAGGCGTATTCCCCCTGCCACGTCCTCATGATGAGGTAAGCCGTGAGGATGCCGGCCGCGGAACCGGCCATATCGAGCGCCTTATGGAGGCCGAACGATTGTCCGAGCTTTGCCGAATCACTGCTTTCGCTCAGGAGAACGTCGCGGGGCGCG
>CAZQYQ010000224.1:0-7837 GCA_964597625.1 uncultured bacterium
CTGATGCGCGTCATGGACGTGACGGCGGGCGAGATCAATATCAGGCCCTCGTGCATCCAGATGCTGCGCGACCTCGCCCACCCGGCTGCCGACGGCAACAAGGTCTACGATGTGACCTTCGAGAACGTCCAGGCCGGCGAGCGCACGTCGCACCTGTTCAGGCTGGCCAACATGCATGGGGCACTCGTCCTGGGCACGGGCGATCTGAGCGAACTGGCGCTGGGCTGGTGCACCTATGGGGTCGGCGATCACATGTCGCACTACAACGTGAACGCCTCGGTTCCCAAGACGCTGATCAGGCACCTGATCGGCTGGGTCGCCCTGGGCGGCGACTTCGGCCCCGACACGAGCAGAATTCTGAAAGACATCCTAGCGACGGAAATTTCTCCCGAACTCGTTCCGGCACCGACCGGTACCGACGATCATGGAAAACCGCATCAGCGCACCGAAGAAGTGATCGGGCCGTATGAGCTTCAGGATTTCAATCTCTACTACGTGACCCGGTTCGGCTTCAACCCCGGCAAGGTTGCCTGGCTGGCCTGGAACGCCTGGCATGATGCAGCCCTCGGGATCTGGCCCCCGGGCATTCCCGAAGCCGGGCGGCACGCATACCAGCTGAGCGAGATCAGACGTTGGCTGGCTGTCTTCCTGCGCCGTTTCTTCGGAGGCTCCCAGTTCAAGCGCAGCTGCGTCCCGAACGGCCCCAAGGTCGGCTCCGGCGGCTCCCTCTCACCCCGCGGCGACTGGCGCGCCCCCAGTGACTCCCCGCCCGACGTCTGGCTCGCCGCCCTGCTCCGCGACCTTCCCGTCGAATGACTCTGTTCATGGAAGACGTTCTCGCGGCAATCCGGCGGGTGATTCCAGCCCAGGCAGGGCCCCAGGCGTTACACGAGCCCGAATTTGCCGGCAATGAGTGGAAGTATCTCAAAGACTGCCTCGACACCGGCTGGGTTTCTTCGGTCGGAAAATACGTCGATCGATTCGAAGCGATGCTTGCGGAGCTCACTGGCGCAAAACGCGTCGTGGCAACATCCAATGGCACGGCGGCCTTACATGTCTGTCTGCTGCTGGCCGGGGTCGAAGCAGGCGACGAGGTCATCATCCCGGACATGACCTTCGTCGCGACCGCGAATGCCGTTGCCTACTGTGGTGCAAAACCGCATTTGGCCGATATCGAGGAGCGCACACTCGGTCTCGATCCGGTGAAACTTGCCGACTATCTTGCCGATATCGTCCAAATCGACGCTGGCAGCTGTTACAACCGTCGAACCGGGCACAGAATCAAGGCCGTCGTGCCAATGCACACGTTCGGCCATCCGGTCGATCTCGAGCCCCTGGTCGAGCTGTGTAATACATATCACTTGGCATTAATAGAAGATGCCGCCGAATCGCTCGGTTCGACCTATAAAGGTCGCCACACCGGCCGATTCGGTCTGTTTGGCGCGCTGAGTTTCAACGGCAATAAGACCGTGACGACGGGCGGTGGAGGCGCAATCATGACTGATGACGAAGAGCTGGGTCGGCTGGCAAAACACCTCACGACGACGGCGAAGCTTCCTCACCCGTGGGAATTTGTCCACGACATGACAGCCTTCAATTACCGTATGCCCAATCTGAATGCCGCCCTGGGCTGCGCGCAGCTCGAACAGCTGCCCGGGTTTCTGAGCCGCAAACGCGCCATTGCCGAGGCGTATCAACTCGCATTCAAAGACATACACGGCGCACGAATTTTCAAAGAGCAACCGTTCGCATGCAGCAACTACTGGCTGAACGTTCTTCTGCTCGACGGGGAGTGCATCGGGTATCGCGACAAACTGATTGCAACAACGAACGAACAGAAAATTGGTACCCGCCCCGCCTGGACCCTGATACACCATCTGCCCATGTATGCCGCATGTCCCCGAATGGAGACCCCGATCGCTGAAGCCCTCGCCCACCGTCTGATCAATTTGCCCAGCTCCGCCAAGTTGTGTTCGAAATGATCTGCGTATCCAAAAGGCACAAGATCTTGTGCTTTCATTTCTCACCTCCGACACACTCATTCCCGCCGTCCTCCATGGAACCTACCGCACTCGTATGCATCAAATTTCAATGTCCCCTGCGAACACGGTGACAGTTACCCAGGTCTCATGGATACTCAGGCTTTCTGAGCTCCTGAAGATTCACGCAAAGCAGACGTTCTATATTTTAAAATTTACATTGTTTCCGATCGCCGGAATTCTTGAATAAGCCGCTTTCTGATGATAGTATCAGCGAACTTTGCGAGCATTTTCGGGGAAATGAAGCGCTGAGGAGCAGACAATGATGCGAACCTATAAAAATCTTCTCGTGACTGGCGGCTGCGGCTTTATCGGTGCGAATTTCATTCGGTTTTTGTTTGGTGAAGCGCAATTTCCCGGAAGAGTCCTCAACCTCGACAAGCTGACCTATGCCGGGAATGCCGAAAGCCTCGATGATATCGCCGCACAGGCCGGTGAGCGCTATGTGTTCGTCAAGGGCGATATTTGCGACAAGGATCTGGTCGACACCCTCATGAACCGATATGCCGTCGATGGAATCATTCATTTTGCCGCTGAATCGCATGTTGATCGCTCGATTCTGGGCCCTGACGAGTTCATCCAGACGAATATCATGGGAACCTTCGTTTTATTGGAAGCAGCCCGCAAAGTCCACTCGGAAGGCCGGCCGATCCATTTTCATCACATCAGCACCGACGAAGTGTTTGGTTCGCTTGGCGGCGAAGGATTCTTTTTCGAAACGACCCCCTATTCGCCCCGCAGCCCGTATTCTGCTTCCAAAGCATCTTCTGACCACCTTTTGATGGCCTACCATCACACGTATGGAATGTCCGTCACCCTCTCGAACTGCTCGAACAACTACGGGCCCTACCAGTTTCCCGAAAAGCTCGTTCCCCTGATGATTCTCAACATGCTCGAGGGCAACGCATTGCCCATCTACGGCGATGGCCTCTATATCCGGGATTGGCTGTATGTGACCGACCATTGCGAGGGAATATGGGCCATTGCCGGTAAAGGCCGGAATGGGGAAACATACAACATCGGCGGGGAAAACGAGCAGACAAACCTTGCGGTTCTCGATGCCTTGATCGGGGAAGTCGCAAAACAGGCTGGTCGATCCACCGATGCGTTGCATGCCCTGAAAAAGACGGTTCCCGACCGGCCAGGACATGATAGAAGATATGCGATCAACTGCGACAAGATCAAGAACGAGCTTGCCTGGAAACCACGAACGGGTTTTCCAGACGGAATCGCCAAAACGGTCCGCTGGTATCTTCAGAACCCGACATGGATTCAGCACGTTCGTTCCGGTGAATACAAGCACTGGCTCGAGAAGAACTATGGCGATCGGCAGGCTCTTGCGGCCGGAAAGGCACGATGACGATGAAAGGGATCATTCTCGCCGGCGGATCCGGAACACGGCTGTATCCGATCACACGCTGCGTCAGCAAACAATTGTTACCGATATATGACAAGCCGATGATTTACTATCCGCTTTCAACCCTGATGCTGGCTGGAATCCGGGAAGTGCTTGTCATCTCGACTCCCGAGGATCTGCCGTTGTTCAGGCGCCTGCTGGGAACCGGCAAAGACCTCGGAATGACATTTGCCTATGCAGAACAGCCCAGGCCGGAAGGTCTTGCTCAGGCGTTTATCATCGGACGCGAGTTCATCGCCGGAGAACCTTCGTGCCTGATCCTTGGAGATAATATTTTCCATGGTGCCGGATTGACCGGCCTGCTTCGGCAAGCGGCTCAACTGGCACTGGGCGCCACGGTTTTCGCTTATCAGGTGAAAGACCCGGGGCGATATGGAGTTGTCGCTTTCGATGCCCAGGGAAAAGCGACGAGTCTCGAAGAAAAGCCCAAACAGCCGAAGTCCCAGTATGCCGTTCCCGGACTGTATTTTTACGATCGAACGGTCGTCGAGTGTGCTGCAGCACTCAAGCCCTCCGCTCGCGGGGAACTCGAGATCACCGATCTTAATAAGATCTACCTTGCGCAGGGGCAGCTCCAGGTTTTGAAGCTGCCCCGCGGTTTGGCGTGGCTCGACACCGGAACCCATGATTCGTTCATGGAAGCCTCAACGTACATCCAGACCATCGAAACACGCCAGGGCCTGAAAGTGGGTTGCCTGGAAGAAATCGCGTTTCGGCAGGGATTCATCACGAATGAACAACTGCTCCGCCTGGCTGAGCCATTATCAAAAAATGAATACGGCCAGTATCTGCAGCGCGTGGCCAGAGGACTCGCATGAAATTCATCGAAACACCGATCTCAGGCCTCTGGATCATCGAACCCAAAGTCTTCGAAGATGAACGCGGCTTCTTCATGGAAATCTACCACCAGGAAAAATTCCGCGCCCACGGAATCAGCGAAACCTTCATCCAGCAGAATCACTCCCGTTCGAAACGCGGAGTTCTGCGTGGGCTCCATTATCAAAGCGCACCCTTTTCCCAGGGAAAACTGGTTCGTGTCGTTCACGGTGAAGCCTTCGATGTATGCGTTGACATCCGCCCGGGTTCAAAAACATTCGGAAAATGGTTCGGGCTGAATATGTCAGCCGATAATCGCAAGCTCTTCTATATTCCTCCGGGCTTCGCTCACGGCTTCTGTGCCCTGACGGAGAATGTCGATTTTCTCTATTCCTGCACCAATGTCTACTCTCCCAGACATGATTCAGGAATCGCCTGGAATGACCCGGATATAGGGATTAAATGGCCGGTCGAATCCCCGATGATTTCAGCAAAAGACATGAAATTGCCAAACTTGTGCGATTCACCTGAATATCACAAACACACCAGCACGTGACCGTCTGTCGTTCCTTCATTCCAATGAATACTCCCAAATCATCAATTCATTCCCGATCGTTCGCTTGAGGGTATCGCCTCATGGTGATTCCCAAATACCTCAGCCAAGTGCATATGGGGCTTTACACGGAGGCTGGGACGCGGTAATCTGTCGGGCGTTCGTACGTGTGATGAACAGCAAATAGTCTCTTATGAAAGAGCAGGGGATATGAAATCACTTTGGTCTGATCTGAAAGCAGGGAAAGTCTCACTTGGAGTTGTCGGCCTGGGCTATGTCGGTCTGCCACTCGCGCATGCGTTCGCGAAGAAGTTTCGCGTCGTCGGGTTCGACAGCAACCCGCAGAAAGTAGCACTCCTGAAGAAGGGAATCGACCCGACCGGCGAAGTCCCCGAGGGCGGGCTGAAGCAGGTCAAAATTGATTTCACCACGGATCCGAATGCACTCGAAGCCTGTAGGTTCATTGTCGTTGCTGTCCCGACGCCGGTCGACAAGAACAACCGGCCCGATCTGACCCCGCTCGTGAAATCTTCCGAGTCGGTCGGAAAACATATCCAGAAGGGCACCATCGTCGTGTATGAATCGACCGTGTATCCCGGCGTCACCGAGGATGAATGCCTGCCGATCCTCGAACGCGAGTCGGGCCTGAAGTTCGGCCGCGACTTTACGCTGGGCTACAGCCCAGAGCGGATCAACCCGGGCGACAAGGAACATCGGCTCGAAACGATCACGAAGGTCGTCTCCGGCTCTGATGCCGAAACGCTCGAGATCGTGGCAAAAGTGTATGAGAGCATCATCAAGGCCGGTGTGCACCGCGCATCAGGCATCAAGGTGGCCGAGGCCGCGAAGGTTATCGAAAACACGCAGCGCGATCTGAACATTGCGCTGATGAACGAGCTTGCAATCATTTTTCACAGAATGGGAATCGATACACGCGACGTTCTCGCCGCTGCCGGAACCAAATGGAACTTCCTGAAATTCGTTCCCGGCCTCGTCGGAGGCCATTGTATCGGCGTCGATCCGTATTACCTGACCTTCAAGGCCCAGGAGCTGGGCTACCATCCCGAGGTCATTCTCGCCGGCCGCCGGATCAATGATGGCATGGGCAAGTTCATCGCCGAGAGCACTGTCAAGAAGATGATCCGCGCCGGAAAGACCATCCGTGGCGCCCGTGTGCTGATTCTGGGCTTTACCTTCAAGGAAAACGTCGCGGACCTGCGCAACACCAAAGTCGTCGATATCATTCACGAACTCGAAGAATACGATGTGAAGACGATCGTCCATGACCCCGTCGCCGACCCCGAAGAGGCGCACGAGGAGTATGGACTGCATATCACGAACTCCCTGACCGGCAAACTGCCCAGCTTCGATGCGATCATCCTGGCCGTCGGCCATGAAACTTATCGCGATCTGTCGCTGAAGGATCTCGCCGCCCTCTGTGAGCGCGGCGACAAGGCACCGGTACTGATCGATGTCAAAGCCTTTTTCGACCCCGAAACCGCCCGTCGCTCCGGCTTCTGCTACTGGAGACTCTGAGTCGTATGATGAAAGTTCCCATGCTGGATCTTAAAGCGCAGTATGCGCAGATCAAGGAAACTCTTGTTCCGCGCCTGCTTGATCTTTTCGAACAGCAGACCTTCATTCTTGGACCTGTCGTTGAAAAAATGGAAAAAGAAGCCGCCTCCTATCTCGGCACGAAGTTCGCGCTCGGGGTATCGTCAGGGACGGATGCCCTTCTCATCGCATTGATGGCGCTCGGCATCGGGCACGGGGATGAAGTCATTACCACGGCATACTCCTTTTTCGCCACCGCGGGCGCAATTCACCGTGTAGGCGCAAAGCCAGTATTTGTCGATATAGAATCTGATACGTATAATATCGATGCATCTAAAATAGAGGCCCGCATCACCTCGAAAACGAAAGCGATCATGCCGGTTCATCTTTTCGGACAGGCTGTCGACATGGATGCCGTCATGTCCATTGCAAAGAAGCACAAACTGCCGGTCATCGAGGATGCAGCCCAGGCACTGAGCTCCCGGTATCGTGACGTCAAGGTTGGAAACATTGGAACCATCGGCTGCTTCAGCTTTTTCCCCAGCAAAAACCTGGGCTGTTTCGGCGACGGCGGTCTGGTCTCGACCAATGACGAAAATCTGTATGAGCGGCTCAAGGGGCTGCGCGTGCATGGCGGACAAATTCAGTATCATCACCAGGAAGTCGGCATCAACGGCCGCCTGGATGCTCTTCAGGCTGTCGTCGTTTCGGAAAAACTTCCTCACCTGGACTCCTGGACCGAAGGCCGCCGCAAAAATGCCGAGCTGTATGACAACCTTCTGTCCGGCAGATCAAAGATCGTCACTCCGGTTCAGCATTCCGACCGTTTTCATATCTACAATCAGTATGTCATTCGAACGCCCTTGCGCGACGAATTGAAAAAACATCTGACCGACCAGGAAATCGGCTGTGCCATTTATTACCCTGTGCCGCTTCACCTGCAGGAATGCTTCGCGTACCTTGGCCACAAGCCAGGCGACTTTCCTGTCGCAGAAGCTGCAGCCAGACAGACTCTTGCCCTCCCTGTTTACCCCGAACTCTCCCGAGAAGCGATAGAGCACATCGCAAAAACGATCGTCAATTTCGTAAACTGAAGGGTACGCTTGAAATATCGAGCTTATGAGCGGAGGCCATTCAATGGCGAACCAAACGTTTTTTGTTCATGATTCTTCTTACGTCGATGACGGGACCGTGATCGGAGAAAACACCAAAATCTGGCATTTTTGCCACATTATGAAGAATACAGTCATTGGCCGTGATTGCAGCCTGGGGCAGAATGTCGTTGCCGGCCCCAATGTGAAGATCGGCAACAACGTGAAAATCCAGAACAACGTATCGATTTACGACGGCGTCGAGATTGAAGATGACGTTTTCTGCGGCCCATCGATGGTGTTCACGAACGTCATCAATCCGCGCAGCCACATTGCCCGCAAAAACGAGTTTCGCAAAACGCTTTTG
>CAZQYQ010000225.1:0-7797 GCA_964597625.1 uncultured bacterium
CGATTCCCTTGGGATAAAGACCATACTGATAATCCGATCCCATGCCGGTTCCACCGACCATGCCGACCATTTCCTGCTGTTTGAGGTCATTGATCAGTTTTTGAATGATTTCCGTGTGTATTTTCAGTGTTTTCCCGATCTGGCGCGGAGTACGCTTGCCATGAACGTGAAGTTCCTTGAAAATGAGGTTCGTCACAAGTTCGGGCTCAATTTTCAGGTCATACAGCGTATCCGGTTCTTTCGGAATAAAACTCTTCAGATCCACCTGCGGCATCGGTTAAGCTCCCTTTATGCTGCGTTCTGTCCCGTCACTCTTCCTTCGACGCGGACAGAGGCAATGGTACCAACTTCCGCGCCCGCTTTCAAGGCGCTGCCAATATCCTGCCCGGGCAGTCATTTTGACACGGATCCATCGCCGATCTATCATGCAGGCATGAGTTCACAGGACAGGGATTCCACGAACAGGCCGGCGGTCATCTGTCTGCTGGCAGGCCATTCAAGCCGCATGGGAAGCCCGAAGCAGCATGTTTTCATCCATGGCGCAACCTTTCTTGAGCACCTGCTCGCGCGCATCGAAAAATTGCGTGACCGCCTCGGCACCCTTGTGTTTGTCGGCCAGGCCCGGGATGAAAAAACAAAGCGACGTGTCGAATCTTCCGGTGGCACCTGGATCATCAACCCCCGGCCCGATGAAGGTCCGCTCAGTTCCCTCCGGCTCGGATTACAGGCCTGCTCCCCGGAAACGGGTTTTCTGCTCTGGCCGATCGACCATCCCCTCGTTGCCGTAGCGACGGTTGGAGCGATCCTCGACAAGGTCGCCGACGAACCCGGTTCCATCATTGCCCCTTCCGACGGAACACGGCGCGGCCATCCGAGTTATTTCCCGGCCTGGACCCGCGAAGAGCTGTTTTCGGCCCCGCTTGAAGCCGGCGCGAAGTGGGTCCTCCAGCGGCATCCGGACCGGATCGTGCATATCGTCACGGATGATCCATGGATACGGTGCAATATAAATACGCCGGAACTTCTTGCCGCGGCAGAAGCGGATTTTCACCCCTAGGTGGTTCATAGACGCTGCGGGCTGCTTGTGGTATAGTTGCCCAGTCTCAGAGTCGCCATGGGTTAGCGTATGCTGTCAGTCGGCGCGCTGGTCGCATGAGCTCCTCGTCTGATCAACGTCGCATACAGGAGGAACACGATGGCCAACCCGACCGCATCCGTATCCCTGCCCAAGTGTTTTGGAACCGATTATTTCGGAAAGTGGAACGCATCAGGTATGACGTTCGACTCCATGAAGATCGACAAACCCGACCAGCAGCAGAAATGCTGTGACTGTCCCCTTTTCGAACGCTGTTTCATGGTCAACCAGATCAAGCTGTCCCGAATTCACCGCTGAAAAACGAGAAACGAGGAGATCGAGATGCGAGCCTATGACGTCATCAAACACAAGCGCGACGGCAAGAAGCTGACCGCCGAAGAGGTAACGTTCGTCGTCGATGGTTTCGTGGACGGAAGCCTTCCTGATTATCAGATGTCCGCCTTCCTGATGGCTGTGTATTTCAAAGGCATGGACGAAGAGGAAACTTTCTGGCTTACTGATTCCATGCGGGTCAGCGGTGATCTCATCGGTCTCGAAGGCATCAAGGGCTTCACGGTCGACAAACACTCGACGGGCGGCGTGGGCGACAAGACCAGCCTGGTTCTCGGCCCCGTTCTGGCGGCGCTTGGCCTGAAGGTCGCCAAGATGTCGGGCCGCGGGCTGGGCCATACCGGCGGCACGATCGACAAGCTCGAATCGATCAGGGGCTTCAGCTGCGATCTTTCCTCGAAAGCGTTCATTGATGCCGTCAACACGGTTGGCGTCGCGATCGTCGGACAGACCGGCAACCTGGTTCCAGCCGACAAGAAAATTTATGCGCTCCGCGATGTCACGGCAACCGTTGATTCGATCCCGCTCATCGCGGCCTCGATCATGTCGAAGAAGCTCGCCGTCGCCAATCAGGGCCTCGTTCTCGATGTCAAGGTCGGCAGCGGCGCGTTCATGAAAACCCTTTCCGATGCCCGCGAACTGGCCCGCAACATGGTCAAGATCGGCAAGCAGGCAGGACGCAAGGTTGCGGCGGTTCTTTCCAATATGGACGAGCCTCTCGGCCGCATGATCGGCAATGCTCTCGAAGTGAGAGAAGCCATCGACACCCTGCGTGGAAAAGGGCCTGGCGACCTGGTCGAGCTTGTCAGAACCCTTGCCCGGGAAGCCCTGCTGATGGCGCCGGGTTCCAAGATGACGCAGGCCGAAGCGGGCGAAAAGGTTTCCGAGGTGATCGCTTCAGGCGCGGCATTCAGGAAATTCGTCGAAATGGTGAAGACCCAGGGCGGTGATCCATCGATGGTCGAGCATCCAGAAAAGCTGCCTGCCGCAAAGAAGATCCTGCCGCTGATCTCTGATCGTGACGGCCATGTCGCCGGAATCGAATGCGAGGAGATCGGCCTTGCGGCGATGATGCTCGGCGCCGGGCGCGAAACGAAGGAATCGAAGATCGATATGGCTGTCGGCCTCGAGCTTGTCAAGCATGTCGGCGATCCGGTCAAAAAGGGCGAGCCGCTCGCTCAGGTTCATGTGAACCCCGATCTCGACAATACGAAAGCTCTCGAACGTCTTCGGGCTGCATTCAGGCTCGAATCGAAGGTGGTTCAGCCGCAGCCGCTGATCCTCGACATCGTCTCCTGAAACGCTGAAAAGGCCGGGGTTCTGACAAGGCATGCTCCATACGCCGATCCACGATGACTCGATCCGACGCCTCATGGAAGACCAGGAGGCCATGTCGCTGAGTCCGCGCGCCTGTCTGTCTAAAAACAGCCGTGGCAGGGCGGTTCCGGAGCATGACTGTTTTCTGCGGACCTGTTTCCAGCGCGACACGGATCGGATTATCCACAGCGAGTCGTTCCGGCGGCTGAAACACAAGACCCAGGTGTTTCTCTCGCCGACCAACGACCATTTCCGCACCCGCCTGACGCACACCCTCGAGGTGGTCAGCATCGCACGCTGTATCGCCCGCGGCTTGCACCTCAACGAGGATTTGGCCGAAGCAATCGCTTGCGGCCACGATCTGGGGCATACGCCCTTCGGACATGCCGGCGAAGAAGTGCTGTCGGAGATCAGCGAAAATGGCTTTCATCACGCATCTCACAGCGTGCGGGTGGTGACCGTGCTCGAAAAATACGGCTGCGGCCTGAATCTGACGACCGAGGTGATCGACGGCATCGGCAAACACAGCAAGGGCCGTAAAGGGGCGCTCATTCTGAACGGCCCCGACGCCCCCCTGACGCTCGAAGCGCAGATCGTACGCCTTTCGGATCTCGTAGCATATATAAATCATGATATTGATGATGCGATCCGGGCGGGCGTCATCCTGCCTGATGATCTGCCGCGCGCCCCGGTTGATCTGCTCGGAGAGCGGCACTCCGTCAGGATTCACACCATGGTGAAGGATATCATCGCGGCAAGCGCGGACGCGGAGGGCATTACAATGACTCCGATCGTCGCCGAGGCCACTGAAAAGCTGCGCGAGTTTCTCTATTCGAAGGTGTATCCGCGTCCGGAGATCGATTCGGCCGTCGAGAAATCGAAAGAACTGCTCAAGCAGCTGGCGCAATGGTTTCTCGCGCATCCCGAGGACCTGCAGGCCAGGCTGAAGCATCTGCCCCCCGCCGGACAATCCCTGAAGCGAACGCTGGTCGATTATCTTGCCGGCATGACGGATGAGTATGCCATCCGGCTTTTCCAGGAGCTGTTTGTGCCGCATTTCCAGCTCGACATCAGTATCGTCTCCCCCCGCGGGGCCCAGGGCGCACGGGCCGGGAATGGTGAATTTCCAGGGAAGGCGGCCGAAGCCCGATGAGCAATTTTTCGATCAGCAAAAAGATTCTCGGCGGCTTTCTCTTCATCCTGATCATCTGTCTCGCCGTTCTTGCAGCCGCAGGCATTCTGCTGCACCGGCTCAAGGGCACGATCGACCTGCTGCAGGACGGACAAATGCCCGTCATGACCAAGATGCAGGAGTGGACGGGCGATGTCGGGATTGCCGGACTCGCCTTCCTGCAGGTTTGTCATTACGGGAAAGACCCTGAAATGGTCAAGCTCTTCGAGGATGCGAAGGAACGGGCCACGCAGGGGATAGAGAACATCAGGAGCGAAGCGGCCAAACGGCTCGAAAAGGCCGCGGGCCCCGTCCTGTCATTCGTCGATGAGGGCTCCGGCAGCATGTCGGAGCTCTTCGACACAGCCGAACAGGCGCTTCAAAACCCGCTTCCGGTAGAGACGGCCAGTTTCACGGTCATGGCGATCTTTGTCAGGGAGCATCTGGAATCGGTCCAGGACTCGGCGAAGAAAGTCGGCGATTATTTTCAGTTGACGGAAGCAAACCGCATCAAGCTCGAGCTGAAGACGGTTTTCACGGCACTGAGCTGGGTGATCAAGATTCTTCCGATCGTCATCTTCCTCTTCGCCATCGGCTTCACCTGGTTTATATCGACCGGCATATCCGGTCCCCTCGAGAAAATGATCAAGGCGATGGGCGAGGCGGAGCGGGGCATGCTTGAAACGCGTCTGGATATTTCCTCGAAAGACGAGTTTCAGATGCTTGCCGAAAGCTTCAACCGGATGCTCGGCGGCATCTGCCACATGATCTCGAAGGTGCTCAGCACCAGCAACGATCTCGCGACCAGTTCCCAACAGCTCAGCTCCGCATCCGTGGAATCGGCCGCCACGCTGCTGGATATTTCCAAAAACGTGAATGAAACAAACACCTCGTCGATCGAAATCGCGGGCAACCTCGAAAAGACCTCGACCTCCGTCGAGCACTTCGCGCTTTCGGCCCAACAGGTCGCCCAGCTTGCCGAGACGGCGGTTGCTTCCGCCAATACGACCTCTGGTGCCGCTGAGAAGGGCGGCATGACGGTGAAAAGATCCGTTGAAATGATCGGACGCGTCAAAGAGTCGGTCGACGTCGCCACCCAGGTCATTCTCGACCTGAATACCGCATCCCAGCAGATCAGTGAGATCGTCGGCACGATTACAGCGATCGCGAGCCAGACCAACCTGCTGGCATTGAACGCCGCCATCGAAGCCGCACGCGCGGGCGAGCAGGGCAAAGGCTTCACGGTCGTCGCCGAGGAAGTCCGCAAGCTGGCGGAAGAGTCGGCCGAAGCCGCCGAGGCCATCGGCACGCGTATCGAAAACATTCTGACCAAGACGCAGAATGCCGCCGACTCGATGCAGATGGGCCGCAGCCGCGTTGACGAAGGAATCAAGGTCATCCGCGACGTCAGCACGAGCCTTGATAATATCATCGGCAATATTAATGATGTGAACCAGAAGATCCGTGACATCAGCAAAATTTCAGCCGAGCAGTCGCAGAACTCGATGCTGATGAGCCGTACGATCGAAGATATCACCAAGCTGACGAAAACCACGTCAGAGCGCACCGGCGTCGTCGCGACTTCCGTCGAACAGCAGACGACCACGGTCTCGCAGATTTCCAGTTCGACCGAGGATCTGGCGCGTCTGGCAGACGAGCTCCATTCACTCGTCTCACGTTTCACGATCAAAAGCTGACGGCGGCAGTCTTTGTCTAGTGGTTCCGGCAGGCAGCTGATGTCCGGCCGACAGCAGGAATTGACGATCCTGGTCTCCGACATTCGGAACTTCACAACCCTCAGTGAAGCTCATCCCCCGGATGCGATGTTTCGCCTTTTGAACCGGCACATGGACGCAATGACAACGGCCATCCAGGCACAGGGAGGAGTCATTGACAGGTTTATCGGTGATGCGATCCAGGCCGTTTTTTATCCCGAAAGCGATCCCAGGCCCCCTGAAGCCCGCGCCGTTGAGGCCGCATTCGCCATGCGCGCAGCCCACACGAGGCTGCTTGAGGAGCGATCCTCAGGCGGCGAATTTCTCTATGAAATCGGCATAGGCATTGACTCCGGTTCCCTTGTCACGGGAGTCATCGGTGCCCCGACGGTCAGGCTCGACTTTTCCGTGATCGGGGAAGCCCTCCAGCTGGCCGGAGAGCTGGAAACTGCCTCAAAATCCGGAACAGCAAGTCGTATCATGGCATCCCACCAGGTCACGGAAAAAGCAGGCAATGCCGTCTGGCGGCAGCATTCACCAGGCATCCGGGAAGCGGTGTCCTTGCAGAGCGGCAAGGCGATTCAATCCGTCGATCTCTCCGCTGAATTACATGCCGGCCCCGCAGCCGTCACGGATCCAGCACCTGGTTCCACGACCGGCAAACCAGATTCATCCGTTTCACGGTTCATGGTCCTGCTGCCGGCACTCGTCATCGGGGGCGTGCTGATGCTCACCGACAGGTTAACGTTCGACCATGACCGGGAAATCGCCCGTCAGCAGGTCCAGCAGGCGGTCGAACGGGCAGCCGACTCTCATGATCCGGTTGCCCAGGCAGGAATGGAATTCCGCGCGGTAACGGCCGATGCCCGCAGGGCCCTTGATCATCCACGGGGACGAATGCCCCGCCAGATCATGGATTCGGCATTCCGGCCTTTCGGCGAGATGTTTTCAGGCGCAGGCTGGCATATATTTACAGCGATAGACAGCAAACCTCCCGCCGGCTCACCGTCGAAGCGGCTGCTTCCGGCGACACGAAAGCTTCTCAGCTATCCCGAGACCACCAAAAATCCGTCAAAGCTGAGACAGTTCGGCCAGTTTTACCGGCTTTTCGCCTCTCTTGCGATGTTCGATCGGTATGAGAATCAGGTCCTTGATTATCTCGACTCGGGTGCGGTCGACTGGCCCTGGTTCCAACACAAGTTCATCCAGGACTCGGGGCTTGCCGATGCATTCCGTGTCATTCGCATGGCATCGCAGTCTTATGGCAACCCCGAACAGATCAACTGGCGGGGAAGGCCGTATTATTTCGCATGGGATATTCTGTGGGCCGATCCGGAACGGATTCCCGCAGTCTCTCGCGCTTCCGCCTATCGCGGCGGCGTGCTGGTTTTCTGGCCCGTCGAGGCTTTGACGCCGCTTGCAGGTCAGAGATGTCTTCTCCGCAATCTCGGGCGTGAAGGATTTCAAGCGGTCTTAGTGGGAAGTGACGGCGCACGAATCGATTCCACGGCCGACCCGCCAGGCATGATATCGGCGGCCGAGAGGATTTCCGGCCTGGTGTCGTACGACACGGATGGCCGCAAAGGCTGGATAACGGCACAGGTCCCGCTTTCCGGTTCCGAAGGCCGGTCCCTGGTCATCGGCAAGCGTATCGCTCCGTTTTCTCTGCTTCCAGGAGCATTCGCGGCGCTGCTTCTCATGCTGTTCCTCCCGCCATTGATCCGCTTTTCTGAACGTTTTGTCCGCCTGCAGACCATGTGCACCATCCTGCTGCTTCTGATTCCCGCCGTCACTCTCGCCTGGATGACCGAGCGTTCATCGCTTCTTGAGCGCCTTGACCGACTCGAATCGAAAGGTCGTGAACGGCTGCTTGAGACGTTCTCAGCCGCCGATGAGGCCTACGCGGTTTACGGGGCGTATTCGCTGACCCGGATCGATCGCATTCTTGCCGACTCGCTCGCAAAAACCGGATGGGCAGTCCCTCCGGCCATTTCCGATACATCAAGCAAGGACGCGAATGATCCTGCTCTCTCCAGGCTTTTCCGCGAATCCGCCAGGCAGGGGATCCGATGCCATGCGGCGACCATCTCCAGATCAGACGGGCGCGTCTCAGGGATGTTCCGGGGGAAAACCTATCTTGAAATAATGCTTTTGATGGCTGAACAGCG
>CAZQYQ010000226.1:0-7788 GCA_964597625.1 uncultured bacterium
CAAGCCAGGCAAAGCTTCTTCGCGTTCTTCAGGACGGGATCGTGCGGAAAGTGGGTGACACGCACACGTCCGCGGTCGACGTCCGCATCATCGCGGCAAGCAACCGCGATCTGAGGGCCGAATCCATTGCAGGCAGATTCCGCGAAGATCTTCTGTATCGGCTGAGCGTCGTTGAGATCCGCATGCCGGCCTTGCGCGAACGCATTGAAGACATCCCCGATCTTGTAGCCCTCTTCCTGAAACGGTTCTCAGAGCGCCATCACCGGCCGCTTCTTGTGCCGTCTGATGCGGCGTTAGCGAAACTTGCCGGATATTCCTGGCCCGGAAACGTGCGCCAGCTCGAAAACGTCATCGAACGTGCGGTGATACTGAAGCGGCTGGGCAGCGATCTGCTTCCCATCGACCTGCCCCTTCCCGTGGGCGATTCACAACCAGACGGCGATGATGCCGAGCGCGAAGTCCGGAATCCATCTTCGGGGGGAGTGCCGCTTGAAGAGGCCCGGGAGCAGCTCGAGGTCGAGATGATCCGACGCGCTCTCGAAGCCGCCGGATACAATTATTCCCAGGCTGCCGAACGGCTGGGGCTGACACGTCAGAATCTGCATTACAAGCTCAAGAAGTATGGCCTGAGAAAAGGCGATGGCAGGCCTTGAACGGCTTTTCGAAACGCGTCATCCCCTTCTTTCTGGCTCTTTCGGCCTGGTTCACGGCTCCGGCTCTGGCCGGCTGGGAAGTCACCGGCTCCTTCCACAGGATCGCCTCGGGTGGCTGCCGTATTGATTTTACGGAGCCGACGGCTGTCGATCTCGTGGTGCTGCCGCTTGATTCGCCTGAAGTTTTTGCTCCCGGCAGCCGCGGAAAGGCCGTCATCGTGCGCGGAGCCAATTCGACGACGGTCGGCCGGCGGAGCGAGCCGTCTGATGATTCTCTCAGAATTGAGTTGAGCGAACCCTCAACCCTCTGGCTGGAAATCATTCCGATCGTCAGTGAAATCGCAAGTGCAGCCGCCGGAACGACCGGGCGACTGTATATCGAAGGCGTCGATGCGCCCCGGCGGGGCCTTGAGAACGAACTTGCGGAACTGTCGAAGGCAACCCTGCTGATTCAGGAGAGGAACCGCTGCTTCCTGTGTCACATCGGTCTTCCTCTGGCCTGGACGGCCACGCTGGCCGAGTATCGCTGCCTGAACACCCCGCGGGACACTCTTGCGTCTATAGCTATAAATATTATATCATTACAGCAGGACGATGGTTCGTTTTCCGCCGCAGGGCATCCGGAATACGGTGTTGTTTCGCCAACGCTGGCGGCCGCGGCGACTCTCACCTATCTGCAGAAGTTCTGCACCGATACCGACGTCGTTTCGGCACTGCGCAGGGCAGCGGATTTTCTGATCGGGCATTCAGGCAGGAAGGGGCTGCCCGAGTTCGATTTCACCTTTCCCCCGTTGTTCATCGGCAAACCGTTCGCGGCCAGGCTTTTTCTGGATGTGCTCGAGACCCTGCGTTCGTCCGCAGCGGAGCGCGGGGTTCCCTTCGGGACACACCTGGCCGACGCCCTTCAAAAGGCAACGGAAACGATGCATTCGGGTGAGGCCGGATATGAAAAAAGCCTCTGGAGGCTGTTTACGATATCCATCACGGGCGAGGCGCCGTCTGATGCAGCGGCAAGCGACGGCCCGTCTCTTCCAGCCAATGCCGTTTTTGCGTTTTCGGGCGAACGCGATCCGGAGCTGCTCGCCCTTTACGAGGGGGTCCTGCGGGAGCAGGGACAACCCGTCGCAGAGAAATCCATTCCGGCCCCGCGGCCCGACGATCTCAAAGTACGCATCTGGCGGCTTTATCAGCAGCTGTATCGGGAACCCGCGTCAAGGTAAAGGATTTTCAGACATCTGCCGATGAGTGATGCCGGACGGAGGCTGTACCGAATGCGCCACCGGGTGTTGCTGTTTCTCTGCGCGATGCTGCTGATTGGCATCGCCACGCCCCTGCGTGCGGCAATTGGAGGGGATCGGGCGGATCCTTCGACCCCGCCCGATCTGATGAAGGATTTCGAAATGCTCCGTCAGCAGCTGGCGCAGAACCCCCGGGACGTCGGCGTCCTGAACTCGATGGGCATTCTCTACGCGAGAGCGGGCAGGCTTCAGGATGCGATGGTGCTGTGGCAGCGCGGCCTGGCCATCGATGCGCGGTATGTGCATCTGTACAACAATCTGGGCTCGGCGCTGAAGACCCAGAAGCGGTATGACGAGGCGCTGAAGGTTTTTTCCGCGGGTCTGCGCGTCGAACAGTCGTTCTGGCTGCACTACAATCTCGGGCTTTTACACAAGGAACTCGGAAAACGGAATGAAGCGGCGATGTCCTTCGTTGCGGCGTTGCAGTTGAACCCGAATTTCGAACCGGCATCACGCAAGCTTCAGGAAATGGGTCTGAAACCGCCTTCACCCGGCGCTTTTCCGCATGTTCCCGGAATTCCGTCATTGCCGCTGCCGGGCGACATCAAGCCGCCGGTTTTGGACGGCAATCTTGGAATAAGCGATTCCTATGGTCTCGGGAAGGGCGATACCCCGGTTCCGCCCAATGAACTGCCCGAGTTGCCTGGTTCGCAGGGTTCGCGAAAAACGGCGGTCGCAAAACGCCCTTCCCCACCCGCCCGCATCGAGCCGGCGACCCCATACACGATCGATTCGTGTGCTGCGGCGATCAGCCGAATTTCTGGGGGAAGCGGCTCAAAGCTGGTCGCGCTGACCTTCGACGACGGGCCACATGCGGCATATACCCGGCAGCTTCTCGATTATTTCAAAACACAGGGCGTGCATGCGACGTTCTTCGTGCTCGGCTCACGCGCCGAAGCGTATCCCGACCTTCTCGCCCGCATGTCCGGCGAGGGGCATGAAGTTGCGAATCACACCTGGAACCATCACTCCCTCGTGAACATGGGCTCTGCGGCAGGCATCAGCGAACTCAAGCGCTCGGCAGAGATGATTTCGATGCTGACCGGCAAGTCTCCACGGCTTGTGCGCCCCCCCTACGGGCACACGAATGCGCGGGTTCGCGGAATGCTTCAAAGCCAGGGATGGCGCGAGGTTCTGTGGGACTCGGACAGCCGCGACTGGGCCGGCGGAAGTTCCGATCGCATGCTGGCGCGCGTTGTGCGGTCTTTTTCGCCGGAATGCATCGTTCTGTTCCATGACATTCACCCCGGCGCGTTGCGCGTGCTGCCGGTGCTGATTCCAGCCTTGAAAAAGTGCGGGTACCGTTTCGTCACGGTATCGCAGCTCCTCGGCCCCGGCGACCACGCCGGTTGATCCCGAAATACAATATTTCTCAAACAATACAAAAGCGAACGACAGACGTCACAAAGACCACAAAGATCTCACCGAAACCGCAGCATCCTTTTCCGCATGAGTGCAAAAGCAGATTGCACATCCCCTTCGTAAGCCATAAAATGGATCAAGGCATGTTGAAAGATGGTATGTCTGCAGAAAAGACCGGCGGCTGACAGCTTCCACAGACCATCTGGAGACGGCGGATCGGGTGAAGTTGATACTGCCCGGCACGACCTGTTTATCCAGGTGAAGGCACTTCTATCACAAACAAGGTGGCTTGAGGAACGATGTGGGTGGGATTGTTTTTTTTCTGTCTGTTTCTGCTGTTTCTGGGCTTTTTCCTCTACGGCCTGGACCAGTGGGAACAGCTTTTCGCCGACCCTGACGAACCGTCAGCCCGCCATGAAGGCCATGACGGCCGCAAGCCGCAGGACAAACCCGGTCAGCGCGCCGCGCTCTGGTTTCTGGTGATCGGCCTCGGCGTCATCGCCGTCATGACCGACCTTTCCGAACTTCTCGGCCGGCCGTTCAGCTGATCATCCACATCAACGAACCGCCGAGGCACGAAGATATCGGTCCACAGATGGTATGATGCACACTGTGGTGATTTGCGATCAGTTCAGGCGCAGAACGGTACAGGCAATCGATGCGTCGGTCTGTTGGCCCGAAGCTCCGACAGCCTGCATATACAGCGCCGATGCATCGGCTGCATAGTCAGACGAAGGCTCGATGACGAACATCGACATCGCCCCGGCTCGGATGCTCCCCTGGAACCCGCTGCCATACGAGTGTGCGACTGACGTCACATCGATATCAAAGTCAGCCGTATATTTCTGATACTCGGGAATGGCATTCCATGCCCCCCCTGCCAGCCGGTTCCGGTTCAGTTCGGCAAATACGGCTTTCTTCCAGTTATTCTCTATGCTGGAGAAATTTTGCAGTGCTGGATTAGAATGATTTCCAAAAGCTGCGTTGATATTAGCAACCCCCTGTAGTCCCGACGTAACAAGGCTTTTGATACGAGCAGGTCCACCCTGTTCGTAGAGATAGTGTGCGAACAGGCCCACGCAGCCATACTCCCAAAGTTTATTAGAGAACGTAGTCAGCGTCGTCTTCGAAACATAGTCTCTATAGTATTCGAATCTTTTTTCAGTTGCTGGACTACCAACTGTCAGACGATATCTGATCTCAGCTCCCATCGAAAGAGCTTCGTCCAACCACACCTCTTCATTTACGACGTGATCGAACCAATATCTGCCATCTTCCCGTTCGGTAATATCACCATACTGACTCATCAATGCTGCTTTCTGGTTTTCCATACGCCAGCAAAAATTGCCAAGGTGCTGATACTCATGGGCAATCGTTTCACAGGTTGCATCAAGCCACTCTTGTCCATACCAAGATGCATCAGGCGTCCACATATAAACCATATCTCTCTGATTACTATCAGGTGACGGAGCAAAGTTTTCAGTATCAAAAAAGCCAGCAAAATTCGCTGTTACTAAGGGGGAGAGAAATATAGCAACCTTGCCATCTCCATCAATATCGTAGGATAATCCATAGTAATCACTCATCAGTGGGTAAATATGATTATCGAAATTATCCCGAATTTTATTGAGAACCTCATCTGAAATTGCATATGGACCAATCGTTGCATTGAGACCACCGTATTCATCGGGATCTACAAATAATTTGCAATGACTGCCAATCTTACGCAATACTCCATTGCGAGTTGTATAACCCGTTGGAGACAACAAAGTATCAACTCCACCCGAGTAGACGCGGAATGACACTGTTTGATCAAGTTGCTCAGCACTGGTCAGTGACCTGACCGACGGAGCAATGTTGGCCCGGACCGAGGCACGGGAAGCGGACAAGAGGCGACTTCGCAGGAACGGCGTTCCGCATAGAGGGAGGTGGGTGGGCTGGATCGTGGCTTCGCTGGCGCGGATGTCAGCCAAGCCGGCGGAGCCGCCGCCGTTCACTTTGATCGTGATGTCCGCCCCATTGTTCATGAGAAGGACCGCAAATTTCTCGCTCTGGGCGGGAGTCGGCAGCTGGAGAGCGAGAGCGCCCTGGCTGAAAGATTTTTCGACAGTCTTTCCGGCCGAGGATAATTCGGCGACGGTCAGAGGGACGAGCGGCGTGTCGGGCAGGGAGGGCGTCGGAGAAACAGGGTTTCCACCGCCTCCGCCGCCTCCGCCTCCGCAGCCGGCAAGAGAAACTATAGCTACAACTATTAACAAAAAGGGTAAAATCGACCGGGAGAGGTCGCTGATGCGTGGCATGTGTCTGAAAAGCTCCTTGCGGCCGGGCATCTGATGCGCCCCGGCAGCCACACATTATACCCTGAATCAATTGTCAGTTTCAACGAATCCGTGAGGATTCCAAACCGCTCATCATGCCTTCTTATACGGGACAAAAACATCCTTGAACATGGGAAAATGTTTCAAGTTCAAGGTTGCAAGAGATAATCCATATTCTTTTGCGGAAGCCGCTATCAGCGCGTCTGGAAGATTTACACCGTGACTCTTTGCAAAAGATCGTTTATACAAACCCGCTCTTTTGGCTATCGCATTCGACACATCAATGACGTGACAGGCGTCCAAGGCTGCTTCAAGACATATTCGTTCATCCCCATCACGTACGCCAGAATACAGCTCAGCTACAGAAATGACGGATAGATGAATGCGCGGAAATTGAGCTTTCAGAAATTCTATTGCTTCAGAACGTCCTCTCAGGAAATCGATGAAAACATCTGAATCAACAAGACACTCGCTCTTCATTCTTGCTTTTTTGAAACCTTCGCACAAGAAGTGCGCGAATTCCACTCTTCACGCATTGCGCGAATATCAGGAAGATCGGCGCGATCCTTCCAGATTCCTGCTGCAGCCATAAGCTCATTCAGCTTTTTATCTTCTTCAAACGATTCAAGAAACTGTTCCAACGCTTCATTTATGAGCTGGTTCTCGTCTTTGCCTGTCCGCAAAGCCAATGCCCGCAGAATTTCGAGCTGGCTTTCCGATATTTGAATAGGCTTTCGCGGCATAGAATTCCCCCTGGCTCTTTCATGACCTCAAGAGCCCATCACACAGCATTATCATAACGCATAGCAAGAGCAATTTCTATAGAAACGTCCCTGGCCCGTATTCGTATTCACTTCTGCTGGCTTTTCAGCAGTACGAGGGTGGCGCCCCAGGAACCGGCGTCCTGGTCGGCCAGGCGGAACTCGGCAACGGCGGGATGGTGCTCGAGCAGGGCATGGACGGTACGGCGCAGGTTCCCGATTCCCTTGCCGTGGATGATGCGCAGATGAAGGATTCCACGTTCGAGGCAGGCCTCGATGTAGTCGGAAACGACATCCTTCACTTCGGCGGGCCTGAATGTGTGCAGATCGAGCGTGCCGTCGATCGGGATCTCGACCGGCGGCAGATTTTCATCGCGATCATTCGCCATATCCTGCACCATATCACAGGGGGGTGGTATTTTCTCACGCATTATCCCCTGTGACTGCTCTGTGATCCCCGTGTTCTCTGTGATTCAGCGGTTGTGGAAGGCGGGAGGGTGCGGTATCATGGAGCATCGGGTTTTCAATCGAATGTCAGTCTGGGAGGAACACAATGGGATTTTTCGGCAATCAGCTCCGGTCGGTCATCGAGTGGAAGGATCCGTCGCCTGACGTGCTGATCTGGCGCTGGGACGGCGCCAATGACGAACTGAAGAACGCGTCGAAACTGCTCATCAACCCGGGCCAGGCAGCGATTTTCGTATATCAGGGCCAGGTTCAGGCGATTCATGATTATCCGGGCCTGTTCGAGCTGCACACCGCGAACATTCCGTTCTGGACGACGCTCAGCAAGATCATGCAGGGCTTCACATCCGAGCACAAGGCGAACATCTACTTCGTCCGCCTGACCGAGTTCATGAACCAGAAGTGGGGCACCAAGGCACCGATCAAGTATGACGACCCGAAGTACAAGTTTCCGGTCGGGCTGCGGGCTTTCGGCAACTTCTCGTTCAGGCTCGTGAACCCACGCGGCTTCTTCACTGAAGTGACCAGCAACCGCGAGATCTACACGATCACGGAAATCAGAAATATCATTGTCGACAGACTTCTGACACCGCTTACGGATCTGTTCGCGGAGTCCGGCTTCAGTTATTCCGAAATCGACCGCAACCGTGTCGAGCTTTCCGAGAAGCTTCAGAAGATGGTCGGGCCGGTCCTGACCCCGCTCGGTTTCGAGCTGACCGACTTCCGGATCGAAAACACCGACTTCGATGACGACACCAAGAAGCGCATCGACAAGATCGCCGACAAGATCGCTGATGCTCATGCTATCAATGCTCTCGGCGGGGTCGACCAGGCCAGCATGCGGAATTTTGCGACCGTCGAGAAGCTGAAGGCCGTCAATACCGCGGCCGGCAACCAGGGCGGCGGAGCGGGACTCGGCATGGGTCTCGGC
>CAZQYQ010000227.1:0-7780 GCA_964597625.1 uncultured bacterium
AATTCGGGCATGCAGAAAACGTCCGGCACTCGATTCCTGACTCTCGGTGAGCTGTTTGAAGGCGATCCGGCGGAACTGAGCAGGGTCTGGAAGGCCGGTGCGTTTGCCTCGCTGTTCGATTACCCTCTGTATTACACCCTTCTGGAAGTCATCGCGCGCGGCGGCGATGCCAGACAGTTCGGGGTGCGGTTCGGCATGGATCGCCTCTATCCTGATGCCGGACTGCTGGCGACATTCGTCGACAATCACGACCTCGATCGTTTCATCACGAGCTGCGGCGGGGATCGACAGAAATACATGCTCGCCATGGCCATGCTGCTGACGGCGCGGGGAATACCGACGCTTTGCTATGGTGACGAGATCGGGCTTGATGGAGCACTCGAGCCCGACTGCAGAAACAGGCGGTCGATGAAATTTGAAACGGATAATATAATATATAAAGATATTAAAAAACTTATCGCCGTCAGGAGGACGAACAAATCGCTGACCCGGGGGATTCAAACGCATCTTGCCATGAGCCGCGACATGTATGCCTTCGGAAGGCTTCTCCCGGATCAGCAGGCTGTAGCCGTTTTCAATTTCGCGACATCTCCGCGGGAACTGCATATTCCGCTTGCCGCACCGGTGCCGGATGGCCGCACGAGTGTCGACGCGATGAACGGGCTGGCGGCGGTCGTCGATCGGAATGCCCTGCGGATGGAGCTTCCCGGACACGGATATGCGGTGTTCGTGATCGATGCGGAGAAGCCGGAAAGCTGGAAACATGCTTATGAAACGCTGGCTGAGGCCGCGGGTAATCCCTTCGTTCGCGGGAAACAGAACGTCACGTTCAGGCTTCACCGCACCGGAAAACTTCCCGACGGGGCATCGCTATGTCTCATCGGCGGCCTTCCTCAACTGGGAGACTGGAACGTCGGTTCCCCGAAGCTGCCGCAGCTGGGAGACGGCGGTTCGGATGTGTGGACGGCAAGCATGGATCTGCCGGTCGGCGCCGTGTTCGAATACAAATTTTTGCTCAGAGCTGCCGATGGAACTCCAACCTGGCAGCAGGGAGGCAACGCTGTTCTTGAAATCCGTTCCGGGATGAATTCCATCATCGAAAACACCTGGGAGGCAGACGAAGCGGTTTGTCATTCTCTTTTCGACAGGCGCTGATGATCTGAACTTTACACTCCTTAAACATTCAGGCTATTGTTGCCTCTTCAGACGTTGAGTATTCTCATGTAAAGATCCACTCGATGGAGATTTCGATGAAGAATATTACCATTCTCGATGATGATGTCGAACTGTGCGAACTGCTTTCGGTTTTTCTCAAGGGAGAAGGCTTCACGATCAATGTGTTCAACCATCCGGACACCTTCTTTGCAGAAGGCTTCGAGAACGAAATCGACCTTCTGATTCTCGATGTCATGCTGCCCGGCATGAACGGATTCGAAATTCTGAAAAAAATCAGGGCGAAAAGCGGCGTTCCCGTCATCATGCTGACGGCAAGGGGCGAGGACGTCGATCGAATCATTGGTCTGGAACTCGGTGCTGACGATTATCTCGCCAAACCGTTCAATCCGCGTGAACTGGCAGCGAGAATCCGCGCAATCGCGAGACGGGCCGGCCGGTCCGCGCTCCAGCAGCCGGACAGAGAACTCCTCCTGGTGGGAGATGTGAAGCTGAATCCCGCCAGCAGAAGAGTGTTCGTCCAGGATGAAGAGATTCATCTCACATCGGTTGAATTCAAGCTTCTTGAAGTTCTCATGCGCGCCGCAGGCAGTGTTGTCCGGCGCCAGGATCTCGCGACGCAGGTTCTCGAGAGAACGCTTGCCTATGAAGACCGAAGCCTCGATGTTCACGTCAGCAATCTGCGGCGGAAACTGGGTAATACCACGAATGATGGAGATCGCATACAGACGGTCAGAGGCAATGGCTATCTGTTTGCCATGATCGATGACGGTTCGGCGGAAAAATGATCACACGGGTCGGAATGTTCGCCAGGATCCTTCTCTGGTTCATCGCGACGGTTCTCATCGTGACAGGCGTTACAGCCGCGATGATCTGGTATCTGCACGAACATGCGTCTGATGATCAGCATCGGCAGGATGTTGAAATTCTTTTCCGTGAATCCCGGGATATCCTGACGGCTGTTGAGAGGGGCGATATTTCCAGCGCGACATCGATGTTTCCGATCTGGATTGCCGATCATTCGGGAAAGTTGATCTGGAAGCCGTCGTTTCCCGAAATGCCCCGGGGAAAGCATCCGCGGGGATCCGTCGCTTCGTTCCCGTCGCCCCTGTCTCCCGGGAGATCTTCGGATGAGCCTTCTGATCGACCTCCGCGCGGGCCATCCATGCAGGAGATTCAACAATTCATCGCGTCAGCGGCCATTGAATTCTTTACTGCTTCGGAAACGCCCAGATTGTTCGAAACAGGCGATGAGGAGTTTCTTGCCGGTCTGGTCATAAGTCCGGGCGGTCTCCCGTATGTCAGCTTCCTGAAATACAGGCCCTCTCCGTTCAAGATCGTGAAGCGAATCATCTGGTCGCCGGATCTCATAAGCCGCCTGTTCGTGCTTGTGTGTGTCGCGGTCGTTCTCTGCTGGCTGCTCGCAAGATCTCTTGCGGGGCCGGTTCTTGAGCTTCGCCGGAAAAGCCGGTCGATCGCAGACGGAGAATTCCAGACGAGATTGCCGCCGAACCTGACCGGGCGAACGGATGAACTGGGAGAGCTGGCTCAGGATTTCAACCGCATGGCTGAAACCATCGAAGAGACATTCAAGGGGCAGCGTCAGCTTCTCAGGGATGTGTCGCATGAATTGAGATCGCCTCTGGCCCGCATTCATGTTGCGCTCGAGCTCATCAGAAAAAAAGACCCTTCAGATCTGGATATGCTTGCAGGGAAGATCGAGCGTGATCTTGAACGTCTCAACGAGCTGATTCAGCAGATCCTCGATTTCTCGCGCATGGACCAGATGCAGGTGTTACCGGTTGCCCTGGTTCCGGTCGATATGGCAGGCTTTTTAAGGAATATTGCTGCAGATGTCTCGTTCGAAGCCGGCCTTCATGGGAAAACCATCAGGTCTGTTGCTCCAAAAAACCCTCTGTCCATCCCTATTGCCTCTGAGCTGATGCGCAGAGCCGTTGAAAACATTCTTCGCAACGCCGTGAGGCATGCCCCGGATCAGTCAGAGGTCCTGATGTGTCTGGAACCCTGTGAGACGGAAAACCGCGTACAGATATCCATTCGTGATCACGGACCGGGCGTCGCGGAAGAACATCTGTCCCGGTTGTTCATTCCCTTTTTTCGCTGTGAAGAAGACCGGGGCCGGCAAAGTGGTGGCAACGGATTGGGACTGGCGATCGTCAAACGCGCGGTTGAAATTCACGGCGGCACGGTGATGGCGAGAAATGCCGAGGGTGGGGGACTTGAGGTGATCATTCAGCTTCCGATTCCCGGATAAAGGCAATTCAAATACAGGAATCACGAACACACCCCCAAGCCTGATCCGTAAGGACCTGGCTTGGGGGTGTGCCGTCAGATCAGTTTTCCATCACGGAATCTGAATTTTGCCCCAGTCGAGACGTTCTCTCCGGCTAATTCGCCGGTCGAATCCCACGTTGCGAAATGCGGCGTCCCGCCCGCCGGCGTAATGATCAGCTGACCGCTCGCATCCTGAATCACGGTCAGGATCCGCCCATTCTCCATGTTCTCGAGCGTCAACAGAGGATTTTCCCCCCAGGTGAATTTCCATTCGACGCCGTCGACATCGATTTTTCCGGTGCTGCTGTCCAGTGTCGCGGGCGTGATGGCGACGGTCGAGTTGTCCGGGCGGGTGATGATGATGCCGGTGTCTTGTGTCCTCTCGACTCTGAAGGTATGCGACCCGATGCGCATACTTGGCGTGCCGTTTTCAGGTTCGTGCCACTCGATTTCACAG
The DNA here is from genome assembly GCA_964597625.1 of uncultured bacterium. GTDB lineage: Bacteria > Muiribacteriota > Ozemobacteria > Ozemobacterales > Ozemobacteraceae > MWAR01. The sequence continues at coordinate 3,926 of CAZQYQ010000227.1, forward strand.
CCGCCGTCCTCGGGCCGGAGCATCCAGTCGTTCCCGGACCGGAACCCATGGAAATCATGTCCCCGGCTTCTGAACTCCGGCATGTCCGGTGGTTCCAGCCCATCCGGTGGTTCCGGCATCGAGGCGATGTTCCCGGTTTCTTCCCTTCCGAGAACGGAGGCCGAAAGAGATGGAGCGGAATTCGCCGCAAGTATACGACTGGCTATTAATCCAGTCTCCACCGCTCCCAGCTCATTTGTGGTGAGACTGGAGAATGCTTCCGTGCTTACCGTGTCCGAACTGGTTTTCAACCCCGACAGACCTGCCGATCCTCCGCATCCTGCGAGACAGATCGTCATGCCTCCCAACGCGCAAACGAATAAAAGCCTTTTCATCCGTGTCCTTTCTCGGGCTTCCCCCGGCTCGATCCTGAGAGTTCAAAGAGAGCGTGGCGCTCACAAGGAAATGAATCGGAAAATCCGGAACGATGGATGAGAAGACAAGCTTGAAGAAGTATTAAGAGGCGGTCTGCGTGAAGAAGAGGCGGTCTGCGTGAAAAAGCCCCGCCGGATGGCGGGGCTTTGCGGGTGAACCTCTCTGGGAAAACGGGATCTCAGACTTCGGCGTTCTGCTCGATCTCGTGTTCGCACTGTTCGATCAGTGTCTTGATATTGTCGGCTTCAACGCCGGTCGGGCTGGCCTGCAGGAACCGGCGTGCCGCCTCGACCGCATCACCGAACTGGCGCTTCCGCGCATAAATGATTGCGAGATTGTACTGGACCTGGTTGAACTTCGGGTCGATCTCGAGAACCTTGCGGAATGCCGTTATCGCTTCAGCGATCCGCCCCTTCTCGAACTCTTCGGTGCCGATGTTGTAATAGGCGGCGGCATCCTTCGGGTTGAGCTCGATCGCCTTCTTCCACAGCTCGATGGCCTGGTCGTACATGCCCTTGTTATAATAGGCGATACCGAGCTTGTTGCGGGCTTCGGCGTCCTGCGGGTTGTATTTGATGACCCGCTTCCATATATCGATCGCTTTATCATACATTTCGCGGTTGTGATACGCGGTGGCGAGGTTCGAGAGAATGTCGGCATCCTCGGGTTTGTATTTGAGCGCTTTTTCCCAGCACTCGACGGCCTTCTCGAACAGATCCATCTTGATGTAGGCGATGCCGAGCTTGTTATAGAGTTCGCCGTTTTCCGGCGTGATTCTGATCGCGTCTTCCCATTCGGCGATCGCCTTGTCGAACATGTTCTTCTGGAAATAGGCGATGCCGAGATTATTATGCGCATCGATATCGTTCGGTGAAAGTTCGACCACGCGGCGCCACGAGAGGATCGCATCATCCACGAGCCCCTTTTCGTCAAAGGCATTGCCGAGCACGAAATGGGCATTCGAGTTGCTGGGGTCGAGCTCGATCGTCTTTTTCCAGGAAGCGATCGCCTCGTCGAGCCGCCGTTTCTGGCGATAGGCGTGGCCGAGCTTGAAGTAGATGTCGGGATCGTTGGCGTTCAGTTCGCGGGCTTTTTCCCATTCCTTCTGGGCTTCATCAAACCGCTGCAGATTGTAGAATGCGATGCCCAGGTTGTGGTGCGCCTCGAAATGATTCGGATCCAGCTCGACCGATTTCTGCCACTGGAAGATCGCTTCCTGGGTTTTGTTCAGCTTGGAATAGGCGATACCGAGCTTGTGGTGCAGCTGCCCGTCATCGGGCATGTAGGAAACGGCGCGGTTCCAGTATTTGGCGGCTTCGGCGAAGTCTTCGAGGCCGCAGTAGGCATTTCCGATTTTTTCGCAGATGTCGGCATCCTCGCTGCGTTTCTCGCGAACGGTGTTCCAGTAGGTGATCGCCTTTTTAAAGTTCCCGGTATTGTAATAGGCGACGCCGAGGTTGAAATGCGCCTCGATATCGTTGGGGTTGACCGAGATGCACTGCGACCAGAACTCGATCGCCTTGTCGAGATCATCAAGTTTGCCGTATGCCGAGCCCAGCTTGAACAGCACTTCGGCGTTCTGAGGGGTGATCTCGAGAATCTTCTGCCAGATCTCGATGGCTTCACGATGCTGATTCAGCTTACTGTAGGCATTTCCAAGGTTGTTGTAAATCTCGGGCTGACGAGGGCTGAGAGCGAGGGCTTTCTTCCACTCGTCGATCGCCTGCGGATACATCTCGAGCCGGTAATACACGATGGCGAGATTGTTGTGCGCTTCCGCATTCTTCGGGTTGAGCTCGATGGCCTTCGAGAAGGCGATGACGGCCTTGTCATCGAGTCCCTTGTTGTAATAGGCGACCCCGAGCCTGAAGAAAATGTCCGAGTCTTCGGGATTGAGATTGGTGGCTTTTTCCCAGAGCGCAATCGCGCGGTCTTCCTTGCCAAGATTATAGTAGGCGATACCCAGCTTGAAATGTATTTCAGGATCCTGGGCCTTGATCTCGAGGCATTGTTCCCAGTTTTCGATGGCTTTCGTGTCGTCGCCCTTGTTGTAATAGGCGATGCCGAGATTGTGCAGCACTTCGAAGTTGCGCGGGTCGAGCTGAACCGCGATTTCCCATTCCTTCAATGCTTCGTCGATGCGGTTGAGCTGATAATAAGCCACGCCGAGCTTGAAGCGGGCTTCGCCGTTCTGCGGATTCTTGATCAGCGACTGGATCCATTCGGAGATGGCCAGCTCATACTGCCCTTTCGTGTAATAGGCGATGCCGAGGTTGTAGTGTGTGTTCGCCTCGTCCTGCAGATACGTGCGTTTCATGGGTCCTCCTGCGTCTAGCGTCTCTGATTGGAATGGATACCTGGGAAGTGATTATTGCTTTCGCGGGCCGGAATCGGCGTCGGGATTTTCATCGTCAAGCCTGGACATCATGGATGTGAGAGAGTCTCCGAAGGTCTTCAACAGGAACATGAGCCGGCCATGGGGGAAGTCGGGCACCATTTCCGACCTGCCGGGACCGAGCAACGCGAATTGTAGATGAGAACGGGTATGAATGGCAACCCTTCTTGATGTAATGGTTTTTGCGGAATACAAAAGATCTTCCCCGGCTTGCTGCCGATCGACGGGAAGACGGTGCTCCAGCCGTACGAAACTGCCCTGCCGGACGATTCTCAGAGTGGTTGCAAGATACGCGACGAAGAACGCGAACGAGCTGGTGCGGATGGCTGCATGAATCGGGGGCGGAACGATTCTCCCTACGACTTCCGGAAGAATCGAAAGAATCGGAAGATGCAGTTCGATCGTCGTTGACGTTTTCACCGGAGGCAGTGAGCGATCTGCCGGTTTGCAGATCAACCGATGAACGCATGGTTGAACGAAGATGTCCGGAATATGCGGAAACATCGGGATGAAGGGCACCGACGGGGTTGCGAGAGTCGCCGGGATGCTGGTCGAAAGAGAGTGGGACTGCTGTCGCAGCGGCTTCCTTTCCGGTGGGAGAAACGCTCCCGGTTCGCGTGAGACGGGCGTGGTGGCTGTGGATTTGATCGGAAGCCGCTTTGTGCGGGCCCATTGAGGTTTCAGCTGGCTCGGCAGTCTGTCGGGAAAACAGAACGGGATATAGGGTTGAATTTCACGCGGCTCAAGAACGCCGTCGGACGAAGGCGGAGCCGATCTGGACGGAGTGGTGACGAACGAACGGACTCCCACCAGCAGCCGGTCGATCTTGTCTTTCAGAGCCTGGCGCTCCTGGCGAAGCGCATCAAGAGCGAGGACCATCTCCTGCTCGCGGGTTTCGGCGGCCTGTCTCTGAATGCGCTCCGACTCGGCCTCCGCCTTCAGCCTGGAAAGAGATTCCTGGAGATCGAGGTGGGCGGCTTTTGCTTTTTCGAGCTCTTCAGCAAGCGCGCCCCGCTCTGCAAATATGGTTCGATATTGTTCGTCCA
>CAZQYQ010000228.1:0-7759 GCA_964597625.1 uncultured bacterium
GAGATAGACTCATTCCCATTCCTGGTTCGTGGATCTGATGGAATGGAGACTGGATCGCAGCAGATCGATGATTCAGCCAGGCCGCGCGGAAACAGGCGATCGGATGAAAATTGCGCTTTCACGTTATAGAAAATTGGCTCACGGGGGTATAATCCGTCAGCAAGTCGACGTCTCCCCCACTCATCGAGGCAACATGATGTCATTCAAGCAACTGTCTGCATTGTTTCTCTTCCTTGTTTCCATTCCTTTGGCGGCAGAGATTTCCATTTCTGAAGAGTCCATCAATGACGCATTCTCAAACCGAACCGGGGGATGTGTTTTCATGGATTGCCTGTCAACCGGGACGATCCGTTATAACCCTCAGGAAACGAAGAGCCGGTTCACCCCGTGCTCCACGTTCAAAATATGGAATACTTTAATCGGACTTGAACTGAATCTCCTATCCTCACCCGACGCGCCATTCTACAAATGGGATGGAGAGTCCAGACCGATTCAGGAATGGAACCGGGATTTGTCTTTGCGAGATGCCTTCAGAGTTTCCTGCGTGCCCGCTTTTCAGGGCCTTGCGAAATCGATTGGCCTGCGGAACATGCAGCATTGGCTCACCTTGATTCACTATGGCGATTGTGACATTTCCTCGGGGATCGATGATTTTTGGCTTCCAAGAGAGAAAAAGAAGTCGATACAGATTTCCGCAGATGAACAGGCGGAACTCATTCGGAGGCTTTTGCTCGGCCAACTTCCGTTTTCGAAGAAGTCGCAACTGATTCTCAAGGACATCATGGCCGTTGCAAAGACGTCCAGGGGCACCTTCTATGGAAAAACAGGATCGGGCGCGAATATCGGTGGCAATCCAAAACAGAGTCTCGGATGGTTTGTAGGCTATGTGAATTCCGGCAGTAAAACATACTGCTTCGCCTGCCTTGTACGAGGCGAAAATCTCATGGGCAAGGATGCAAGAGGGATCGTCGAAGCAATCCTGAAAGCGAATGGACTCTTGTGATGTGACATCCCAGGATTCTCTTTGATTCAATGCGCCTGCCGCGTACTTCGGGCGAAAACGCTGGCCGCACGAGCACGGTTCCAGTCTCGAAAGGGTGAGCGAATGACGACCGACTCAATAACCATCAAGACGTTGCCAGAGCTTATCATCTGCGCGTCTTCCAGCGCTACGCCACAACCGAATCATTACGGAATTGGTTGAGATTCTGCCCCAGGAGTTCGGCAGCTTTGGACTCGGAAATGACCTCTTCGGAACAGGCCCGCAAAACCATCTGCCGCATCATGGTTGGCTTCGGTTCTGTGGGGTATTGCGAACCCGGCTCCTTAGCCAACCACCCGCGTTGCCGGAAGAGCATGAAGAGCCGCTGAGCCAGAAGCGGAGTGATGATTTCGAGATCCTTCGCCCGATAGATCCAGGCGCTCATGCTGAGACCGTATTTCAGTTTGAGCAGATGGAGCTCGTCGATGTTGAGTTGGTGGCGCTTTTGGCCGAGTTCCCGAATGGCAACTTCGCGGGGAACGAGGAACGCAGCCGCGAACCGCATCGTGGGCTTCTCGCGGGTACGCTTGTCGCCTTCTTCGGGGGTGTCGATGATCAGATGCCCAAGCTCATGCGCGAGGTTGAAGCGAAGACGATCGCCCGGCAGATCAGCCTGGGCGACGATCCCACAACGGCCATCAGTGCGGAAGGCACACGCGTCGAAGGAGTCGGGGGTGTCGTTGATGAGAAAAACCCTGATCCCATGCTCTTCAAGAAGAGCGGTCATATTTTCGATCGGCGCCAGGCCGAGTTTCCAGGCTTTCCGGAGAGCCATGGCGATTTCCTCGACATCATCCCCGGAAGCAGCCTGACGCCTGGCGGCAGCAAGAAAGGGGTCTGGGGAGCGCTGAGGGAACAGGTTTTCGACTTGGGCGTATCGTTCAAGCCAGTCCTGAATACGACCGACGATGGACCGTTGCTCCTTGGCGAGAAGGGCATTTTTCTTGCGGAAGTCGAGGTCGGCCAGGGCGACGGTGACAGGGCGGAAGAAAAATTCGACTTTGACTTTGAGGGCACGTGCAATAGCGATGAGTATTGAAGAACCGGGCAACCCTTCGCCCCGCTCGTAGTTGGAGAGAGTTTGCGCGGTAACGCCGACAAGACTCGCAAGATCGCGCAGGGAGAGCCCCTGAGCAGTTCGTGCTCCCTTGAGACGCTCGCCGAAATTCCGTTTTGATTCCATGTGGTCTGCCCTCCTATTTTACAATATGCAATAAACATTGCCATTTGTCAAACAAGGAGGACAGACACCCGCATGGGAAAGGGTTTTCTACGTCAGTTCGCCACGAAAGGCTTTGGCGAGAACAGAGGGCATGAGTTTGTCAACGAAGGCCATTGCTTTGTTGTAGCGGGCTTCGATGGCGTCAGCCAAGCTCATCAGATTTTCAACCCGACGAACGATTTCTTTCTGCTCTTCAAGAGGTGGAATTGGGATTGCCCAATTTTTGAGGACGGACATTTCTATTCTTCTTGTTCCATGAGTGGCTTCCTTTACTGCAAAAAGAATAGCCATTGCAACAGCTCGGCAAGCAACAAAAACATATTCAGCCATGTCAGCTCTGATCGGTATAAGTGCCTTCATATCTTGATTCAAAGTTACAACACCGTCAGTCATTGCAACAGGTAATGTATGATTGAGAATCATTCCACGGACTACAAAAAGAATAGCTCCGGTAGGGATCTTTTTTAGAGCAGTATCACGTAGAGCTGTTTCAGAAACGTGGTCAATTGAGTCCGCAATACGAAGTCTTTTCATGTCCTTCGGAGTAACCCAAGGCAGCTCGTCTTTCCAATACGCAGGATTTTCGGTTGATGGAGTGCCCCCACCCATGAAGCGCCCAAGTTTTCCCAGTGGCACCCAACACCAAGAAGCAGGCAAATCCCATACTTTGCTATCCTCATAAACTGTTAAGTGTGACACTGGATCCGGTGAGCCAAGCGAAGCAACCAAATCAGCCCCAGCTTCACGTGGATTGTTTGATCTCCGCCAGTTTTTGGTTAATCGGCCGGAGCAGGCGGCGGCGAGGATTGATTGGCGGAAGTGTTTGATGAGGGCGGGGACGGTGGCCAGGCGGGCCTTGACCTCGTCGAGGCGAGCCGAGATGCGGTCAAGTTTCCCAGTAATGCGGCGCTGTTCATCAAGCGTAGGCAACTGGAGTTTGAGAGCAAGCAGAGCCTCCTTCGAAAGTGTAGATTGATTGACCCAATGTTTGCAAAGAGGCTCAATTTCGCCAAGTTTCCACTTGAGCCAGAAAAGCTTTTGAACAAATGCTGGATCTGCAATGTCTGGTTTCACGCGCAGCTGCGTGAGGTGATTGCTGAAAGCGTAATTGCCCTCAATGTTGAATAGTGCCGATTTGCCAACTAATTTACCACTGTTGGTGGTACAGACGATTATGTCCCCCCGCTGCAGCCGATATTTCCCCCCCGCCAAGGCCGGCGGTACTGTACGAATCAAGGAAAGATCCAGCCGACCATCCGGGTGAATATTATTCATCCGAAGGTGCCGAAAACCTTTGGCCACGCCTTTGTTTCCACAAGCGAAACCAGATTGAACGATGCCAACAATCTGTTCAAGACTGTAAGTTTTCCAGGTCATGATTCGGAGCTTCCATTGGTCTCGATCATGGACAGGACTTCGCGGAGGCCGTCGACGGCGGCTTCGAGTTCGGCGATGGCCTCGGAGGCCAGGGCGTCGGGTTCGGGGAGTTCGTCGGCATCTTCCAGGGAGTCATCCCTGAGCCAGGTAATGTCGAGTTTGTATCCACGCTCCTTGATTTCGGAGAGGTGAAACTTGCGGAACCGGCCCTCGGGGCCGGTGTCTTTGCGGGAACTTTGGCCGGTGGGGTCGGAGCCGTAGACAGCCTCGAACTCCTTAAAGTGGTCGCTGGTCAGAGGCCGGGATTTCTTGGTGACACCGGGAACATTGGAGCGGGCGTCGAAGATCCAGACGTTCTCGGTCGGCATGCCCTTCTGGAAAAAGACAACATTGGCTTTGACGCCCTGGGAATACGGTGTGAACGTCCCTCGGGGCAAACGCAGGATCGTATGCAGGTTGCAGTCCTGCATCAGGATCTCAAACACCTCGCCGGCCTTGTCCTCGAAGAGGCAGTTGTCGGGAAGCACCATCGCAGCCCGGCCACCTGGCTTGAGGATGGTCATGCAGTGCTGGACGAAGTTCAACTGTTTGTTTGAAGTATCGATGGTGAAATCATCCCGCTCGGGAATCTGGTTCGCACCTTTGGTTCCAAACGGGGGATTCGTGAGAATCACGTCATAGCGGTCGCCGCGTTCGGGTTCGTAAATCGTATCGCCGAGATAAATGGTCGGCGTCAGGCCGTGAAGATACAGATTCATCAATGCCAGACGGCGCGGGCGCGCGACGAGATCCTGACCGTAATACGTTTTTTCCTTGATGCGCTTGATCTCGCGGCGGTCGATGGCTCCGCCCCGGGTCTGTTCCAGAAGCCATTCCCAGGCGCACATGAGAAACCCTCCGCTTCCGCAGGCGGGATCGATGACCGTGAAATCTTGTTTCCCGCGTGGATCGGGTTTCATAACTCTTACGATAGATTGAATGAGCGGCCTCGGTGTGAAGTATTGGCCGGCGCCTTTCTTCCCTTCTGACGCGGCTTTTTCCAGGAGGCCTTCGAAAGCCTCCCCTTTCACGTCGACGTCGAGCGAGGTCCACTCTTCTTCGTCGATCATCGCAATGAGCTTCTTGAGATTGACGGGATTGTTAAAGCGAGGTATGGCCTGGGTGAAGATGTCGCCCAGCAGGCCTTTGGCATCGTGGAGTTTCTGCAGAATGCCGGAGTAATGGTCGATGAGCGGCTGCCCGGAAAGATTTTTCAGGCTTCTCCAGGTGCACCCTTTGGGGATCTCGACCTCCTTCTCGTCGGCCATTTTCAGGAACAGCAGGTAGGTAAGCTGCTCGATGTAGTCGCCGTAATCAACGCCATCATGACGCAGCGTATGACAGAAACCCCAGAGCTTATTTACTATATCAGACATTATATCCCCATGTATTCATAGATGATCAAAAAGGCCACATAAAGGCTGCCGGAATGAGGGAGGTATTGAACATGATGCGGCCGGATTATGCAACCATCGCTTCGTTGAGTTCGGCAAGAAGTTCCACGAACCGGTCAGGAAATACTTTGCGGGCCCGACGGATTCCGCCTTTTCCCTCAAAAATCGGGATGCGATCAAAATCTTCAGGGTCGATGGTGAGATGGGTGATCAGGTGCTCACGAATGAGGGCCAGCCACGCCTTCTGTTCTTCGTTGAACTGGCGGCCAACGGTGTGCGTCAAAGATGGCGCGTATACGGAGGGTGCGACTCTGGCAAGGGCCCGGTCAACGCGCTCCGCTGCGTTGAAGAGGGGTTCCTGTTGGATGACGGCCCGCCGAACCATCGAAATGACATCGGCCAGCGGTTTCTTGTGGACGATCCGATGGGCAATCTGCAGTTCCGCTTCGCTGAAATCCGCGGTGTGCAACGCTTCACGCAAGCCTTCCAGGGCGGTTGTCGACCAGCCCCTGGGTTTCTTCAGTAGAACCCGCAAAGCCTCGATTTCATCGCTCTTTCCGGCAATGAAGGCGGAAAACTCGTAGAGGTAATCCACGGGCAGGAGGAGTTTTTCTCCGCGTCGGATCTTATATTCCGAGACGACGTTGTCAGGAACATCCGGGGCAATGAGGAACGTGCGGGGCGCGCGGGGATAGTGTTCGAGAAGGTCCTGAAAATCCTTGTCACGCAGGAGCTTCATAACCGCCGTGAAGTCGTTTTTGATGCGGTCTGGCAGAGTCTGGGCAAACTGCCCGATATCACCGTCGGGAATAAACTTCGCGAACTTGTCGCGTGCATCCCCCGACATATCCTTCTCGATGCGGCGTAATCGCCCGGCCAGGCGCCTGGCGTTGTACTCACGCTCTATATTTTGCCATATATTTTCGATGATTTCGGAAATGCTGACCGGCCTGGTTCCAGCCATGTCAACCTCGAAACCGCCTGTATCCCTGAAGTAGTCGATGAGCGTTCCGTTGAAGCAGTCGAAGATGGTGAAATGGGTTTTGTTGATATCGGAACACCGTCGGGTGCCGCGGCCCAACATCTGTTCCCACAGGATGCGGGATTTCACAGGCCGCAGGAAGACGATGAATTCGAGTGCAGGAATATCAACGCCGGTGGTGAGCATGTCGACGGAAACGACGACCTTCGGAGCCGGGCGATTGCGAAACTCACGAATACGCTGTAACGGCCGATCGACGTTCTTGTTCCCGGTGATCTTCTGGACAAACGAGTCACCCTCACCGAAGATCTCGCGGCAAAGGCTCACGAGCTGGTCTGCATGAGAGGTATGCGGGATGTCGTTGACCGCGAAGATCAGAATCTTCGGAAACCGGCCGGTGAGTGACTGGTGATCGTGAGCATATCTGGCGATTTCCTGGATTATTTTCCGGTTCGACTCGGGCACCGTGATTTTGGCTTCTATGTCAGTCGATTCATATTTCCGCTCGTCTTCAAGATGATCAAGACGCTGAATCCCGCTTTTGGGATCGACGTAGCGGACCCGCTCGCCCTCCTTCAGGAAGGTGCCGTTAATGCGGACCTCGGAGCGGATCGCCACGGCATCGTAATCGACCAGCCACCCGTCGCGGATGGCTTCCTGAACACCATATCGGAAGACCGGCTCACCGAAGACGGCCACGGTATGCTTGGCCGGCGTCGCGGTAAGACCGATTTTGACGGCATCGAAGTGGTTGAGGGTCTGTTGCCAGACGAGATCATCGGCGGCGGTGTAGCCCCGGTGGCATTCGTCGGCAATGATAACGTCAAAGGCATGAATGGGAATGTCAAAGCGGTCAGCATCATCGATCAGTTCCGGGTCGGCGGCATCCTGCGCGAATCCGCCCTCATAGCCGAAAAGATTGATAGCCATGCGCTGAATAGTGCTCACGTAAACGAAGGTCTGGGCGCCGTCAGGGGACGTCAGATATGCCTCGGGGAGCACTTTCGGATCAAATGCTTCGTTTTCATCGAAGTCTTCACGCTTGAAGCGTTGTGAATAAACTTCGTATTCCTGGTCGAACTTGCGGGCGTGAGGGGTGTTAAAGGCGGCCAGTTCCCGGACAGCCTGGGCCGCAAGGGCTTTGCGATCGACGAGAAAGAGGATACGGCGGGCATAGCCTGAGGCCAGAAGCCGGTAAAGCAAAGCGGCAACAGTGAACGTCTTGCCGGTGCCGGTGGCCATGGCGATGAGAAGAGCCCGTTTCCGCTTCGACAGAGCGGCTTCGGTATCGGTAATTGCTCTTTGCTGATAGGGGCGCAAGCGCGCAATATCTGATACAGGAGTGGCCTGGAGCCACGATAACGCCTTCTGCTGGTCGTGCACGGCCATATCGACCAGGGCGGCGGGCGGGTGGAGGTTGCCGATCTGGCGCGAGAGTGCTTTGTCATCGCGAATGTCGATGAACCAGTGCAATTCCCCGTTGGACGAATAGAGGAATGGAACTCGGAATCCATGCCAGTTTCCAGTGGCGGCGGAAGCACCATGAGAATATCGTTTTGCCTGTTCGAGAACATTCTGAGGGCCAACGGACAGACGCTTGGCTTCAATGATTCCAAGCCATTGCCCGCCGACGAACAAGGCATAATCGGCAGGTCCGTTGTCGGTGGGATATTCACGAACCGCATGAGCGGCCAGTGAAGAAG
>CAZQYQ010000229.1:0-7722 GCA_964597625.1 uncultured bacterium
CGTACGTCCGGTGGTGTGAGAGGACGGCGGGGGTAACCCCGCCTCCTACTCGATTCCAAAAGCTGGTTTGGAAAGGCGGTCCGATGATCTGGTCGAAAATGTTTTGACCGATTCTGAGAGTGGTGTTATCATGCGAACGTCGTTCTCGTGAAAAATGGAACGAACAACAAGGAAAGAAAGCTGGAGGAATGGTAATGTCAGACAAGTCGTTCAACGCGTTTGAATTGGCTCGTGGCCAGTTTGATGATGCCGCCAAGGAAATGGGTCTCGACCAGGGAACCTGTGACCTTCTTCGCAATGTCGACAGGGAATATCACTTCAATATCCCCGTCCACATGGATGACGGAAAGGTTAAGATATTCCGCGGCTTCCGCTGCCAGCACAATGACGCGCGTGGCCCGTGCAAGGGTGGCATCCGTTTTCACCCGCAGGAAACCATTGACACCATCCGCGCTCTTTCGATGTGGATGACCTGGAAATGTTCCGTGGTCGATATTCCTCTCGGCGGCGGCAAGGGCGGCGTGATCTGTGATCCGCACAACCTGTCCATGCGCGAGCAGGAACAGATCTGCCGCGGCTGGGCACGCCAGCTTGCCCGCAACGTCGGTCCCGTCCAGGACGTTCCGGCCCCCGACGTCATGACCACCGGCCAGCATATGATCTGGATTCTCGATGAGTATGAAAAGCTCATGAACGGCAAATTCCCCGGCTTCATCACCGGCAAGCCCCTGGGCGTCGGCGGTTCACTGGGCCGCACCGAAGCCACCGGCTATGGTGTCATCTATACCGTCCGCGAAGCGATGAAGGAACTCGGCATTGATATCAAGAAGGCCACCTGCGCCATTCAGGGTTCGGGCAATGTCGCCCAGTATGCCGTTGATATGTTCTCGCAGCTCGGTGGGAAGGTTATCGCCATCGCCTGCTGGGACAACCATGAGAAGAAAGCCTATACCTACCGCTGCGAAAAGGGTATCGAGTTCAAGAAGCTGATCGAGTCTGTCGACAAGTTCGGCACCATCAGCCAGGAAAAGGCGAAGAGCTACGGTTGGGAGCGCCTCGACGGCAATGCATGGCTCGAGCAGGAAGTCACCCTGCTGATCCCGGCTGCCCAGGAAGGCATGATCACCGAAGCCAACGTCAGCAAGATCAAGCCCAGTGTCAAGATCATCGCCGAAGGTGCAAACGGCCCGACCACCAAGGAAGCCGACAAGGTTCTCGAGAAGAGCGGCATCTTCCTGATTCCCGACTTCCTCTGCAACGCCGGCGGCGTCACCTGCAGCTATTTCGAGCAGGTTCAGTGCAACATGAACTACTTCTGGGAAAAAGAAGAAGTCCTCTCCAAGCTCGACACCAAGATGACCAGCGCGTTCAAGGCCGTCTCGGCCCTGTCCCGCGAGAAAAAAGTTTACATGCGCAAGGCCGCCTACATGATCGCGATCGAGCGCGTCGCGAAAGCCTGCAAGCTCCGCGGCTGGGTGTGATATCTATCTGAATTGACAGAATAAGATCTCTCGAGCGGGGGCGAATGCCCCCGCTCTTGTTTTTGGTGAAAAGCATCATCCCCGGAGCCATGACACTCCCGGTTCCGGCCTGGCGCTGTCGTATTCCTCGGATGATGCGGCGTCCTTCGGGCATGCACGCCGGGGTGGGGCTTTCCCGCCGATGCGCAAGGTCGTATCCCCACCGCATTCCCTGGTGCAACCCGTGATGGGATCAGAAAACAGGGGCTGGACATCTGAAGACCATTCTGATAGATACAGGCCCATGAATTCTTCCATCATGGCGGTTGTCGAACCCCTTCGCCATCCCTATGCCGCCGGGACCATTTTCGCGCTCACGTTTCTGTTCATTTCCTTCAGGCAGATGCGCTTCCTGCCCATCGGCAGGCCGTCCGGCGCCCTGCTGGGTGCCGTTCTGATGGTGCTTTTCGGAGTGATGACGCCGGAAGAGGCGTACCGCCTCGTCAACTGGGATACCATCTGCCTTCTGCTTGGCATGATGATCATCGCCGAGCATCTGCGCGACGCGGGGCTGTTCGAGCGGTTGACGCGCCGGCTTGGCGTGACCGGGTCCCCGTTCGTCCTGCTGGTGCTGGTGTCTGTATCGTCAGCTATATTATCGGCGTTGCTCGTGAATGACACGATCTGTGTCGTCATGACGCCGCTGATTCTTGCGGTCTGCGGAGCGCGCCGCCTGAATCCGTTTCCCTTTCTGATGGCGTTGGCGACGAGTTCGAATATCGGCTCGGCGCTCACGCTCACGGGGAACCCGCAGAACATGATCATCGGCAGCATCTCGAACATCAATTACGGCCGGTTCATTCTGCTGATGGGACTCCCGGTTGCGCTTGCCCTCGTGACCAATTTGTATCTTTTATGGCTGTACTATAGAAAACAGCTGACCAGGCCGGATGCGGCAGCCGGAAAGACGTTCGAGGGGGAAATTCCTCATACCAGGCGACTGAGAATCGGTGCCATGGCTCTTGGAGTCGCCTGCTATGGCTTTTTCGCCGGATACTCGATGGCTTTTTCCGCGCTTGCCGGAGCCGCGCTTGTCATCACGCTTCACAGGACAGATCCAAAACATATTCTCGAGCGTATCGACTGGTCGCTGCTGATGTTTTTCGCGGCACTGTTCGTCGTGATCGGCGGTCTCAAAACAAGCGGGCTGACAGCGCTCGGAACGAACTGGGCCCTGAGTTTTCTCACCGGCGATGTGATATCCCAGGCCTGGAAGTTTTCATGCGTGACGTTGATCGGCTCGAATCTTTTCTCGAACGTGCCGTTCGTGCTTCTCGCATCCCAGGCTGTTTTCAAACTTCATTCGCCGGACCTGTTCTGGTGCCTTCTCGCGTATGTGAGTACCATCGCGGGAAACCTTACCCTGTTCGGATCCGTTGCAAACCTGATCGTCGCCGAGTCGGCGGGAGACAGATGTGAGATAGGCTTTCTCAATTACGCCCGATTTGGCGTCGTATCGACGTTGCTGACTCTGGGAACCGGAATTGCCGTGATCATCGCAATTCTTCAGTTCTGATATCGGGTTGTCTTGTGATATCCTGACACCGTCGGCCGGCAACGGCCGGAACAAAATCGCCGCGTCATTGATAGAGGTGCGTATGTTGAAAACCGTCAAACCCTTTCTCCTGGCTGCTGCACTGGTGATCTCATTCTTGTTCGCCGCTTCGCCTGAAGCCCGGGCACACTCGGCCGATCATTACAAGGTCGCTCAGGGCATGCCGTTCGTGTATTTCGATATTGAAGACATTTTCCATCAGCGCTGGGTCAGCACCTATCTTCGCGGCAGACCGATCATCATTCTGACCGGTCACCGGTACCAGCGATACGAGATTCTGAAATGGGCGGAATCCCTCAAGCGTGATTTCGGAATTCCCGGGGCTGCTCACCTGTTGTGGGTTGTCAACCTGACCAGCGTTCCCTGGACGACAAGCCGGGGAACGGTCATCAACCAGTGGCGCAGTTTCGGTGCGCCGATTCCGGTTCTGACCGACTGGCATGGCGTTATCGGAAAAGCCACGAAGGTTGACTATGACGTGCCGAATATTATCGCCATCGATGCTGACGGGCGCCTGGCGATGCATGAAAAGCATACGTTCACGCCCGAAGTATACAGTGCCGTTGCGACCAGACTCCGCGCTCTTGTCACCGTCGCTCCCGGCCTCGCCAAGCCCGCAACCCCGACGCCCATGGACCCGGCCGTTCAGACGGCTCCTTCGGCTAACGGCGCGCCGGTCTACGCTCCGCCTCCCATGCCTACCGGTGGAAAGCGCGGCGACTCCTACTGATCACTCTGTGCTTCGAACTATATTGTATTAAATATAACTATTTCGGGTAAAGGAGATCTGGATGTTTCGTCGTACCTTTCTTACAATCCTTCTGCTGCTTGTTTTTGCGATGCCTACGCATGCGGATAACACCTTCCGCATTCTCGTTTCAGATGATGATGGCATCATGTCTGAAGGTATTCTGGAGCTTGTGCGTGCTCTCGAGTCGGTCGGCAGTGTGACGGTCTGCGCTCCCGCGGAAAATCAGTCGGCGATGGCCCATGCCCTGGTGACCGATGGCCCGATCATGGTCGATGAAGTCGAGCGCGAGGGGAAGTTCTTCGGCTACGCCGTCAAGGGCACCCCGGCTACTTCCGTCAAAGCCGGAATCGTCGGCGGACTTGTCCCGGAAAAGCCAGACCTGGTCGTTTCAGGAATCAACGAAGGGTTCAACATCGGCCGGATCGTGTATGTTTCCGGCACCTTCAACGCGGCCCAGGAAGGCGTTCTTTCAGGCATTCCGGGAATCGCCGTATCGATCGAACGCGGCAAGGACATGGACTACCGGATGGCAGCCGAGTTCACCCGCGATCTCGTGAAGACCCTTAAGGAAAAGGGCTTCCCGAAAGACGTCGTCCTCAACGTGAATGTCCCTTCCTGCAAGCGGGAAGAACTCAAGGGGGTTGCCGTTACCCACCTTTCCGAATTCCAGTATCGCGAACAATGGCAGAAACGCAAGACGCCGTGGGGCAAGACCTATTTCTGGACCTCCGTAAAGCGGCCGCCGTCCATTCCGGCGAAGGGCTCAGACTTCTGGGCGATGGATGAGGACCTCATCTCCGTGACCCCCGTCCCGCTGATCGGCGCGGATCCACGTTCGGCGCACGAGCTTGGCGGGCTTGACCTGAGCTTCGACGGCAAAAAGATGAAGCAGTAGGTCGAACCGGAAACAAGCGGTATCAGAGATAAAACCGGCCCGGAATATTCCGGGCCGGTTTGCATTCAGCTAGTCTGTCGACGGATCATTCCGGCGCTTCAAGATACGTATATCCGTAGAGTCCGGAGCGATAGATGGCAAGGAACTCCTTGCCTTCCTTGATGGTGATCTTGCCTTCCTTCACCGATGAACTGACCCAGCTTTCCATCGTGCGAACCAGCTTTTTTGGCACGAACTGGACGTAATCGAGCACATCCGCGACCAGTTCCCCGTCGATGACCTTCTCGATTTCATATCCGCCGTCCGGTGTGATGACGACGTGCGCGACATTGGTATCACCGAACAGGTTGTGCAAATCTCCCAGGATCTCCTGATACGCGCCGGTCATGAACACGCCCAGGTAATAGGGATGCCCCTCCTTGATCGTATGAACCGGCAGGGTGGCCGAGAATGTGCGCGTGCCGATGAAATGATCGATCTTTCCGTCGGAGTCGCAGGTGATATCCTGCAGGGTCGCTTCGCGGGTGGGCTTCTCGTTCAGGCGCTGCAGAGGCATGATCGGGAACAGCTGATCGATCGCCCAGGAATCGGGCAGCGACTGGAACAGGGAAAAATTACAGAAATACTTGTCGGCGAGCATCTTGGGCAGCGGTTTGAGCTCTTCGGGAAGATGCTTGAGATCTTTCGAAAGCTCCATCACTTCGTAGGCAATCGACCAGTAAAGCCGCTCGACAAAGGCACGGGTGCGAAGATCCACCATGCCGAGGCTGAACAGGTCGAGCGCCTCCTCGCGAAGCTGCTGGGCATCATGCCAGGCCTCATGCATGTTGCGCTGATTCAGATGCTTGTAAAGCTCATGAAGCTCGCGAACGAGTTCATGATCTTTTGATGTGATCTTGTGCGGATTGTTCTCAAACGTCGGCGGGCTGCTGGTTTCGAGAACATTGAAAACGAGTACGGAATGATAGGCCGTAAGCGCCCGGCCTGACTCCGTGATCAGGTGAGGGTGGGGAAGGTCGTTTTTGTTGGCGGCGTCCTGAAGCAGCGAGACTGCGTCATTCGCGTATTCCTGGAGCGCATAATTGACGCTGCTTGAAATCGTCGTGTGCGAGCCGTCGTAATCGACTCCGAGCCCGCCGCCGATATCGACGAACTCGATATCGCATCCAAGTTTCCGCATCTGAACATAAAACTGTGCGACTTCACGCAACCCGGACTTGATTTTCCGGATGTTCGTTATCTGGCTCCCCAGATGGAAGTGAAGCAGCTTTGCGCAGTCCAGCATATCCGCATCGGTGAGCAGGGTGACCGCTTCGAGCAGATCGCTCGGATACAGGCCGAACTTGCTCTGGTCGCCGCCCGATTCTTCCCACTTGCCGGAACCGCTCGAGGAAAGCTTGATGCGAAGCCCGATATTCGGTTTCAACTTGAGCCGCTTGGCGACATTGATGATGAGCTTGAGTTCGTTCAGCTTCTCGACGACGGTGAAGACCCGTTTGCCCATCTTCTGGGCCAGAAGCGCGAGCTCGATGAAATCCTCGTCTTTGTATCCGTTGCAGACGATCAGCGCATCGGGATTGTCCATGATGGCCAGGACCGCGTGAAGCTCCGGTTTGGAGCCGGCTTCGAGGCCGATGCGAAATTTACGCCCGTGGCGGACGATCTCTTCAACCACCGGACGCATCTGGTTCACTTTAATAGGGTAAACAGTATAATACTGGCCCTTATAGTCATACTCGTTCGCGGCGCGCGAGAAGCAGTTGGAGATGTTCTCGATGCGGTCGTCGAGAATATCCGGGAAGCGGAGAAGCACCGGCATTGCGACATCGCGAAGCGTCAGCTCGTCGATGACTTCCTTCAGGTCGATCGAAGGTCCCTTTTTCTGGCGGGGCGTAACGATGACGTGCCCCTTGGAGTTGATGCCGAAATAATTGATTCCCCACCCGTTGATGTTATACAACTCTGACGAATCTTCCGGACGCCATTTGCGCATGACTGTTCACCTCGCTCGGGAATGGCCGGCAGGCTTTCGCCGCCGATCTTCTGCATCTTATGCGGAATCATACTTTGCTGCAACGGGTTTTCGATGAAATTTCAAAAAGTTTCATCAATTCCACGGCGATTTCCCCGGCGCGGGATGAAACAAGTATATATATGAGTATATTACCTGTGCTCTGATTTCCGGTATTGTTCCGCGAGCAGCGATGACTTGCGTATCCCTTTGAAATATCTCGATCCGCTGATGCCGCCGACGGTATAGGTGATCTCAACGACGTCTCCGATCGACAAAAGCCCGTAGTCGGATTTGTCGACGCTCTGATTGTCGGTTCCCGAAGAAGGAATGGAGATCTTCACATAATACGTCGTCTTCGTCTTTGTGCGATTGTTCTTGTGCGTTGTCGAGGTTTTCGTGGTTTTATCGATCACGTACCCCGTTTCCTTGAGCGTTTTACCGAGCATCCGGTCTGTGAGGATAAAAAGCATGACGCAGACCGCAAGTCCGATGGCGACACTCCGGAACAGACACCCGGCACGTGAGGACTCCGACCCGCTCCCGTAGCTCATGTGACACTCCGAACCTGGTTTTGTTTCGCGTAACGTTTGGAATCCGCGCGAAGGTGCGTTCAGGATACACCATTCTCTATAGATTGTGATATTGCATAACTCCCGCGGAAATGGCATCATGCGTTGCATAGCCTGAAGAAATCGGGCGAACAGCCCGTTTTGAGGCGATATCTCGGGGAGACAGAAATGAAAAAGCTGTATGTTTATGGTGCGGTTTTGATTGCGCTCGCGGCCTTTACCGGACAATCGTTTGCCGACGGTGGAGATGAGAGAACCCGCCCTGCGACGGCCGAAGAAAACTCCTGGCAGAAAGGCGTGCTCGAATCAGCCCTTGCTGCGCTGCCGACCCCCCCGGAAGGCTGGGACAGGCGTAATGAGAAGATCGAAGACGTCGAAAAGGTCCGGGTTGTCCAGGCGAACAATCTGTGGCAGTTGC
>CAZQYQ010000230.1:0-7636 GCA_964597625.1 uncultured bacterium
CGGCTCATAGGGACAGACCTCTCTACGCAGCTTCGCGCCTATGCGCAGGCGACAATCATCTCGGTAGATCAGCTGACATTCGAGGAACTGATCAGATCCATCTATTCGCCGACATTCATCACGGCTTTCAAATCTGAGCGACTCGACGGAAAGGCCCTGATCGACATCAACCTGAACGTTGTGTTCACGATTCTCGATCGTCTGCTCGGCGGAAACGGCACACCCCTCGGAACTCTCCGCCAGTTGACGGATGTCGAAAAGCAGATCATGCACAAAATAATGAGCCGCATCATTCTTGAGCGGCTTCGCGAGGCCTGGATCAATGTTATCGACCTTTCCCCGTCGATCGAGCTGATCGAGTCAAACCCTCAGTTTGCGCAGATCGTTCCCCCGAATGATATGGTCCTGTCCGTCGTGATCGAGATCAAAATTCACGACGTCACAGGCATCATGACACTTTGTATCCCTTACAATACCGTTGAATCGATTGCGGCAAAATTCAATGCTGCTTCGTGGTTCGCGGCCGTCCGCAAAGAACCTCTGACAACGAATTATGACGCGATTACCAGTCAGGTCAAGGCTGTCAACCTGCCGATTGTCGCCGAACTCGGCACCCAGACGGTCACGCTGCAGGACATTCTGACGCTGCAAACCGGCGATCTGCTGGTTCTTGACCAACTGGTGAAGGAAGACTTGAACATACGGGTCGGCAACCGTGTGAAATTTCGTGGCCGCCCCGGCATCGTGGGGAAAAAGATGGCCGTTTCGATTACCCAGATGTTGACCAGCCACGAGGAGGACGAACTGTGACTGATTTGCTCTCGCAGGAAGAGATCGACGCATTGCTTCACAGCGGAGGCGGTGGCGGCGGCGGTGGCGGAGACGCCCCTGCTGCAAAACCCGAACCGCCCGCTGGTGGAAGCGGCGGGAAAAACACCGCTGACCTGCTTTCCAAGGAGGCGATCGAGCAGTTGTCCGAGGTCGCCAAACTCTCGCTCGGCGCGACATCTTCCGTCGTGCAGATGCTGCTCAACAAGCCTGTCGAGATCAATCTTGAACAGCTCCGGGTCGTCGATTATGCCACCCTCTCCGGCGAGGGGGGCACCGAAGAGTTCATCATCGCAAAGATCGCCTATGTAGAAGGCTTCGACGGGAACTCGTATCTGATGCTGAAGAAGCAGATTGCCGCGATCATCGGTGATCTGATGATGGGCCAGGACGGCACCAATGCACAGTTCCAGGACATGCACAAGTCCGCCGTCGGCGAAATGATGAATCAAATGATGGGGAAAACGACCACGACCCTGTCAGAGCTGTTCAAGAAGCGGGTCGACATTGCTCCACCCCAGGTCGAGATGGTGAACTTTTCCGTCGCGCCGCCCCCGATGCCGGATTTCGGTGCGGAATCGGTCTTCCTGCGCATCGGATTCCGCGTCAAGATCGGCGATATGGTTGAAACCGAGATGGTTCAGCTTCAGCCGATCGATTTCGCGAAACTCATGGCATCCCAGCTTGCAAAACCGCAAAAGCCGGAACCCAAGAAAGCTCCGCCGCCTCCTCCCCCGCCGCCGCAGATGCCTTCAGCCGGGCAGGGCGGTCAGCAAGGTGGACAGATGCCGGGAATGCCAATGCCGGGAATGCCGATGCCGGGGATGCCGATGCCGGGCATGTCGATGCCCGGGGCAATGCCCGGAATGCAGGGAATGCAGGGTGGCATGCCCGGTATGGGAATGCCAGGAATGGGCATGCCAGGAATGGGTATGCCAGGAATGGGCATGCCGGGGATGCCGCCGATGCAGGGCAATCCCGCCGAGTTCGGTATGCTCCAGATGCCGATGGGCATGGGTCTGCAATCGAACATCGACCTGCTGCTTGATGTTCCGCTGCAGATTACCGTCGAACTTGGAAGAACCCGAATGCTCATCAAAGATGTGCTTGAATTGGGTATAGGGTCTGTAGTAGAGTTGAACAAACTTGCGGGCGAAGCCGTTGAAGTGTTCGTAAATAACAAACTCATCGCCAAAGGTGAAGTGGTTGTCATAGACGAGAATTTCGCGGTGCGAATCACGAGCATTGTGAATCCGCAGGATCGGCTCCAGGCACTCTAAGGAGGCTCTCTGACCAATGTCGAAGACCGTTCTGATCGTTGATGATGCGGCCTTCATGCGCATGATGATCAAGGATATCCTTACCAAGAACGGATATCAGGTTCTTGGTGAGGCACAGACAGGTAAAGAAGCGGTAGAACTTTATCAGAAACTGAAACCTGATCTGGTAACCATGGACATCACCATGCCCGAAATGAACGGCATCGACGCCGTGCGTGCCATAAAAGGCATCGATCCAACCGCGCGCATCATCATGTGCAGCGCTATGGGCCAGCAGGCCATGGTCATCGATGCCATTCAGGCAGGCGCACGCGATTTCATCGTAAAACCTTTCCAGCCCAACCGCGTTCTCGAAGCAGTTCAAAAAGCCCTGCGCTGAGCCCCGATTAGAGATGATCGCCGTGCTCCGGTTCGCCGGGCTTTTTTCATTTACCGGCTTTTTGCTTGCTTCGGCATTTGAGGGGGTTTCTTCTGCCGCTCAGGTGGCATCCCGGGCCGCAACCGCTTCAGATTTCGCAAGTTCGCCGCTGGAAACGGCCTCTCAGGCGGCTTTAACTGCAACCGACTCCTTCCTTTTTCTGCCGTCGGAAACAAGTGCCTCTTCCCCGTTTCTGACGGCACCGGACCCCATTGCCACATCATTAAGTATCTTAACGTCCCTTGCGCTCGTCGTGGGGCTGATATTCCTGATTTCATGGTTTCTTCAGCGCCGCCAGGGCTTCACGGGATCAGCCTGCGGCCGTACGCTCGGCATTCTGCCGATCGATGGAAGGCGATTCGTGTATATCGTTGATGTCATGGGCAGAATCCTGGTGCTGGGAGTTACCGAGCACCACATTTCCATGCTCTGCGAAATCACCGACCGGGCGATGATCGATTCTCTTCGCATTCAACCGGGTGGCGCGCCGACGATTCCTGGGCTTGATAAAGTGTTTGCCTTTCTGAAAAACAGCCGTCTGAAAACAGCCCCCGGAGAAGACGAATCCGCCGAATCTCAAAATGAGAACGGTTTCGCGGATCATACCGAGAGGGCTCAGCAGCAGATCCGGAAAATGGAAGAGATGATTATCCGGCGCCCCTCGGATGATTCCTGAGCAGTCATTTATTCTTTTCTGAACACGATGCGTGCCCAAGGTTGCACCTTGTCATGCCGGGAGTTCATCGTGTATAACTTATCGAGTCTTTCATCGTGCCCCTTTTTCCACACCAGCGCACAGGAGTTCCAAAGCCGTCATGTTGTGGCGTGCATTCTGCACAGATCTCTTTTTCCGCAGACCAGCCTTCGGGCAGATCATGCTTCTTGTCATGCTGGCCGTCTTTCTGGGTCCTTCCACCGTGACCGCGCAGGCCAATTCTCTGGAAAATCCGCGGGCCAAGGTCAGCATTGAGGATCCGACGAAAGTCCAGAAAATCGAGCCGTCCGACACGCCGTTTCCGATTCCGAGAATACGTGTCGATATAGATCCAACCCGTGAGCGAGGTCAGATAGGCACAGGGCTGCAGGTTCTGATTCTGCTGACGATTCTCAGCCTGGCTCCCTCGATTCTCATCATGCTCACGAGCTTTACGCGCATTCTTATCGTGCTCAACTTCGTTCGCAGGGCGCTTACGACACAGCAGGAGCCGAGCAATCAGATCATCATCGGCCTGGCTCTTTTCATTACTTTTTTCACGATGTCGCCGGTCATCGACCAGGTTTACAAACAGGCTGTCGTGCCCTTCGCGAACAAGGATATCGATTATATCGAGGCATATAACCGCGGGATCAAGCCCGTCCGTCACTTCATGTTTCAGCACACGCGCAAAACGGATCTAGCACTGTTTGCCGGGATGGAGGGTGGCGCAAAGCCCAAAACCCGTGATGATTTCAGCACGATGGCGCTCATCCCGGCATTTGTCACAAGCGAGATCAGAACGGCGTTTCAGATGGGTGTTGTGATCTTTCTGCCGTTTCTGGTGATCGATCTTGTCGTCGCAAGCGTCCTGATGTCGATGGGCATGATCATGCTTCCTCCGGTCATGATCTCCATGCCTTTCAAGATTCTCCTCTTCGTCATGGTTGACGGCTGGAATCTGGTCATAAAATCCCTTGTCGTCAGCTTTGGCGGGAACGCATGAACGAGCTCACCCTCCTCGAGATCATGAAGGAGACCATTTATCTTTCCTTCGTGGTCTCTCTTCCAATGCTGATTGTCGGCACGGTTGTCGGCGTGGTGATCAGCATAATCCAGACGGCGACCTCAATTCAGGATCAGAGCCTCTCGTTTATCCCCAAGCTGTTCGCGACCGTCGCCACGCTTGTCATTTTTGGCCCCTGGATGCTCAAGGTGATGATGGTATTCACCATAAAGCTGCTCAGCGGTCTTCAGATGTTCGCGCGCTGACGCACAAAGAGAATGACGGAAGCTGAATTTCTCACGAATGTCGGGTTGTTCCTGATTGGAATGGTCAGGTTCACGGGCTTTTTCATCAACATGCCCGTGTTTGGCGAGGGGATCATCCCGATGCGTGTCAAAGCAGGGCTTTCCGCATTATGCACCGCCTTGGTCCTTCCGCATCTTCGGGCCACTCAGATCCTCCCGGTGCTGTCAATTCCAGGCTACGGCCTGATGATCATCAGGGAACTGGCCCTGGGTTTTACCATCGGATTCGTCGTTCTGATGTTTATCGAGTGCATGAAGTTCGCAGGCGAACTGATCGGCATGCAGATCGGGTTTTCCTTCGTTCAGGTCATGGATCCCGAGTCTTCAAAAAGTCTCTCAATTATCAGCGAGTTTCTGCAGGTCTTCATGACCCTGATGTTTCTGATCCTCGGCGGCCATCTGCTTCTGCTCGGGGCGTTCGCCAGAAGCTTCGATATCGTTCCCCTGGCAGGGCTTCAGCTTGAAGGTGGTGAAATCTCAGAAATCGTCAAGGTTTCAGCATTGATTTTCTGGACCGGTCTGCAGGTAGCCATGCCCATCATCGCGGTTATTCTGCTCGGGGATGTTGCGCTCGGCATCATCGCGCGCACGGTGCCGCGGCTGAATATTTTCCAGGTCGGCTTCGCGTTGAAAATCATCATCGGCCTGTATTCACTCGGCCTTCTGCTGCCGTTCATATCGGACCTGGTCAGAAAGCTTCTGGGCGACTCGATGAACCAGGTGACCATTCTGCTCCAGATGATGGCCAGATGAGCGCGCTCAAGATGAGGTTTGCGGAACTTCCCTTCGACCTGCAGATGTTCGCGGGTGAAAAGACCGAGCCGGCAACGGAAAAACGTCGGGAAGAGGCGCGTGAACGGGGCAATGTTCCGAAATCGCAGGATCTCGAGTCGGTTGTGGTTCTGCTTGCGGCATTCCTGATGCTGAAATCCTACGGCCCCGACATGGTGGGTATCTGGGGCGATTACATGAAATATACTCTCACGAATACCATCGGCACCGAAATGACGCTTCCGAATGTCCTGCTGATCATGAACCAGTTCGTCGTGATCATGCTGAAATCCCTGGCACCGATGCTGCTGGTGATCATGCTCACCGCAACCGCGGTGAATTTGATGCAGGTCGGTTTTCTGTTCACTCTCGAGCCATTCGTTCCCGATATCGATCGTCTGAATCCGATTTCAGGCCTTTCAAACATCTTCTCCTGGAAGATGGTTGCGGAGCTGGTCAAGTCGATCCTGAAAATTCTCGTCGTCGGTTATGTCCCCTACTCCACAATGCGGGACCAGCTTCCAAGCCTGATCAGATATGTCCAGCTCGAACCCATGCCCTCCGTGATTTTTTTGATGAAACTGCTCTTTTCGATGTCGGTGAAAATCATTCTCATGCTGCTTGCCCTTGCCGTAGGCGACTGGTTTTTCCAGCTCTGGCGGCATGAAGAGAATCTCAAAATGTCCAAAGAGGACATCAAGGAAGAATACAAACAACGAGAAGGAGATCCGAAGGTCAAGGCCAAGATTCGCGAACGTCAGCGCAGAATGGCGTCAAAGCGGATGATGGAAGAGGTTCCCAAGGCAACCGTCGTCGTGACGAACCCGACGCACATCGCCGTTGCGCTCCGCTATGAAACCGAGTCGGGCATGTCGGCACCGCAGGTCGTGGCAATGGGCACCGGGATGATCGCGAGAAAGATCAAGGAAATCGCCACCGAGCACGGCGTGCCCATTATTGAAAACAAGCCTCTTGCACGAACTCTGCACAAGATGGTAGATGTTGGAGACGAGATTCCGAGCGAACTTTTCCATGCGGTTGCGGAAATTCTCGCTGAGGTGTATCGCATGCGTCAATCCAAGGCTGCATAAAGCAATCAAAATGGGGTAGAATGAACGGCGTGCCCTGAGCAGCTTTTCTCCTGAACGATCTATTGGACACCAGAGGGATACAGCGGTAAGGATGGCGGAAAACAGAACCTCGACGCTGATGAACAGCGTCGCCATGGTCGAAGTCCTGAAAAATCGCGACGTCCTGTTCGCGATTGGTCTCGTATCCGTCATCATGATGATGTTCATCCCCCTGCCGGCGTTTTTTCTCGATATCATGCTGGCCTTGAACATCGCCCTGGCACTGACTATTTTGCTGGTCTCCGTCTATACCAAGGACGCACTCGAGTTTTCGATATTTCCCAGCCTTCTGCTGCTGGCCACGGTTTTCCGGCTCGGCCTGAACGTGAGTACAACCCGGCTGATTCTGCTGGGCGAAGGCGCGAAGATTACCATCGTCAAATCCTTTGGAAGCTTCGTCGTCGGGGGAAACTACGTCGTCGGCGCGGTCATGTTCGCGATTATCGTCGTTTTTCTTTTCGTGGTTGTCACCAAGGGATCTGAGCGCGTCGCTGAAGTTGCCGCACGGTTCACCCTCGATGCCATGCCCGGCAAGCAGATGGCAATCGATGCGGACCTCAACGCCGGAGTCATAGACAATGACGAGGCCAGGAAGAGACGGCGCAATGTTCAGCGCGAAGCCGACTTTTACGGAGCCATGGACGGCGCCAGTAAATTCGTCAAAGGCGACGCGATCGCCGGAATTATTATTATTATTATCAATATATTAGGCGGCTTCGTCATCGGCGTGTTGATGCGCGGGGAAACCCTGATGGACGCGGTTCAGACCTACACGCTGTTTACGGTCGGCGACGGCCTCGTCACGCAGATTCCTTCGTTTTTAATCGCAACGGCATCCGGTCTTGTCGTGACCCGTGCCAGCTCAGAGTCGAACCTCGGCGTCGAACTGACGCAACAGCTCGTTTCCAACCCCAAGGTCCTGGGTGTCGCGGCTGTCATGATGGGCTTTCTCGGCCTCATTCCAGGGTTGCCGAAGCTGAGCTTTCTTCTTCTGAGCGCGCTGTTCGGCACGGTCGCCTACATTGTGCACACGACGGCAGAAGAAGAAACCCAGCAGAAAGTCAGTGATGAAAAGAAGGAAGCCGCAGCCGCTCCGTCAAAGCCTGAAGATGTGACCTCCCTGCTCGCCGTCGACCAGCTCGAACTTGAAATCGGCTACAACCTGATTCCCCTCGTCGATGCGAACCAGGGCGGAGATCTTCTG
>CAZQYQ010000231.1:0-7613 GCA_964597625.1 uncultured bacterium
TACCACCGAGAGCCTTGATCGCGATCAGTCCCTGGTCATGGGTCTGAGCGACGAAATAATCGGTGGTTCGCCTGTAATCAGCTTTGAAGAGACTGTCGGCGGGAATCGGCCCTTCGATGTTGGGGTTCACGGCCCGGAATTTTTCTATAGCCGGAAGTATTGCAAGTCGTTCCTCGTCGCCGAACAGGCCGTGTTCACCCGCATGCGGATTCAACCCCGCAACTCTGATGCGCGGATACGGAAGCTTTTTTGATGCGACCGCTTCATTCGCAAGCCTGATCGTCTCGTAAACCGCTTCGGGCGTGAGCAGCCTCGGAACGTCCCGCCAGGGGACATGCAGCGTGGTCATCGCGACACGGAATTTTCCCCAGACCATCGCCATGCGCGTGTCGGGCACGCGCGCCAAGGCGCACAACATATCCGTATGCCCCGAGAACCGCGAACCGGCCAGTCTGATAGCCTCTTTCCCGATCGGGCCGGTGATCATTCCGGCGCAGATGCCGCCGGCGCACAGATCGTGCGCGGCCTCGACGGCGGCGACAGCCGCTTCCCCGCCTTCTCTGCAGACCGCTCCGGCCTTGAACGGGCCAGGGTTTCCCGTGTCGAAAAGGGCGAAAGAACCGGACTCAGATGCCGCAGGATCGTCGCGGGTGATCAGCAGCCAGCGCGGCACAGGATGCTCCGCAAGCCTGAATGCGTTCTCGATGGCCGTCCGGGGTCCGACAATGATGAGTCTGTTCAGAACCGCTTCCGGAAGCTCTGCAAACGCTTTTGCAGTGATTTCAGGACCGATTCCGCACGGGTCGCCGAGCGTCAGGGCAAATTTCGCTTCAGGCATGGTCCGCCACCTGTTCCAGTTCGAACCGAAGCACCCCGTCGAACGGGTCGATCTGCCTGAAACGCACCGTCACCGGCTGTCCGGCCACCACATCGAACGCGGGTTTCCGCGTATGCCGGAACTCGGCCAGCCGTTCGATGAACACCGTGAGATCATTGTTCCCCACCTCGGCAACCACGCCCGGCGAGGTGTCGCGGCCTTCGTTCTGCTCCTGCTTTAAGTATTTCAATATATAATACCATTCTCTATTTTTCATCACTTCTTCGCTGGTCCGGACGGCCTCTTCGGCCATCATGGCAGCCTGTTCCAGCCCTGTTCGATCGAACGGTGCGGTGCCGCCGGCCAGAACGGCCTTGATCTGGCGGTGAAGAAGAAGGTCGCCGTATCTGCGGAGCGGCGAGGTGACCTGGCAATACGGCTCGATGCCGAGAGCGCTGTGTTTTCCCGACTGGACGGTCACGACCGTTTTCTTGAACTGGCGCAGGGCCTGGAAAAACGCGACCGGCTCGAACGTTTCAGGCACATTCAGCTGCGCATCAGGCGCATCCTGAATCCGGTAGAGGCAGGCGATTTCCCGGCCGCGGCACCAGGCGGCGGCGGTATGATTCGCCCAGATCATGAACTCGGCCACCATATCCTGCGTCGGACTGTCCGAGGGCCGCCACCCGAGCTTGACGAGATCGCCGTCGAGGCTGATTTTGCGCTCGGGCTGCCGCTCGAACAGAATGGCGCCGTTCTGACGGCGACGATCGCGCAGCATCCTGGCCAGCCGCACGGCCGAAGACAACTCTTCATCACCCTCCGCAAGCATCCTGTCCGCGGAGAGATAATCCGTCGCCGTCGTCACGCGAAGAAGGGTTTCTTCTATATTTGATGAAATAGTTTCGCCGCCCGGGCCGAAATGCATTCTCACGGTCAGGGCGCGACGGTCGACATCCTGATTCAGACCAAGCGCCTCTTCTGAAAGCGATGGCGGCAGCATCGGAATATTGCCTTCAGGCAGGTAGATCGTCGCACCGCGTCTGCAGGCCTCACGTTCGAGGGAAGAGTCACTTCCGATAACCGAGGCGGGGTCGGCGATATGGACTTCGAGGATCAGCCCCCCGTCCTTGTCGGGTGAGATCGAGAATGCATCATCGCGGTCGCGCGTGCTCTCCGAATCGATTGCCCAGGTCGGGATTCCGCGCCTGTCATGCCGTCCGGTCATTTCGACGCGCTGTGCGGCGATTTCAGAAGCTGCGGCAATCGCGTCTTCCGGGAACTCGACCGGTATGCGGTATTTGCGCAGCAACAGGTTTTCATCGGGTTTGAACAGGCCGATGCGCACAAGGTATGCGACCAGTTTGCGATCCTGGCCGATTCCTGCGCGGTCGAGGATTTCCCAGATTTTTTTGGGAATCGGGGCTTCGCTGCCGAATACCGCGGCCTTGATGAGATGATCGGCAATCGCACCGACATTCGCCGGAAGCGGCTGTCCGGGTCTGGGCGCCTGTTTGAGCGCCGCGATCAGCTCGTCGTCTTCACGTTCCTGCTCGAGTCGCTTTTTTTCCCGCGCGAGAGCAGCCTCGGCCTCCTCGATCGGAACCGGCGTCCATCCCTCTTTTCGAGCCTTGAAATACCAGGGATCGGAATACAGCCTCCGCAGCAGGGCGGCTTCGAAATCATCATCGGCTGGGTTGGCCAGAAACCCGGCGAGTTCGCCCAGCCGGTACGGCCGCTGATCTTCGGCAAGCAGCGAATGGAGGCCCGCGAGATCAATGCCGACAGCCATTTCCGAACGTTTCTGGTCGATGCGCTGAGCCCCCTCCGATGCGGAGTCGAGGTTGCTCACGCCGACCCGTGACGGGCCGCCGGAATGCAGAATACTTCGCTCGGTGATCGTCGTTTCTTTGCGGTTCAGAAGCAGCACCCTGACACCCTTCGCGGAAACCGACAGCACGACCCCCATCAGGGGCGTGCGTTCCTTCCCCTCAAACTCGACAATACTGCCGGCTATCATGGACATGGTTCGCGATTCTTTCTGAAAGATTTTCCCGCCCGGCCGGCGGAAGGGCTATTTTATCATCTTCAGAACGTCAGCGCTGCCGGCTTTCATTACGTGAGATCACTTTTTCGAGGAAGAGAGCAGAAGAAAGAGAATGAACACCCCAAGCACCGGATTCGCCGTGATGACCGGCAAAAGCACCATGGCGAGAAGGAGGCTTCCACAGGCGCAGTTGCCCGAATTTTCAGGAAACATCACATCCTCCTTGTCGCAGACAGGCATGCTCGAACGGCCGGCCTGGGGCTGCTCAGCTTTTTTTCAGACCGCGGGAGACCTTCTCGAACCAGGACCTGACGGATTTCACGGCTTCAAGATACGCCCGTGCGGCCGCTTCCACAGATTCATCATCGCTTTCAGCCAGCGTTTCAACAGGCGCAGAGCCGTATTCATCCGCATCCTGGCGCAGACTCCGGATTTGTGTCCGGGCTGATCCCGGCATCAGAAGCTGCGCCAGCGGATCGACTTCTTCGGCGGCCCCGTAGGGCGCTGCCGGTTCTGCAACCAGGTGCCCCGCCGGGCGTTCCGTCACGCGCAACGGGGGATACATTCCCGCCAGCGACTCGATTGCCGGCAGTATCAGCCCGGCGCGGGAGGTCTCGGACCGGTATGGCTGCGGGGCGTCGCGCCAGCTTTCCAGGGCGGTTGCGAGAGGATCTCCCAGCTTTGCCCGTTCGATGTGGGTGAAACTGATCAATCGCCAGGCAAGATGACTTCGCTCGCCGCCGGACCAGTTCGCCACATCGCGCCAGTCCCCGCTTTCAAGCGCCTCGAACTGCCTGCGCAGCTGCCGTGTGAACGCCTGGTGACGTTTTTTGTCCGCCTCGACCCGGGCTTCCGGGTCCGTCCCCCCGGCGATGGCGAGAAATCGTGAAGCAGCGGCAAGATCAGGCGCGATATGGATAAAAAGGAACTCGATGCTGCGCGTTGCTTCATGCGGGTCATTCAGAAGGGCAGACCGCGTATACCCTGTCAGTTCACGCACCAGATCGAGCCGCATCGGAGTGAAATCGCATCTTCCGCGATCCGGGAGGTCGCCCGAAAGGCCAAATGGAGTCGCTTTCGATGGATACGGCCGGGTTATGCGTCTCAGACGCAGGCTGAGATAGGCAAGAACGGATGCGGGTTGCGCTGCCCGGTCCGGACGGATATCTTCGAGCAGAATCAGAACTATTTCGGTCAGTATTTCTCTGCACCGATCGATGAACGGCATACGCGATCGCTGCCAGAGACGCGCCTGGCCGAGCACGAACGGCCCACACGCGTCCATCAGCCTGTCAACGCCGTTTCCCGGCGCAGCAAGAAACTCTGACAATGCCTGTTCAAGCGCGGCATCCCTCATAACTCTCACCTCGAACTCTGTTTGAGACAAGTATAGCGGGCATCGAACTTTTTTTTCATCTTTTTTTTCCCCGCGCTCCCCTTTCGCCGGATGTCTTTATGAAACCCGCTGAACGGAGGATATACGCAATGATGTGCTGCAACGAATGCCCGTTTCACCCGACCCTCGGAAGCGCCCTTGAACGCTGTTCCAGTCCTGTCTGCAGCTCGGCGGGCCATGCATGCCGCGATGGTTTCTGCGCGCTTTCCGTCAGGGAACGCTGCTTTCAGGACAGATTCGTGATCACCCGTCTCTACCAGGAACATCCACTCGCGATCAAACTCGCGGAACATACGTTCGACACCGCCTGCCTTCGCCGCGACAGATCGCTTCTGCTTTCTCTTCTCCACGCAGCCACGCATGAACTGCGGCAGAAGCTCTGGAAGCGCCTGCACGGCTTCCAGCCACGCATTCTCTGGATGCTCAATCCGGTTTTCGCCGCAGCCGGCCTTTCGCCCGTTCCATCGCTGACCGGGCTCGGAGCGCGTGAAGAACAGTACAGGAAAGCCCTTTTCGACAACCCGTATGCCGGTCGGTTTCTGTTCCCGGCTGATCGCGAGCCACCCCAGCCCTGGGAGACGGAAAAAACCGGGCGTTTGGCGCCGGCTCGGCCGGCCCATGCGGCAGTTTCGGCATTCTGATGTGACATCGGCGGAAGCCGGATTTCTGCTCGTCTCGCAAAGGAGGATCAGACCGTGATGTGCTGCCACCACTGCCACCTCAGATCACCAAGACAGGAATGCGATGTGCCACGAAAGAACCAGGATTCTTCCGAAGGCCTCAGATGCGGTTCACCGGTATGCTCCGGGCATGATGCGCAGAGCACAGATACAACCGAGTCGTTCGACCCGCTTGAAGGGTGCGCCGACTGCCCTCAGCGCACGACGTTTCACCTGTGCCTGCACGATGCCGATGTCATTACAGGGCTGGCGCGCAGAGACGAATTTGCGGCACTGACGGCGCATTTCAGTCTCGATACGCTTGTTTCATGCGAGTCTTCCGATCTGATCTGCGAACTGTTCCACAATGCCGATTCCGAAACACGAACCGACCTGTGGCACCGCATGACGTCCTGCCATCCCGACCGGCTCGACCTGCTGAATCAGATTTTCGAAAGGCTCTCTCTGCCGCCTCTCGAGATCGGTGAGTGGCCGGACCGCCTCTCCGACTACCGCCTCGCCATCTCATGAAGTTCGTCGAACGGCCGTGCCTTCGCCTCTCTTCTGCGAACCGTCAAACGGTTTTCCCGCGGCGGCATGATGCGCAGAAACCCGTTATACTCAGAGATCTCCGTGAACCATCCGTGTTCTTTGCGCCCTCCGCGATTCGGCGTTCTCATCCAGTCCTCGATTTCAGGCACTGCCCGGGAGGTCGTCCGACCGTGAAAATCAGCCAGGAACAGCGGCATGATAAAACATACTGAAAAGTATAAATACATCTTGGATCGTCTGATCTCGGGGGGGCAGACAGGGGTTGATCGCGCGGCGCTCGATGTCGCGCGAGAACTGGGGATTCCCACCGGAGGCTGGTGCCCGGCCGGCAGGCGCAGCGCACGGGGGGCGATTCCGGCGCGGTATCCGCTGATCGAGGCAAGCACCCCGGCATACCCGCAACGCACGCGCCTGAATATCCGCGACTCGGATGCAACACTCGTGATCAGCCACGGTCCACCGACAGGCGGCACACGCCTGACGATAACCCTGGCGACCCGATTGAATCGCCCGTGTCTCGTTCTTGATTTCTCGGTCTCGAGCGTTGCGGCCGCGCAGCGATCACTCCTGGAATGGCTTCAGTTTGTAAAGCCGGGCGTATTGAACGTTGCCGGTCCGCGTGCTTCGGAATCTCCGGGTATCGGCCGCAAAGTCCGCACGCTTCTCAAATCCGTTCTCGGTCCTCCAATAAGCGCCGTTCCGGCGCAGGAGTGGCCCCCGAAGCAGCCACGCACGCCAAACCTTCCTGGAATTGAACAGGAAACGAAGAATCAGCCTTGAGGAAGTTGTGGAACAGCTGAAGAGACGGTCAGTTTGAGCAGTTCGTCGCGTATCTGCTTCTTCATATCCTCGGGAAGTCGCGCTTCGTAGATCGAGATGATTTCCAGTCCGTCTCGATGCAACGCTTCGGCTTCGGTAAACATCTTTCCAAGCTGGTCGATGGTTCTTTTCAGATCATCCGAAAGTTGTTTCTCGATCGAATTCCATTTTGAAACCATCGCCGTATTCAGCTTCTGATTGTGTTCAAGCAACTTGTAAATGAGCATCTGAGGGTTGCCCTGGGCCGCTCCCTTGAACTCAGCGAGCTTGAGACCCATTTCCTGCTTCCAGGATTTGAGCGATTCGAGCTCCGCAAGCAGGGTTCGAATCTGTTCGTCTTTTTCATCCAGTTTCGCCTTGAACGAATCCTCAATGCGCTTCGACTGCTTGTATAAATCTTCCGAAAGGCTTGCCCGGGCGCCTTCATGTTCCGATCGAACGGATTTCAATTCGCGGTCAGCCTGCTCCCGGATCATCGCGATTTCCCGGTTTTTGAAATACAGACCAATTTTCGCACCAACGGCATAGAGAATGGTGATGACGAGTACAAAGAGAATAGCTGATACGGTGTCCATGATGTCCCCCGTCGATGTGGTTAGAAAACCGTTTTATATTTTATATTCCAGCAAACACAATCCTTCCGCTTCAGGCGAATGTGATATCGCCGCTCGTGCTCATGATGTGAAAAGACGCCCCGGGCTGACCAGACTCGACGATCGTCCCGGCGCCACCCGACTGGCGGGAAACACCCTGCCAGCGGAGTTCCAGATCGCCCGTGCGTGTTCCGGCATCGATCCGGCTCCATGAGCCAAGCGCGTGTTCGATGGCAACGTCGCCTGACGTGGTCTCGATCGAAAGATCCGTCACATCCCCGATATCGGCATCGCTCACAAGCACATCGCCTGAAATCGTATGCACCCTGACGGAAGCAAGCCTGACGCCCTTCAGAATCACATTTCCCGAGGTCGAACCGAGCTTGCCCCTGACAGCGCCGTTTTCAAGCGAGATGTCACCGCTGATCGTGTCTATGCCGCCTTCTTCAATCTCGACATGACGCAGCATCACATCGCCGCTGATGGTCTGAACCCGGCCGATCCCAAAGGCCCCTGCAACCTTCACGGAAGCCGAATCGGTTTCAAAATCAAGCCTGAGGCCCTTCGGAAGAGTCAGCTCCAGCTCAAGCACGGCCTTCACAGGGGCGCTCCGGCTGATTCCGATGCGTGCGGTATCCTGCTCGATGCGGACAGCGTTGGTTTCGAACCATGCCTTGGGGGCGGCTGTCCCAAGCGCCGAACGGCTTATTCTGCCACGAATCCTGAGAGC
>CAZQYQ010000232.1:0-7606 GCA_964597625.1 uncultured bacterium
TGCTCTGCCCCACCACCGAACAGGCGCTCTATCACGAAGCGCTGCCCGACACCCGCGACCTCAAGAGCGCTCTCGAAGCCAAGGGCATCCCCGCCTGGATCGACATCTGGGGGCATGATGTCGACCACGACTGGCCCTGGTGGAAGAAACAGCTTCCCTACTTCATCGAACATCTCCTCAACGACGGCCGCAAGTAAACACGATCCTCCTGAAACATCGTCACGGAGCCGCTGGTGCTTCGTGACGATGTTTTGAGGCCGTGAAGAGCGAAATACGGACGGCGGCCGTCAATGAGGATACGTCATCAGAATTTATCCACGTCATCCGCCGGGCCGTGAGCCGCTTCCTCCGGGAGGATGGCGTTGTCCGGGTTCAGCCGGCTGTGGCGAATGCCATACAGAAAATAGATGCCCAGGCCGACGAACAGCCACAGGAAAAAGCGGATCCAGGTGGTGTAGGTGAGCCCGTAGATGAGCATGCCACAGGAAAGAACCCCCAGGACGGGAATCGTGATGCCGCCAGGGACCTTGAAGGGGCGGTGCCGCTCCGGGTCGCGCACCCGCAGGATGATGATGCCGATGCAGACCAGGACAAAGGCAAACAGGGTGCCGATGTTGCACAGGTCCACCATTTCGTCGATGTTCATGAAGGCGGCGAAGAACGCCACCACGACGCCGGTGAAGATCGTCGCGATAGCCGGGGTTTTGTAGACGGGATGAACCCGCATGAAGAACTTGGGCAGCAGACCATCGCGGGACATGGAATAGAAAATACGCGGTTGCCCGATCTGGAACACCAGCAGAACCGCGGTGTGAGCGATGACCGAGCCGAAGGCCACGATTCCCGCGGCGAGGTCGAGGAAGCCTTTTGAGAAGAATCCGTTGGGATTGACCTTTCCGACATATTTCAGGGCCATGGTCAGTGGTTCGGCTTTTTCGGATGCCAGAGTGCCCTTGAGTGCGGTGAACGGGATCAGCCCGCAAAAGATCACGGTCACAACAACGTAGATGATGGTGCAGATGAGCAGGGAGCCGATGATCCCCTTGGGCAGGTTGACACCCGGATCTTTTGTCTCCTCGGCCAGAGTCGAGACGGCATCGAATCCGATATAGGCGAAGAAGACGATGGATGCCCCGGTCAGAATTCCCGAGAACCCGTTCGGAGCAAAGGGAACGTAGTTCTCCGGCCGGACGTAGAACAGACCGACGGCACAGAAGAACGTCAGCACCACCAGCTTGGTCCCTACCATCCAGAGGTTGAATTTCGCGCTTTCCTTGATGCCGATGACGATCAGGACGGTCAGGGCAACGACGATGGCAACGGCGGGAAGATTGAAAACAATGGGAAACCCCAGGAGGTGCGGGGCGTTTTGAATGATGTCGCCGCCCCTCGCCAGAGCGGAACGGTAATCGATGCACATCCACATCGGCAGATGTACCCCGAATCCGGACAGAAGTTCCTGGAAATAGCCACTCCAGCTGATAGCCACGGCGACGTTGCCGATCGCGTATTCGATGATCAGATCCCAGCCGATGATCCAGGCGATAAGCTCACCCAGGGTGGCATAGGAATACGTATAAGCACTGCCGGCGATGGGCACCATGGCAGCGAATTCCGCATAGCAGAAAGCGGAGAATCCGCAGGCCACGCCGGTCAGGATGAAGGACAGGGCAAGGGCAGGTCCGGCGCCAAGGCGTTCCATATCTCCGGCGGCGGCTGTTCCGATGGTGGCAAAAATCCCGGCGCCGATGATGGCTCCGATGCCCATGAAAATCAGATCTACCCAGGTGAGGGTGCGCTTCAGCCGATGCCCGGATTTTGACTCGCTGAGAATGGCATCGACATCTTTGACGCGGGTCAGCTTGTTCCAAAAATTCATGAGTGTCTCCCTCATCTGGTGTGCAAATTGCTGGCATTATAAAGCATAATTTTCATTATCACACCGGATTTTTATTCGCGACAACTCACGAGTCTGTACACCCGCCTGCTGTACCCCTGAAGCCTGATGTTGGGCCGGTGGAGCTCACTGGACCGGAACATGGAACCGGACAGCCCACCTTGCCTGTCCCTGAAAGCAGACTCTTTCCTATCGCTGGCGCCAGCAGTATAGTTGAGAGGGGAAGAGGCAGTCATCGTTGAGTTGAGAGGGCGCCATGAGATCGACGGTTGAACGGTATCATCAGTATCGCACCTGCCCAAGGTGCGAAGGTGATGTGCTCGGCAGTCACCGGTTCTGCCGCAAATGCTCATACTGGCTTGCCAGGCCGCCGCGCGACGATATCAGAAGTATCGATGCCGAAGACGGTGCCGGTAAAAGCTGGTTTGCCGACAGCTGGTTTGTTCTGCGGGGGTTTCAGGCCTCTCTCAGCCGGCTTCTGGCCGGGGTGATCCTCGGCGTCGGGGCTCTGCTCGTTCTCATGTATCTCATCAACGAAATTGCACCGAGGTGGCTGATGATCGGCCCGATGGCCAAACAGCGTGCCTGTTATTCGAACAACCGGGTGATCCGGAATGCCATCGAACTGTATTGTCAGGACCACAAGTTCACCCGCGAGCTGGCAAGCGATCCGGCTCATGTGCTCTGGAAAGCCGGCTATCTGAATGCCCCTCCTCAGTGCCCGGTCAAGGGAAACCGGTATCAGTATTTTTTCAAATCAGCCGCGGAAGCTGCTTCTGCGCCGTATGGTCTGTTGTGCGTAGGCTCTCAGGCGCATGGCCTCGCTGACTGACGGGTTTTATCGTTCCTGCTAAGCCACTCGCCCGGCGTGGCCGATGATGTTGATGGAACACGTCGTTCTCACATCATCGGAGGTCGCGATGGAACAGCGAAAATACTCGATCAGGGACGTCCAGAGAATCTCACGGCTGTCGCCGGCAACCCTGCAGGATCTGATGCGGAAAAACAGCGCCTGCTTCACCCTGGAAGTTGTGAAACTGCCCACTGGGGAAGAAGAGGTATACCTTGATCAGCCGTCTTTCGAGCGGCTGATGTTTCTGAAGCGGCTTCAATTGCACGAGGCAGGCACCGAGGAAGAAACGCTGGAACAGCTGCGGGGCACTGCGCTGAATTTTCAGAATGACGAGGGTGCCGAATCATTTTCGCTTGATTCCTCGCTTGATGCGATCGCACTTGAAATGCGTGAGCTGAAGTCCTCTTTCACGGATGTGCTTCTCAAATACAAGGAGCTGAACCGCGAGTTGAACCATGCCAGGGTCGAGAACGCCCGGCTCTCGACGGAAAACGCCGCGCTGAAAACGCGTCAGCAGAATCTTCTCAACGGTCTCAACCCTCAGATCATCGACGAGGAGCCGCCTCCGGAGCCAGACAACGTCAACTGACCGGCTGCAGCACCATACAAATCGCCCCGAATCCATGGGATCCGGGGCGATTTGTATAGTAAAAAGAATATTTAAGGGATCGGCGTGACAAGATTCTGCTGAGCGATTTTCAACTTTTTCATGAGCGTTTCAACCGCTTCGAGATGGCTCGATGGATCAAGCTGAGCAGCCTTTTCCGCATGGGTCAGCGCTTCTTCGAACTGGTGAAGCTCAAAGCGGGCATTTGCCAGGTTCAAGTGAGCCAGGGCATAGTCGGGATCTTCGACGAGTGCTTTTTCATACCAGAGCGCGGCTTTCCCGAACATGCCGAGGGAAGCGAATGCGGTGCCGATGTTATTCATCGTTTCCACATTTCCGGCATCAGTCTCGAGAGCTTTCTTCCACCAGGAAACGGCTCTGCGGAGCATTCCGCGATCCCGAGCGACCTGCCCGAGGTTGAACAGCACTTCCGGGTCCTTGGTGTTCAGGGCCAGGGCGCGTTTCCAGTATCGGTAGGCGGTTTCGAGGTCGCCCTGGAGATAGAAGGCCAGCGCATAGTTGTAGAGCAGATCGATATTGTCGGGAAACTTGCGGATCGCTTCCTTCCAGATTTTTTTTGCTTTGCCCAGGAAGCCCGTGTAGGCATAGGTATTCCCATACAGACGCAGTCCCAGCGGGTCATCGGGGTTGTGCTTCAGATACTCCTGAAGCTGAGGCCGCGCCTCGTCGTATTTCCCGTCCTTCATGAGTTCCTGGATATGACCGAGATCGACGGCAGATTTCTTCGACATGAAACGATCCTTTCGAATATCAGCGCAACAATTGAATTAGAGGTTCCAGAAGCTCATTGATAAAGGATTCTCCCAGATCGAAACACCGAAGATATCCCCCATGTATACCCCTGGACCGTTCGCGGTTGAATCCGCTCATTGCTCAATGGACACAACAGACCCTATCATACCACATCGCCGTCTGTAGTCACAGGGGCAAACAGAAACCGGGGCACAGGCAAACCTTCTCCTTCCCGGAACCGACGACCCATACGCCTATCGCTGATCAGGCGGGTTTCCGGCTGCGGATGCTCAGCAGAGCCATCCGTAGAGCATGCCGCTGAGCGCGGTGAAGATGATCACGAGGAGAAGAAAGGTGATGGCCTTCTTTTTCCCGACAATCGCCTGAAGGGCAAGAATGCTCGGAAGGCTGACCGCCGGCCCGGAGAGAATGAGTGTCAGGGCTGGGCCGGTGTCCATACCGAAGTGAACCAGCGTCGCGACGATATTCACGCCGACGATGGTGCCGAAATACATTATCGAACCGATGATGGCGGCCAGCAGATTGGCCTCCAGGGAGTTGTCCGCGAACACGGACATGTATTTGGTCAGAGGAATGAGAGCGGCGAGAAGCCCTGAAATGAAAATTCCCAACAGAACTTTGGGAAAAATCATGACGAAGAGACTCCAGGATTTTTTCAGCCACTGCCGGATCTCATCAGGGTGAAACCATCGCCACAGGGCAAGGGCCATGATCGAGATTTCAAAAAAGATCAGGAGGAGCTTGGCAAGCAGGAAATCCAACCCCCTGATCATGCTGGACGTGAGCATCGGGGAATGGATCGCAATCGGGTCTGGACGCAGAAATCGATCGAATATGCCCGTGGACGTGAGCATCACCAGGAGCAGAAGGACGAAGAAGACGAACGTCTGGAAATCGGTCCGACTGCATTCTTCCTCGGCGAACTCCACAGAAGTGGCGGCGGGCGGTGGCGGTGGTTCCCTGAAGACCAGCCGCATGAGGAAGCCGATGATCATCGATACGATGATCACGGATATCCCCCGCGCGACGGTGAAATTGAACCCCATATATGTGCTCGTATACATCAGTGCGATCAGATTGATCGCCGGCGACGAGAATAGAAACGTGAACGCCGGACCGATTCCGGCCCCCTGCTGTAGTATACCTGTAAATATAGGAATGACGCCGCACGAACAGACCGTCAGGATGGCACCTGAAAAGGAGGCGATGGGATACGAGATCCAGACCGGCGCATCAGGCCCCATCAACCGGGTGATGCGCTGCTTGTCGAGAAATACGGCTATGGCGCCGGCGATGAAAAAAGCCGGGATCATGCCGGAAATCAGATGTGTTCCGACAAACTGGCCGACTTCCTGCAGGCCTGGCCACAACCAGGTCGTTCTGAGCCAGGCGAGCCACTCAGCGATAAAAGACAATTCAGGTGGAAGCATAACCCCTCACGAGCCGTCGGCGATCATCGGGTGTCTCCTGCGGGTGAAGCGGTTCCGGTTGCGGAGGGGACCGCCGGGAACCATTCATGCATGAGGACACGGGCGCGCATATCCATGATATTGGCCTCGATCTGCTGCACGAGCTGGCCGAGATGAGCCTGAAATGCGGCCGGATTGCCTCCGAGTTCGATTCTCAGCGCCGATACGGTATTGCGGGACCGTTCGAACGGTGGAATCGCGTCACCGGTGAGCGACGGTCGGAACTCGGAAAGCCATCCGGTCAGGGAGGCGCAGGTTGATTTCATACTCTCATAGCGGCCAGCGACGCGATCCTGCTCGAGCCGCGTCACCATTTCCGAACCGGCAAGGAAGCGCCGCTTCAACTCGCTCATGCCGACGGCTTCAAAGAACATGCCCAGCCGGCCGCTCAGGGCAAGCACCTGATCGTGCGCTTCGCCGATCTTCTGATCCTGGGTCAGTTTCCGGATGCGGCCGATTCTCTCGGCCGCCTCGCTCATTTTGGCCGCCCAGGCTGTGTCCTGACGAGCTTCATCAGGCGGGTTGACATTGAATTTATTGGAAAATGCCAGCCAGCTTTCCATGACCTTTTCAAGTCTTGCCGGCA
Source organism: uncultured bacterium (assembly GCA_964597625.1). Taxonomy (GTDB): domain Bacteria; phylum Muiribacteriota; class Ozemobacteria; order Ozemobacterales; family Ozemobacteraceae; genus MWAR01. The sequence goes on from CAZQYQ010000232.1 coordinate 6,187, forward strand.
GTTCGTCCGATTTTTTCTCTTTCAGCGAGCCGCCGAGAAGCGTGAGCGACCTGTTGAAATTCCGGATCCCCTGGCTGAATTCGCTTGTGGGATCATTCGAGGTAAGCAGCGCCAGAAGCGTGTCATCGCAGGCGGAGAGGGTGTACCCCGGACCTCCGCCGGGCGCCAGAATGGCCGGAGAAAAAATGAACAAACCCGCGATCAGCCAGGGAAGAAGAGAATGCTTCTTCAGCGAGAGACTCAGGCGCATAGTTCGCTCCGTCTCATCTGGATGCCGCGCAGAAGGCCGATCGGACCAGTCATCATCATGTCGCCGCCGGGGGCCGCCTCAATGAACGGGCCGAGGCCGCTCTGCTCGATCAGGTGCCGCTGCGGGCCGGTCACGACGACTCCGGCGAGACCGGAAAAACTGACCGGCTCGAACGTGACGCAGCCGTTTCCGTCGTCGTCAAACACCTCGTCGGTTGGAAGCGTTCCTTCCGCGAGGCGCTTCATATACCCGGCCATCACATCGGGCTTCGTTTTCAGAATTCTGGTGTGGTGTTCGAAGAACGACAGGATACTCGTGCCGTTCATGATACAGGCCATCGTATGGCCGTTGCCATAATTGATATACAACACCGGACCGCGCAGCGCGGCGATTCGCGGATCGATGCCGCAGCCAAGAATCGCCGAAAATGACGTGTCGATGAGAACCGCGTGAAGGCCTTTCCCGAACTCTTTGATGCACCGGGCCCCAGAGGCAAGACGGCCGAAAACGGGCGGCAGATCCAGGGCGGTAAAAACCAGCGACCGTGGCGACGGGTCCCCTTCGAGGTGTTCGAGAAAATACTTGAACCGGTTTCGCCGGGAAGACTCGTCACTGGTGTTGTACCCGTGATCCTGCGCGGAAAGGCCGATTACTTTGATCGCCCCCGGATCGACGCCGAAGCGTTCGAGGAGATCAAAATAAAGCGGGAGCTCTATTTCATCGAAATGATGCGTTGCCCGTTCAACCCGCCCGATGACCTCGATGCCCGCGGCGATGATTTCCTCGAGGTTGTTTCGGATGGTGAAGGCCGGCAGAGGTTCCATCACGACGCGGTTGCCGTTTGCGCGGTGCCGTTTCAGAACTTTCGCCAGATATCCGCCGCCCATGGTATAGCCTGAAATATTCAAATCGCCCTTGTGCTGCTCGAGGCGGTTCGCCATCACAAGCGCCGGCGTAGGAACGACAAGTTTGACATTGTTTTCAAGCGTGTGAGCAGCGGAAAAATGCAGAACGTCCTTCGTTCCGGTTCCGATGTCCATGGCGAGGGTGTCGGGAATTTCAAACGGTGCGAGCATACTGCGTCACCTAAGCCGATGAAACGGCATTCGATCAGTTCCCCGGCCTTGATCTGCGGTGCGGTGGCGGACCGAATGAAGTTTTCGGCATTAA
>CAZQYQ010000233.1:0-7592 GCA_964597625.1 uncultured bacterium
GGCCCGATTCGTGGGTCGAATGTTCCGAAATGAGGGAGCCCTATGCGAGAACAGATCAACCTTGTGTGCACGACCTGCAAGCGCAAGAATTACACGTCCATGAAGAACAAGCGCAACGACCCTGACCGCATTGAGCTGAGCAAATATTGCCCGACAGAGCGGAAGCACACTCCTCATAAAGAGGGCAAGTAAGCGTTTCTGAACTGTACGGAATGAAACCAGCGCACCAAACGCTGGTTTTACCGTCAAGGTACGTTTGATTCGGAGTCTAGGGCTGTAGCTCAATTGGCAGAGCACCGGTCTCCAAAACCGGGGGTTAGGGGTTCGATTCCCTTCAGCCCTGATGGTACAAGAACACTTCGCTATAGAGGGGCACATGGATAAGTTACGCACCTATTGGAAAGAACTGTCCCGTCATCTGATGGAAGTCTGGATCGAGGTTCGCCCCGAGAAGGGCCGTGTTGCCTGGCCGACCTTCGAGAACATCAAGCTCTCGACAAAGGTTGTCATCATTTCGTCCATCGGTATCGGACTCTTCATCGGTGTCCTCGATGTCCTGTTCGGTGAAGTGCTGAAAATCATTGTGAGCGGTGGGAAGGTCTGACTGTGAACATCTCTAGAGCTAAATGGTATGTCATTCATACCAACTCAGGATCTGAATATAAAGTCAAGACCAACCTGGAACATCGTGTCCAGCTTCTCGGGAAACAGGACTGCATCTTTGAGGTGCTTGTCCCGACCGAGAGTGCCGAGCGTGTCCAGGACGGCGAGCGCGTCACCCAGACCCGCAAGATCTATCCGGGTTATGTCCTGGTTCAGATGAACATGGACGATGACACATGGACGGTCGTGAAGAACACCCCAGGGGTCACCGGGTTCGTCGGACTCGGCGACAAGCCGACTCCGCTTCATGACAAAGAAGTGCAGAACGTGCTGCGCACGGCCGGCATCGGCCCGCAACGCTCGGCTGCCATGACACCTATCGGTTTCACCGAAGGTCAGACGGTCAAGATCATCGATGGCCCGTTCACGGATTTCATCGGTGTTATCAAGGAAATCAACCAGGAAAAGCGCAAGGCCAAGGTGCTGGTATTCATCTTCGGACGCGATACCGCAATCGAAGTCGATCTGATCCAGCTCGAAGAGTCCTGACGCATTCCATAACGTTCGAAGGAGTACAGAACAATGGCCAAGAAAGTTACTGGTTTTGTCAAACTGCAGATTCCCGCCGGCAAGGCGAATCCGGCTCCCCCGGTCGGTCCAGCTCTTGGCCAGCACGGCGTCAACATCATGGACTTCTGCAAGAACTTCAATGCCAGAACGTCCAAGGAAGGCGATGCTGTCATTCCGGTCGTCATCACGGTCTACAGCGATCGGTCTTACACCTTCATCACCAAAACTCCGCCCGTGGCTTTCCTTCTGAAGAAGGCCGCCAAGATCGAGAAGGGCAACCCCACCTCCGGCCGCACCAAGGTCGGCAAGGTGAATCTCGCCCAGATCACCGAGATTGCCAAGCGCAAGCTGCCTGACCTGACCGCCGGCACGATGGAAGCCGCGATCAGCATGGTCAAAGGCACCGCACGCAGCATGGGCATGGAAGTCGTTGATTGATTGAGCTTCTTAACCGCCCGCAAGGGCGGTTGCATCATTGAAGAAAGGAGGAAACATTACCCGTATGCCGAAACACTCCAAACGTTTTTCAGCGCTGAAGGAAAAGCATGTCGCCCTGGGTCAGGTCTCCACTCCGGAGGCAGCTTTTGAGAAGGTCGTCGCCTGCGCATCGGCCAAGTTCGATGAAACCATCGACATCGCCGTCCGCACCGGTCTCGATCCGAAATATGCCGATCAGCAGCTTCGTGGCAGCATCGTTCTGCCTCATGGCGTAGGCAAGACCGCCCGCGTGGTCGTCTTTGCCGCCGGCGAGAAGGCCAAAGAGGCCGAAGCCGCTGGAGCAGACTTCGTTGGTGCCCAGGATCTGGTTACCAAGATCGAAGGAGGCTGGACGGAGTTCGATGCAGCCGTTGCCACCCCCGACATGATGAGATTCGTCGGAAAGCTCGGACGCATTCTGGGCCCCCGCAACCTGATGCCCAACCCCAAGGTCGGAACAGTGACCATGGACATCGGAAAGACGGTTCAGGAACTCAAGTCCGGTAAGGTGCAGTACCGTGTCGAAAAGGCCGGTATCATCCACTCGATTCTTGGAAAAGCCTCGTTCGGCGCCAAGAAACTGCACGACAACTTCCTTGTCTTCTTCCAGGCCATCAACAAGGCCAAGCCGTCAGGCGCGAAGGGCACGTATATCAAGGGCTGCACCATCAGCTCGACGATGGGCCCCGGTGTGGATCTCGATGTCAATGCCGCACGCGCGACGGTCGAAAAGATCGCTGTGTAATTCTGTAACGTTCTGAGTCGTAGACGCGGGTCCTTGCGTTAATCGGCTCGATCCGAAAGGGTCGACCGGCCTGCCGAGACTGGTGAAACCTCGATTGTTCAATGAGGGTTTCCGGTTTCGGACCGGAAACCCTTTTTGATTTGGAAACAAGACCCAGCCACTGAAGGAGGTGACTCATAGAATGGCAGACATGAAACTCAAGGAAAGCTATATCAAGGATCTTCATGAGAAGCTTTCAAAGGCCAAGGTTGTAATCGTGGCCGGATGTGAAGGTGTCAGCGTCGACGAGATGACCAGTGTTCGCAAGGACATCCGGAAACTCGGCGATGAGATGCGTGTTGTAAAAAACAAGCTCGCCCGCCGCGCTCTGCATGATCCGCAGCACCAGGCGCTCGAACCTTTCCTCACCGGTGAAAATACGATCACGTTCGGTTATGGCGACGAGGCAGCGCCTGTGAAGGCTCTGTTCGAGTTCGCGGGGAAGGCCAAAAAGTTCCAGTTCAAGGCCGGTTTGCTCGGCGACAAGCTCCTGACCGTCAAGGATCTCGAGGCTCTCTCGAAGTTGCCCGGCAAGACGCAGATGCTCAGCATGCTGCTCTCGACCATGGTCGGCCCGATCCGGAACATGCTTTCCGTCTCTCAGGGACCGATCCGCAAGTTCGTATACGCTCTGCAGGCTCTCAAAGAGCAGAAGGAAAAGGCCGCCTGAGGCGTCCCGATTCCGGTTGTATCGTTGGAAACACGCATTTAAAATCAATATCGCAACAAGCAAATAAGAAGGAGTTGGAAAATGAATAAGGACCAGATCCTGGAAGCCATCGGCACGATGTCCGTTCTTGAGCTGTCTGAGCTCGTCAAGGCTATGGAAGACAAGTTCGGCGTCACCGCCGCCGCCCCGGTTGCCGTCGCCGCCGCCGCCGCCCCCGCCGCCGCTGCCGCTGAGAAGACCGAGTTCGATGTCGTTCTCGAGAATTGCGGTGCCAACAAGATCAACGTCATCAAGGTCGTTCGCGAATTGACCGGCCTGGGTCTCAAAGAAGCCAAGGATCTCGTTGACGGCGCTCCGAAGAATGTGAAGGAAGGCGCACCGAAGGCCGATGCAGAGAGCATGAAGAAGAAGCTCGAAGAAGCCGGCGCCAAGGTCACCCTCAAGTAATTTCCGGTTTTTCAAAACCCCCGCACGGTTTCGACCGTCGCGGGGGTTTTTTCATGAATGCGCCTGGTGCTTAGTATTCTATCTTCTATATAACCTGGTTCATGGAACCGCGGCGATAACCGTTTGTATCGATGACGACATCTATAAAACCAAGGGCTTTTATCCGGTCGATCAAAGCGGGAAGCGCAGCCATGGCTCTTTCCACATCCGCGACCGGAACCTCGATTCTGGCGAGACTTCCGTGATGACGAAGCCTGGAGTCAGGAAAACCGGCCTCACGCAGAAGAGATTCGCCGGATTGTATTTGCAGGAGTTTTTCGAGAGTGACCGGCGTTTCAAACGGAATCCGCGTGGCCAGGCAGGGCCCTGGCGGCCGGATCAATTCGGCGGCTCCCCAGGCGATAAGCGCTTCTCTGATCATTCTTTTGTCAAAGCCCGCGATTTCGAGCGGGCTGGCGACACCGAGCTCGCTCAGCGCACGGCGGCCCGGCCGGTGATCGCTTCGGTCATCGAGGTTTGAACCGTCTGCAAGTGTCCAGTCAGCAGGCTTGAGACTCAGAAGCGTGCTGAAAACATGCTTTTTGCACAGATAACAGCGGTCGGGTGGATGCTTCGAAAAGGCCTCCAGATGCAGAACGCTGAGCGGAACTTCCAGCAGATCGAGTCCGTATTTCACGGCTGTTTCGCGTGCCGATTCGATCTCGTTTACCGGCATGACTTCAGAAACAACCATAAAGGCTTTGCTTCGGCTGCCGATATGTCGCCTTGCCGCGAGAGCAAGAAACGTGCTGTCCATGCCTCCCGAATAAGCAACCGCAACCCCGACCTGCTTCTCAAACCATCTGTTCAGTTGTTCCAGCTGCGCAGGACTGTGTGATTTCATGATGAGCGAAAGTATATCTCATTTTCCGGCTTCAAAGAAACAGATGCAACATCCGGATCGAAATCACGGATCTTTTTCACTCCGGCATGATTGAATTACATTTTGCCGTTCGACGAAGATCCCTCTGCTTTGCTGTATCTTTGTCGTGAATGAAATCTTTTTGCTGTGCTATGATAACGACCACATCTTCCACCACGGAGGTCGCATGTCACTCGATAAACTGCATTTCCGCGGGGGTTACAACTTCCTTGGCCTGCCGGCCGAAGATACCCGCTATGAAACTGCCCACGCCGTCATTCTCCCTGTACCGTATGACAGCACGACGTCTTACCGTGCAGGTACCCGGGAAGGCCCGTCCGCGCTGCTGATGGCTTCGCGGAACGTCGAACTCTACGATATCGAGCTCGACTGCGAGCCGCTCATCAAGGGCGTCTGCACGCTTCCCGAACTTGAACCCGACATGTCGGGGCCGCAGGCGACGGTAAAAAATGTGGAAACGGCCGTCGCGGCTATCTGCGCTGACCATAAATTTCCCGTCGTGCTTGGCGGTGAGCACAGCATCACAACCGGTCCCGTTCATGCGCTTCGGAGAAAATACGGCGAAGAGTTCAGTGTTCTTCAGCTCGATGCGCACGCGGATCTGAGAGATACCTATGAGAATACTCCGTATAATCATGCGTCGGTCATGCGCCGCGTCTTTGATCTTGCTCCGTTGACGCAGGTCGGCATTCGAAATATCTCGGCCGGGGAGATGGAATTCGTGCGCGAAGTCCGCCATGACGGCATCTTCTGGGCACATGATCTGCAGGGCCCATCGGAAACCTGGATTCCGCGGGTCGTCGAAAGACTGAAAAAGCATGTATATATATCTATTGATTTAGATGTTTTCGACCCGGCAATCATGCCCGCGGTCGGAACGCCCGAACCGGGGGGACTGCTCTGGTATCCGGTCATGCAGCTCCTTGACGCCGTCGTCTCCAAGCGGAATGTCGTCGGCTTCGATGTCATGGAACTGTGTCCGATTCCCGGCCAGATCGCGAGCGATTTTCTGGCTGCGAAACTTGTTTTCAAGCTGCTGGCGAAGATTTTCGCCCGCAACGGCTGGATCACCCGGGATGAGGGCTGATCCGACGTGACTCTGTTGGAAATACTGCTTGTGGCTGTCGCCGCTCTGCTCGGCGCGGCGGCCGGACCTCGTATCTCCTGGGCTATACGTTCATGGCCCGGTCACGAGGAGATGCTTGATGATTACACGAAGTGCCACACCTGCGCGGGGGGGCTGCGACGGGGCTGCGTGAATGCCGGAAAAAACCAGGACCTGGCGTATCTTGCCTTTTCAGCGGCGCTGGCCGGTCTTTCCGTCGGCATGTGGGGCCTCGGGACGAAAGCCGTTCTGTCATGGGTTTTCGGCGTTTCCTGCATGATCATCACCGTTGTCGATGTCCGGTTTCTGATCATCCCCGACAAGCTGTCCATCAACGGGAGTTGGGCCGGCCTTCTGTATGCACTGGCCTGCTGGATCTGGACATCGCCTCTCGGCAGACAGCCGCCCCAGCAGTATGTGACTCTGACGGACAGCCTGCTTGGATTTGCGCTCGGCGGCGGATTTTTGTGGGGGCTGGGCTGGCTTGCCTGGAAAATCCTGAAAAAGGAAGGGATGGGCGGCGGGGATGTGAAACTTCTCGCGGCGTTCGGAGCCTGGATGGGCTGGAAGCCGGTCATTGCGATCATCGTGCTGGCAAGTCTTCTCGGCTCAATCGGCGGCATCAGCGGTATTATATATCAAAAAATACGCTACCATCGCCACTACAAGCCGCTTACGCATATGATCCCCTTCGGCCCCTATCTCTGCGTCGCATTCATCTTCATCTTCTACTTCGGAATGCAACCGATCATGTCCGTCCTGGATATCTACCAGGGCTGGGTCGAATCCCGATTTCTGCACGGCCGCTGACCGCCTTTGACTGCCTTCCTTCAAGACATTATGGAATCCCGACTCGCGTATCTTGATGCTTATATCGAGCTTCCGGAAGAAATTCTGAAAGCCGCGCTCGTGCTGAACCGGCAGATTACCGCTTCCGCCGGCGGAGACATCGATTTCGCGCACGGGACGATTCCACATGTCACGCTCTATATGGGCCTTTTCCCGGAGCAGGAAATTGCCTCGGTGAAAGGCGAACTGGCTAAAATTGCGGCCGGGACCTCGCCGTTTCAGATATCCCTGCACGGCATCAAGACTGGACGTGACGGGTATCTGTTTTGGAATGCGGATGTCGGAACCGCACTGAGGCGTCTGCACGAAGTGATCGTTACCGCCATAAACCCGCTCCGCCGGGGAGCCATCCGTGACAAGTATCTCTCCGGCTCGAACGGATTCTCTGAAGATGAACGGCGAAACATCAGAGAATACGGGTTCCCATGGGTATTTCAGCAGTTCAGGCCACATCTGACGATCGGCTGCATCGATGAGAAAAAGACCGCGATAACAGCTTCTGTGCTGGGACACCCCTGCGTGTCCGGCAACGTGACTGCTATCGCCCTCGGAACAGTCGGTGAACGGGGAGTGATCCTGTCGGCAGGTGATACGTTCCGGTTCTCGGGCTGCACCTGAAGGAGAAACACGTTGTATGGCTCGTCATATTGTTTTTATCCTCTGCGTAATCCTGACCATCGGTCTTTTTATTTCCGCGTGCAGAACCGGCGGTCCGGTTGTGACAGCGTATGTCACGGTCGATCAGCCATTCGCCGAACCCGTGCTGGCAAGCTTCTCAGCAAGAACCGGTATTTCCGTCAAACCCGTGTTCGATACGGAGGCCGCGAAAACCATCGGACTGGCAAACCGATTGCGGGCCGAACGGGCCAGACCGCAGTGCGATGTTTTCTGGAGTTCTGAATTCGCGCATACCGTTCGACTCGCCGGGGAGGGATTGTTTGAAGCCCGCGAATGGCCGACGGCGAGCGGATTACCGGCCGAACTTCGTGATCCGCTGAATCGATGGGTCGGATTCGGTCTGCGGGCGCGGGTTCTGATCGTGAACACGATGAAACTGCCCCCTGAATCCATGCCGTCACATCTGACCGATCTTCTTGCTCCGACCTGGAAGCCAGGCGAGGTTGCGGTGGCCCTTCCCCTGTTCGGCACGACGAACACGCATGCG
>CAZQYQ010000234.1:0-7540 GCA_964597625.1 uncultured bacterium
CGGAACCGCTCTCAAGGCTGAAAGTCAGACGATCTCCACGAAACTCGCCATCAGCGACAAGCTTCTGCTCGTCGGAAAGCGCGCCGCCGAGCTGGTTGCCGCCGACATCATCAGCGGCTCCGGCGAAGCTCTCGACAGACTTTCCGCAACGACCGGCGCCGCCTTCGTCGCTCCGATGGTCAGAACCAGAATCCAGTTCGAGCGCAGCCATGGCCGCGATATTCGTGAAGACCTGATCAGAAAAGTGGAAACGATGCGCTGATCGCGAAACGATTCACCCCGTGATATAATGGACCACCAGGTGGTGGTCCATTTCCTTTTCCCCTCATTCAAATGACGCGGCCTATATATTGAGTAATATAGAGATGTGATGCAACGCAGATGCTAGGAAACACGACACTCAAAAATCTGGCTTTATTCACCGGCTACAGCCATATCGGCTCGTGCCGTGAATTCACCTGGATCACCGGCGATGTCATCGGCAAGCAGCAGCTTCCGTCGCGGTTCATCATTCGCGGGCTGAGATGTGAATACGATGTCGAAGCGCTGATGATCCGAAAAGATCTGTATCTGCGAACGGAGACCGGCCAGGAATATATCGTAAACAATTTTCAGATAACCGATATTTCCGACGCGGAGAATATCGTCGGGATCGCGGAGAATTTTTCTCTTCTGTTCGAAAAATTCCCGGATATGAAAACCGTCATCGATGGGGAAAACGTGGCGATCACGAAGCAGACCCAGGTCATGGCCTTCAAGGTCGTTTCGAACGTTGTGAACAGCGTCAGGGCAGGCCAGGCGATCGACGTCGGCCCGTCCAGAGACGTCGCATCACAGCTTGTCACGGAAATACTCAGCGCCCCCGATGCGATCATCAACCTGATCGATATCAAATCGTTCGACGATTATACCTTCACGCATAATATCAACGTCTCCACCCTGTCGATCCTGATCGGCCAGACAATGGATTTGTCGCGCGAAGATCTCCAGGAACTCGGCACCGGAGCCCTTCTCCATGATGTCGGGAAGCTGAAGATATCGCTTGCGATATTGAACAAAGACGGCAAGCTGACAGATTCTGAATTTGCGGAAATGAAGCGGCATTCCACCTACGGGTATGAAATTCTCTGCCGCTCGTCGGAAATATCAGAGCGGTCCCGGATGGTCGCCCTTCAGCACCATGAAAAATTCCAGGGAAGAGGGTATCCGAAGGGACTCAAGGGCCGTGATATATCGCTTTTTGCGCGTATTACCGCAATCGCGGATGTGTACGATGCCTTGACGACCGACAGGCCCTACCGGGTCGCCATGACGCCGTACGATGCGATAAAAATCGTCATGAGTGGCGTCGATACTCAGTTCGATCCCGATATTCTGCAGTATTTCATCAGGCGGTTCTCTCTGTATCCCAACGGAAGCTTGGTGAAACTCAGCGATGGTTCCATCGGCATGGTCCTCAGATCGAATCAGCAGGCCGTGATGAGGCCGATCATCAAGATCCTTCGGGACAAATCGGGCGCCAGGCTGAAAAACCGGCTCGAGATCAACCTGATGGATGAAAAAAATCTGTACATATCCGGACCGGCCACGAGGAGCATGCTCAACGTGACGGTTCCAATTCCTGCATAAGAGCGTATGGCTCCCATTCCACGCATATACGGGAATAGCCGGAAAATCGCCATCCTGTGCCTGGCGGCATGGGTTTCGATCGTGCTGCCGGCTTGCCCGGAACCATCGCAACCGGCGACATTCACGGATGCCTTGCAGCGTATCGACCAGTTTCTGACGGACACTCCGAAGTCAGGGACCGCCTCTGGCGCAGGAACAGGCACATCCACCGATACGATTTCCATCATCGAGGACGATCTGCCTCCCGGCAGAATTGCATCAGGCGTTTCCTCCGTTGCCAGTCTTTCCTCCGATACCGTCGTGGAACCGTTGCAAACCGGTTCTTCGTCTCTGTCGGCAGGTGAAGGGCAACCGGCCCCGCCTGCGGGAACCGAAGGAGAGCTTGACGGCCTTGCCGAGCCGGCGTCAGCGGCATGGATTCCGATTCCGCAGCTCCCGGAGAGGAGCCGGCCCGAGGAATCCGGCGGCAGGCTGGTCAAGCCGCAGGGCGAGGGGATTCTCGATGTCGTCGTCACGACGGTACGGGAAAAGACGCCCAGGCAGATTTCGATTTTGCCTGAGCGCGTCGAGTTATGGGCTCAGGACCGGCTTCTCGCATCTCTTGAGAACGGTGAGGCCGGCGTCGAGAATGCTTTTCACAGGCGTATTTTCAATTTCCCGTCGATCACGCTGCCCGCGGGCTATTATTTTCTCACCATCCGGGGTTTTGCCGAGGGGTTTGTGACGCGCGAACACAAATGGAAAGGCCGGATCATCCAGTTCGGCATTCATGACGGAAAAACGACGAAACTGCGCGAAAATCTCCCGATGTTCGTATGGTAGAAGAAACAAAGAAATCCATGATTTCCGGAACTCCCGAAGCTTCTTCCGAGTCTAAAGGATGTGGGACCGCGGAAGAGGAGGAGCGGCTTCTTGTCAGACGTGCGGCGACGGGGCACAGACCTTCCTACGATCGGCTTGTGGTTCGGTATCATTCGGCCGTTTATCGCGTGGCATACAGGTTCTTTAACAACTCCGAGGATGCCGGGGATGCCACTCAGGAGGTTTTTCTCAAGGCCTGGCGCGCGATCGGTTCTTTCGAGGGCCGGTCGAGCTTCAAAACCTGGATTCTCAGAGTTGCCGGAAACACCTGCATTACGCTGTCCCAGAGCCGGACGCGCCAGCGGAAATCGCTGCTTGACTCGATCATCGACTGGTTTTCGAAAAAACCCGTGGATGATCCCGCCGATATCGTTCTTGAGAAAGAGTTCCAGGGCGAACTCCGTCATGCCATCGAGAAACATCTCGCGAAGATTCCCGAAGTGTACCGGATGCCCGTTATCCTGAGAGACATGGAAGGCTATTCGCACGATCAGATCGCCGAAGTCCTGGAAATCAAGGAAGGAACGGTGAAATCCCGGATCAATCGAGGCCGCCGTCTTTTACAGGAAGCGCTGGAGCCGCTCCTGCGCCAGGAGAGAAACAGATGAAGTGTACTCGTCTCGAAGACTGGTATGAGCAACACGGGGATGATTCCTCCGCGCCCGGCTGGCATGACCGTCTTTCGCATGCCCGCACCTGCGCCGACTGCGGTACGGTCATGGCGAACCGGGCGGTGATGCTCGAAGCACTGCGTGAAATGCCGGCCCCGGTTCCGCCCCGCGACCTGGTCGCCCAGATCGGCCAGGTTCTCGATCTCGAGACCGGGGAAAACGATGATCCGGCTTCGGCTTCGACCCTGGTCGACACGATGATCGAACAGTGGCTGCGGCCCGTGCAGTATGCGCTTGCGGCGGCATGTCTGGTTACGGTGATCAGCATCGGGCTGCCTGATTTCAACAGGCAGATCCCGGTTCATAAGCCGGCCGCCCCGACGCGTGCCGCCGGGCACCCCGCCGTCGCAAGGAGCCTCCCGGTTGCCGCGCCGGCAGGGCTTGAAACAAGCGTTCCCCCTGTTTCCGGCCAGGCGCTCGCGAAACTCAGCGAAGCGGATGTTGCCGCGTTCATGGGCAAACTGAATGCGTATCGGCGCAGTCATCCAGAAATCGATGATCAGCGCGCGGTATCCCCTGTTGGAATACTTGCAGCGGACAGATGATCGAGCGGCCGGCTGGCATCTTTGAGCGGAGGCGCATCTTCGTGAATAAATATCATGCTATTATAGTTGCAGTACTATTTGTGTTGTCGTGCGGAGCCTGTCATGCCGGAGCGGCCGGCGACCTCTTCGGGACATCGCTCATCGCGGATATTGCCGAGCGGGTCAGCCCGGCCGTCGTGGCGATCGAATCGGTTCAATATGTCAGGCAGCGGAGATTCGGCTCCGGCGACCCGGTATTGGACCAGTTTTTCGGACATCTGTTCGACGATGATTTTTCCGGGTTCAACAATGTCATCCCGCAGAAGGGAAACGGTTCGGGGGTGATCATCAGCGCCGACGGCCATCTGCTGACGAACGAACACGTGATCGCGGGTGCCGATGAGGTTCTCGTGAAGCTGAAAGACGGCCGGAAAGTGAAGGCATCCATCGTCGGAAAGGATGCGAACAGCGATCTGGCGGTGCTGAAAATCGATGGTGAAGCGTCGTTGCCGTTCGCACCGCTGGGAGATTCAGACGCATTGAGGGTGGGAGAATGGGCCGTCGCGATCGGCAATCCATTCGGACTCGGCATAACCGTGACGGCCGGCGTCATATCCGCACTGGGACGGGAACTCACCATTGACCGTGACCGTGCGTATCGCAATCTCATTCAAACGGATGCCTCGATCAACCCGGGAAACTCGGGCGGCGCGCTCGTCAATTCGAAAGGCGAGGTCATCGGCATCAATACGGCAATTCTGCCGTACGGCCAGGGAATCGGTTTCGCGATTCCCGTTTCATCAGCGAGGCGCATCATCGGCGATCTGATGGCGTTCGGCAGGGTGAAGAAGGTTTTCACGGGCTTCACCCTCCAGGAAATCAATGATCGGCTTGCGGCGCATCTCGGCATTCCACAGGAAGGAGCCCTGGTGACCGATGTGACGCAGGGTTCCAGTGCCGACGAGATCGGCATCTCCCCCGGGGATGTGATCGTTTCCGCTGACGGAAAGGCGGTTGACGGCATATCGCGATTGAACGATCTGCTGAACAGGCATCGCATCGGTGAAACCGTTGAACTGGGCGTTCACAGGAAGGGCAGCGTGAAACTGGTGAAGCTGCTGCTGTCTGAAGTGCCGAGCAGTCGGAAGTCGGGCGAAGCGAAGGCCGCAAAAAGCCGCATCGGCCTCGGCCTGGCCGATTTAACCAGCGCCACCCGGGATGAGTTCAATATCCGGGTGACGTCAGGCGTGGTGGTCACGGCGGTTGCATCCGGCAGCCTCGGTGAAGAAATCGGCCTGGAACCCGGAGATGTCATCCAGACGATCAATCGCGCTCCGGTGACATCCGCGGCGGAGCTGGATGAGCTGTTCAGACAGATTCCAGCAGGGCAGCGGCTTCTCCTGGGAGTGGTTCGCGGTACGGTCGGCAATCTGCTTTTATTTGTGATTCCATGAAGATTATAAAATATTTTCACTCAACCGATTGACCGATATCGTCGACCCTTGGTAAGGTGATATCTTGTGGTGTATTTCCTGCTGACGTTAAGCTATACATTTGCAGCATTTAGTCATTGGTGAGACAACCGAAGGAGCCCCCGATGCAATTGGCGGATGTTTTGCATGAAAAGATGGTGTTCCTGGATTTCAAGGCCAACGGGAAAGATGAGGCTATAGACGCTTTTGTTAAAGCCATCGTCGGAACCGGTGCGGTCGAAGAGCCGGCAGCCCTCAAAAGCGCATTGCTCGAACGTGAGAAACTTGGCACCACCGGAGTCGGTGGAGGGATCGCGATTCCTCATGCCCGCTGCGGCGCGATCAAGGATTTATCCGTGGCATTCTTCCGCGCTCCCGAAGGTATCAACTTCGGAGCCATCGATGGCAAGCCCGTGAATCTCGTATTCCTGCTGCTTGCTCCGGTCGCCTCGGGCGGTCCCTATCTGAAGCTTCTTGCCAAGATTTCCCGCCTTCTGCGCGGGGATGAGTTCAGGCAGTCGCTGATGGATGCGAAGAATACGGCGGCGGTTCTCGAAATCATCCGGGATAATGAATGAACAGCTGAGAACGCCCCGATCCGCCCGCACATGGATCGGGGCGTCTTTGTTCCCGTTGATTCTTTCGGTTCTGCTCCTGGCGGAGATGGCGGAGATGCCGGCTGCGGCTGCCGGTGCATCCGGAAACCGTGATGCCAAAGCGTCGGCTTCCGAATCAAAGCGCGGCGCTTCCGATGCGGATTCCAAAAAATCCCGGGACAAAGCGAAATCCGGTGACAAGACCGGGGCCGGCGATGAAGAGGCCGGTGAGGAACTGTTCCTGAAAGAAGGGAAGGAAAACCAGAAGTTCCTGCCCGATATTTTTCGCTGTCCGGAATGCGGCTACGAGCAGGATGAGCCTGGTTTCTGCCCTGATCACGATGAATCCGCGCTCGTTCTGGTACGGTCGAAAGGGAAAAATCCGCTGGAACCGTCTGAAGTTGACGGTAACGAAGATATTGTTGTAGATATTCCCCTGACGGGGCTCTCGCTCAAAAAAGCCGCGACAGCCACGGGAACAGCTGGTATCGTTTCTGCTCCGCGTCCTGCCGGCGGTCAGAAGGCTGAAGAGGCCACGCAGGGCAGGTAACCAAGGTCTTTCGAGAGTCACCGAACGGATCGACTGCCCCCAAAAAGGCAATCGTGCGCACGGACGACTCTTTTTTTATCATAGAAATCATCAGGAGGAAGGAATGTCTCTGAATCTTACGCAGAAGATCATCAAGGAACATCTCGTATCCGGTGAAATGAAGCCGCAAAGCCCGATCGAAATCCGCATGGATCAGACGTTGACGCAGGATGCGACGGGAACCATGGCATATCTGCAGTTCGAAGCGCTTGGCGTTCCGCGGGTCAAGACGGAGTTGTCGGTCAGTTACGTCGATCACAACACGATCCAGGAAGATTTTAAAAACCCGGATGATCACGCTTTTCTGCAGACGATCGCCGCGAAGCATGGCCTGACGTTCTCGCGACCCGGCAACGGCATCTGTCACCAGCTTCATCTCGAGAGATTCGGCAAGCCGGGGAAGACGCTGCTCGGCTCCGACAGCCACACGCCGACCGGCGGCGGCATCGGCATGCTTGCGATCGGCGCGGGTGGCCAGGATGTCGCGATGGCCATGTCGGGTTTTCCTTTCAAACTCAAGATGCCCTCGGTTGTGAACGTTGTCCTCAAGGGCAAGCTCCAGCCATGGGTCAGCGCGAAAGACATCATTCTCGAAATCCTGCGCCGGGAAACCGTCAAGGGCGGCGTCGGGTATGTGTACGAATATTCCGGTTCCGGCCTCAAGCATCTGACGGTGCCCGAGCGGGCCACCATTACGAACATGGGCGCCGAACTGGGCGCGACGACATCGGTGTTCCCGAGCGACGACGTGACGAAGGCGTTTCTGGTCGCGCAAGGGCGTGGGAATGACTGGCAGGAACTCGGCCCCGACAAGGACGCGGCGTATGACCGCGTGATCGAGCTGAATCTCGCTGATATCGAGCCTCTGGCGGCGTGCCCGCATATGCCCGACAAGGTCAAGCCCGTCAAAGAGCTGGAGGGCATGAAAGTGCACCAGGTCATGATCGGCAGCTGCACCAACTCGAGCTACACCGACCTGGCCAAGGCCGCCATGATCCTGAAGGGCAGATCGGTTCACCCGGAGTGCTCCCTCGGCATCGCTCCCGGCTCGCGCCAGGTGCTTCGCATGCTGGCCGACAAGGGGTATCTCTCTGATCTGATCGCCGCCGGCGCCCGCATTCTGGAAAGCGCCTGCGGACCCTGCATCGGCCAGGGCTTTGCCCCGCCGACCAACGGCGTGTCGCTGCGCACGAGCAAC
>CAZQYQ010000235.1:0-7496 GCA_964597625.1 uncultured bacterium
TCCGTGTCGGCTTCTTCCGCGCCGATGAGGAAGAAAAAATCAGGCAGGTGCGCTTCCGCAATCTGCTCGTCTTTTCAACGTTTCTGCTCGGCCTGCTGGCCTACTGGTTCGCGCGAAAGCGCAATGCATCCGGTCTCAGCCCGGCATGGCTCGCCGGAACGGGGCTGATCGTCCTTCTGTTGTTCCTCTCGACGCGCATGACCGTTCAGGAGTGGTATGAACGACACTGGCGACAGAGCTTCGTTCAGCACGGCATGTCCGTCGCCAAGGTCGTGAGCCTTGCCGCGAAGCGTTTTTTGAAAGCCGGCGAGGAAGCGGATCTGCGCGAGATGCAATCGCTGCTCGATCTCGACGAGAACTATGCATTTCTCGCCGTCGCGAAGGATGAACAGTATCTGTTTCATTCCGATCCGCAACTGAAGGGGGCGACGTTCGATCCCGACAGCGCCTATTCACGAAGTCTCAACTCCGAGACGCCGATCATGGTCAGGATGGCGGAGGAGGATCTGTATGAAGTGCTCGTGCCGATCATCGAGGGCCAGCACCGGCTCGGCACTCTTCGACTGGGCCTGCGGAACGATTCCGGCTACGGCCCGCTCGGTATTCTGAGAAACCGGCTCACGCTGATATTCCTGTCGGCGCTGCTGCTGTCGCTGTTTCTGGTGTATCTGCTGTCACAGCGTGTCACGCGCGACCTGACGTCGTTCATCCAGTCGATGGAACAGGTGACTGCGGGCGATCTGCGGCAACAGGTTTTCATCGAGCGCAACGACGAGTTCGGCCAGATGGCGCACGCCTATAATTTCATGCTGATGAGCCTCAAGGAGCGCGATCTGCTTGGGCGTGGGCTTCAGCACTACGTCAGCAAGAGCATCGTCGACAAAACGCTGCGCATGGTGACGACCCAGGAAAAAACCGGTGAAAAAGTGTTCGCGGTCGCTATTTTCGCATATTTCAGCGGTCTGACCGAAGCGATCAACCGCAACAGCGGCCCCCAGGTGCTTGCCCTGGTGCGGGAATTCTACCAGACCGTCCGGCAGGTGTGCCAGCCCGGCTCAAACTGCCATATTCAGGTGCATATGGCCGGCATTCTCGTGCTGTTCGCGCACCCGAATCGTCACGAGGCCCTCATGCAGGCCGTTCAGGCCGCACAGATGCTCGACCAGTCGTTCCTCAAACGAGGCGAAGCGCCCTTCACGCCCCGTCTCACCCTGCACGCACTCGAAGTCGTTCACGGCTCGATCGATGATGAGGGACAGCAGATGATCTGGCTCGGCGAAGGGATGATCGATGTCAAAACCTTTGCCGAAGTTCAGGATATCGACGAGATCATCATCAGCGAGGAAACCTCCTTCCTTCTGAAAGATGTGGCGACCCTCGATGAGCTCGAACTCGCATCGAGCGATCAGGGCCGCGTGCGCGCCTACATCTTTCGCGGCTTTAAACCCATTGAAGGCCTTGTCCGGACGTTCCCGGAGGCCTCGCCCTGGACGAAGGTGCTCATTCTCAGAGTGCTCAAGGGACAGGTGCGAAGCGAACATGTAGACCAGCTTCTCCAGTGGTTTGCCGATCCCGATCCGAATATCCGCTACCACGTGATGGATGTTCTGGAGCGGCTGCGACCCGCCGGGATCCTCGACTTCGTCGTCAAGACCGTGAACGAGGAGACGGATGCGAAAGTCCTGTCGAAGGCGATCGGCGTGCTCGGCAAGATCGGCAACGAAACGCATGTTCCCATTCTCGCGGAAAAACTTCGCGTCGAAGACAGGCGCGTCAAGGCGAATACCGTCGAGGCTCTGGAAACGATCGGCGGGAAGAAGGTCTACGAATTTCTCAACCTGCTCGTCGACGAGCAGGACAACCGCGTGCGCGCCAATATCCTGATCGCGCTTGGCAAATACGGCGATCTGCGGGTGTTCGAGCTGCTGACCACCATGATCAAGGATCCCGACAGGAACATGCGCGCTTCGGCGGCCTACGCGCTTGGCCAGCTCGGCATGGCCCAGGGTGTCGAACCCCTGATCTCGGCGCTGTCCGACAAGGATCCGGTGGTGCGCCGCCAGGTCGTGGCTTCTCTGACAGCCCTGAAAGCCGATCTCGATATAGAATCATAACGATATATATTAAACTATACAATATATTTCAAGAACAGGTTCTCAGGAGGATGGAGGCATGGATTTCGATCAGGCCTACAGGCAGGCGAATGATGCGCTGAAGGAGAAACGGTTGGATGAGGCGCTCCGGCTGTTCGAGGAAGCGCTCAAGGCCAAGCCGAACGACATTTACACGATCAACAAGATCGCCATGATCCACAAGGAGAGAGGCGAGTTCGACAAGACCATGGGACTGCTCGAACAGTCGCTCAAGCTCAAGCAGGAAGATCTGTACACGAATTATCTGCTCGGGAACACCTATCTCGAGCAGGGCAATATCGAAAAGGCGATCGAAACGCTCGAGCACACCGTCAGCATTGATCCGAAAGACAAGTATGCCAGAAACTCGCTTGCACTGGCCTACCGGATGCGCGGTGACACGGAAAAATGCATCGAGACGCTTCGCGAGGCTCTCCGGGTGTCTCCGGCCGATCTGTATAACAAGCTCAGCCTCGCCACGGTCCAGTTTGAGCAGGGCGAAGCCCCTGAAGCCACGCGGCTCGCCCAGGAGATCCTCAGAAAAGACTCGCAGAACCTGAACGCGATGGTCCTGCTGGGCCGGATCGCGCTTGAAGACGGCGATACCGGTGGCGCCCAGACGTGGTTCAACAAGGTCCTTTCGATTGATGGCAACAACAGCGAGGCTCATTATTATGCTGGCCGGCTGTGTCTCGAAAGCGGCGACCCGGCCACCGCGGCAGCGCATTTCAACGCGGCGCTGCAGACCGGTTCCGACAAACTTTCCATCAGTAAGAACCTGGGCCTCATCTTCCTCGACAAGGGAATGTTCAAGGAAGCCGAGATCGAGTTTGCCCGTGCGATTTCGCTCGACTCCGAAGATCCGTTCACCCTCAATAACATGGGCAAGCTGCTTCTGCTTCAGGGGCGGCTGGACGAGGCGCTCAAGTATCTCGAAAAGGCTTTGACGGTGAAGCCCGACTATGCTTTCGCTCATTACAACCTCGGCAAGGTGTATCGGGAGCGCAAAGAATACGCGATGGCGATCTGGCACCTGTTCTTCAGTCTCAAATACGAGCCCGACGATGTGTATGCCATGAACAGCCTGGGTCGCACGTTCCTGCTGGCCGGACTGCCGGACCAGGCCCGCGATGTGTTCGATAAGGTGCTGCGGGAAAAGGATGCGGCTGATCCGTATGCCATTTATGGCCTCGGCGAAACCTTTGAGGCGCTGGGCGATCTTGAAAAAGCTCTCGCCGCCTATCGCAAGCTGAAAGCGCTGCCCGGAGTCGCGAAAAGCCTGATGGAAAAGGCCGACGCGCGCATCCGCACCCTGCAGGGCCGCTGAGATGCTGCGAAGATTCGATGTGACGGTTCCGGATGAATTGGAAGAGCCCCTTGGCGGGCTTGCGGAACGGCTCGGCCTGATAACGTTCTCGAGCCCGCAAATAGAGGACACGGGCGGAGGCGAAGAGGATTTCTGCTTCACGGGCGTGACGATCGTCAGCTTTCTTGTGTCGACCATAGAACAGGATCCGGCTCACATAGAGCGGGAACTGGCGAAATTTCTCGCTGATGAAGGCGTATCCGATGTCGCGAAGCTCGAAATCCGGGATTACCCCGACAACCAGGACTGGATGGAAGGCTTCAGGGCTCACTTCCAGCCGATCCGTGTTGGCAGCGAGATAATCGTCCGGCCTCCCTGGACGGAGCCGCTGGAAAACGAGTCTGCGGCGACCACGATTCTCATCGACCCGGGAATGGCCTTCGGAACCGGCACCCATGAGACGACGCGGCTGTGTCTCATGCTTCTTGCGAAACTCGACCTGCGCGGCGGCAGGTTCCTCGATATCGGGGCCGGCAGCGGCATTCTCGCCTTCTATCTCGCGAAAAAGGGGGCGGCTGCCGTAACCGCGCTCGAAATCGACGGGGCGGCCGTTGAAAATATGCGGAAAAATGCCGCTCTGAATGGTCTCGAGAAGATGATCGATATGAGATGCGGTGATCTGGCGGCTTTCAAGCCGGACTGGCCGGCCGATGGGATCGTCGCCAATATCACATCACCTGTTCTCGCCGAGCATCTGGCTCGTATGGCGGCCTGGGCGAAGCAGGGCGCCCGGGGTGTGTTTTCGGGTGTCAACGACACCAACGCCCCGCGGGTGCGTGAAGCCCTCAAAGCCGCTTCCTGGAAGCTGGAAGAGGAAATCACCGAAACCGACTGGCATGCCTTCCGTACGGTGAGAGTTTGAAAGAGGTTTTCTCCCGGCAGGACCACGAAAACACCAGAACACCGGTGTAACAGTGTTTTTGAATGACAAAAAATCCCCGGGCCGCAAGGCCCGGGGACTTTTTGTCATTCAGGGCTACTTCGAGTTGCTCTGCCGAAGGAGAGTAAGGTAGCGATTGTAGGAATCGCGATAGTCTGTCAGAGCTTTCTGCGTGTCGGTCCGCAGCATGTTGCTCCGCATTTCTTCGTCAGGATTCTCGCTGCCACCGATATTGGTGACGATCGAGATGTACTTGTTGTAGGCCTTGATGTATTCGGCGTGCGCGGTCTTGAGTTCATCAGAGGCGGCAACCGGAGTGACGGACGGGACGACTTCGGGAACCACTTCAGGGACCACTTCAGGCTCTGCTGCTACAGGGCTCTGGCTGGTGGTGGGACTCTGATTCGAACTGACCGGAATCTCGCTCGAGGACGGTGCGCCAACATTGCCGCTGACCGGAGTCATACCGGCAGAGACGCTCGAGGGAAGACTGCTGCCATTGCCGATCGTCTGGCGCTGACGCTTGTATTTCTTCCAGAGGAGATAGCCGACGACAGCTGCGCCGACGATGACCAGGGCGGGAATGAACAGGGGACTGCAGACGATGCCACCGATGAACCCGGCGATACCGGAGAACAAGCCGCCGATTGCGGCGCCGACTGCACCCAGAGCACCGGTTACGAATCCGCCGGCGGCGCAGACGCCACCCCAGATAGCGGTGCCGATTCCGGCAATACCTGCTCCAGCTCCGGCGACTGCTGCGACAGCTCCGGCTCCACCGGCAACCGTTGCACCAGAGGCGAACCCGAGGGCAGTAGCGATAGTCGGAGCGGCAAGAACTGCGGCGCCTCCGACGGCGACGGTAGCGAGAGCTGCCTTCACCGGGTTATTCTTGACCGTTTCCTTGATCTTCGAGAACAGGCCTGCTTCGGCACTGGCCCCGAACGATGTCAGGAGCATCAGAACGGCCAAGGTTGTCGCAATGGACTTCATAAAGCTGCGAGACAACCTCATATGAATTCCTCCTTCAATTGAGTAGGAACATGAAACGTAACGGACTTGAGTTTCCCTTTCAGGTCACCTCCAGGACAGATATGAAATGGTTTGGGTTTGGGTAATAGGGTTGGGTTTGGGTGTTTGGGTATAAAGAAGAACCCCGCCTCGGGTAAAGCGGGGTTCCAGCTTTAACGATGATAAAGGTACCTGCTTTTTGCTGGACTCCCCTTCGCTTTTCAAGGACCGCTTCGTGAATCTTGTTATCGATTATACGAACGGTTTAAAAGAGCGTCAAGGGGAACGGTACCCTTTTGCGAATTACTTCGCGATCCCCATCTTGAGGGTGAGGTTCATGCGGGTATCGATCTTTTCCTTCTTGCCGCCGCCCATGTCATTTTCCATGACCATGATCATGCTGCTGACAACTTCGTTCTTGACCATGATGCCGGTCTTGTGAGCGAACCAGATCTTGCCGTCGGCCTTGACGTTCAGGTTGATGCTGCCGGTGTCACCCTGCTCGCTGGTGACGCTCGAACCGAGCTTTACGCATTCCTGGCCGTCAACGGTTTCGAAACCGAGAACGGTATACTTGACCTTCAGCGGAATCGGCATCTGGGGATTCGCGGTGATCGCTGCATCCCAGGTGTCGCCGACGCCGACCGGCGTGGAGGGGAACTTGATCTGCATCTGGTTGAAGTTGGCCTGCTGGTCCATGCCTTCGGACTCGATGACTTCGCCATTCTTGGCCATCTTGACCTTGATGACCTGACCGATGGCGGGAAGCTGGGTCGGGGTGTCATTCACGGTGATGGTGCCTTCGGTGATGGTGGTGGTCATCTCGATGTTGCCGTTCTTGTCGACGCCCGTGACCTTCTGCTCGAGGGACATGTTGGTCTCGAGGTTGGTCTTCTGGGCGCGCTGCATGGCGGTAACGACCGTATTACCATTGATGTTCATCTTGTATTTGGTCGTGGTGCCGGGGGCCGGATTGTACTGGAGCAGGACCTTCTCGGCGGCCATGGCGGAGACGGCCACACCCATAAGGAACAGCACGCTGAGAACGATAGCAAAACGCTTCATGTAGAAAAAATCTCCTTTCACTCTCCAGGGTTTCAGCCCTCGGATGTTTCCCGTAATTGATTGAATTACCTTCAACCCCTTTTCAGAGGCCAATTCGGTGCGAAGATAACACACGGCACCATCGCTGTCAAGTATAATACAGTCTTGTATACGGTTCGGTCGGCGTTATATAATCCTTATCCGTAAGGGCGGACGGCATCCGCCCGGAGTTTGAACAATACAACGGGAAAGGTCGATCAATCCTCTGAGTCCCCGCACAGATTTTTCCTACAAACAGTTCGAAGATGTCTACTTCGAAAAACGTGTCTGGATGCCATCAGCCACCGTATCAAACTTTCTGCTGATGTTCACCAGATGCAGCATCGGTGCCCGCTCGAAGTTGGGCCGCGAGTCTTTTTCGAACCTCATCGTCACCCTTTCCGAAAGCGAGATCGTCCCGCGAACCCTCGTTTTCTGGAACTCGGCCGTCAAGGCCTGCATGGAGGGTAGCCCGCTCGTGCCGGCCATTTCCCGCATCGAGCGCGCGGGCGTGAAGGTCCTGGTTTCCGGCTTCGCTCTTGAACGACTGGGCCTGAAAGGCCAGTTGCGTGTCGGCAAACTTGCCAACACGATCGATCTTCTCGAAGCCATCAACAAAGCCCAGAAAGTCGTCACATTCTGACCATATCTTCTGACCATCGCCGGTTTCCGGACGGGCGCATGCAATGTCAGATTGAAAAGAAAACTTAGGTTGTTGACAAGCAATTCGAAGCATGATATTATCATTCCGCTGACGTGGAGGGCGATTAGCTCAGTTGGCAGAGCGCCTGCTTTACACGCAGGTGGTCGGCGGTTCGAGCCCGTCATCGCCCATCGGAAGCGCTCATTCATAGGAAACCTTGGGGACGTAGTTCAGCTTGGTTAGAACGCATGCCTGTCACGCATGAGGTCGCGAGTTCGAGTCTCGTCGTCCCCGCTGCCAAGGCCAGATAGCTCAGACGGTAGAGCAACGGACTGAAAATCCGTGTGTCGTTGGTTCGATCCCGACTCTGGCCATTTTTTA